>JBBSPR010000088.1:0-10953 GCA_038258615.1 Sphingomonadales bacterium
CCGAAATATTCGCCCTTCACGTTGCGGCTCCCTCGATGCTTCATGATCTGCGGCGCCCGATGCTCGCGCGAAATCAGGATGTAGGGGAACGACTTGTCATCGCGCAGCAGCACGTTGAAATAGGGCCGGAAGCGCTTGATCAGGTTGGCTTCGAGCAGCAGCGCCTCGGACTCCGTCGCCGTGGTGACGAATTCCATCGATGCGGTCGAGGCGATCATCCGCGCGATGCGGCTGGTGTGGCCGGCAAGGCGCGTATAGTTCTGCACCCGCGCCTTCAGATTGCGCGCCTTGCCGACATAGATCACATCGCCCGCCGCGTTGAGCATGCGGTATACGCCCGCGCCGGTGCCGAGGTGCTTCAGATAGCGCGCGATAAGCTGCGGGCCGGTTTCCTTATGGCCCGGCGCTTGCGTGTCATGTCCGGTATCGTCGATCATGTCAGTCGGGAAGGTCCCATGGTCCGCGCCGCCACTCGGGTCTGGGTGGTGGCTGGGCCGGAGCAAATAGCAGAAAAACGGGCAGCAGCGCCAGCCCCGCGACGAAGCCGCCAATATGCGCCCACCATGCGATGCCGCCGCCCATGCCGGGGCTCAGCTTTTCCCAGGCGCCCTGAAGCAGCTGGATGCCGAACCATACCGCAGCAAAGACGACGGCGGGAACCCTGAAGATCAAGGGAATGATGATGATCGGCACCAGCAGGGTAATCCGCGCCGTGGGAAAGCGCACCGCATAGGCCCCGATCACACCAGCGATGGCGCCCGAGGCGCCGATCACCGGCGCCATGCTCGCCGGATCGGCAAACCATTGCGCCGCACCGCCGATCAACCCGCCAGCCACGAACAGCGCCAGCAGCCCGGCCTTGCCGGTCACCCACTCGACATAGCGGCCGACCCAGGCAAGGAAGAGCATGTTGAGCCCGAGATGCAGCAGCCCCGAATGCAGGAACATGTGGGTGATGCCGATCCCGAGCGACCCCGCGGGCTCGACACCGGCCAGCACCGCCGAGATGCGCGCCGGCACCAGCCCATAGCGCGCGATCACGGCAGCATCGAAACCGCGGCCGCCGATCAGCAGCGCCCCCTGCACCGCCACGCACAGCAGGATGAGGCCGTTGGTGGCCATCGGGCTGGGGGGCTTGAAGGGCTTCATGCCCGCCCCCCGCCACAATGCCTCATCAGATGAACTCGACGCTTTCGATCGTGTAGTAGCGATCGCCCGAGGGGGTGTTGACCTCGACCTCTTCGCCCACGCGGCGGCCGATCAGCGCACGGCCGAGCGGCGAGTTGAAGCTGATCCGCGCCACCCGCGCATCCGCCTCCATCTGGCCGACGATCTGGTAGGTGACCTTCTTGTCGTCCTCATCGAGCAGGTGCACGGTAGCACCGAACACCACCCGGTCCCCCGACAGCGTTGTCGGATCGATGATGATCGCCCGCGCCAGCTTGTCTTCCAGGTCGAACACCTGGCTCTCGATATGGCCCTGCCGCTCCTTGGCAGCATGATATTCGGCATTCTCGGAAAGATCGCCGTGGGCACGAGCCACTTCGATGGCTTCCACCACTTCAGGACGCTCCTCCTCCTTCAGGCGGCGCAGCGTTTCCACAAGGATGGCATGGCC
Source organism: Sphingomonadales bacterium (assembly GCA_038258615.1). Lineage (GTDB taxonomy): Bacteria > Pseudomonadota > Alphaproteobacteria > Sphingomonadales > Sphingomonadaceae > Sandarakinorhabdus. The sequence continues at coordinate 1,619 of JBBSPR010000088.1, forward strand.
GGTGGCCAGCATCGGCACCTTTTCAATCGTTGCCATTGGCGTTCACTCATCTTTCTTCAAACGCGGCGATGGCCGGTTGCTGGCAGAATGTGCTGCCGGGCCAGCCGTCCAAAGCCGAAAAACCGGGGCTGCCGTACCGCATCGCACCAGATGGTGGATGCCGAACGTCAACCCCGGAATGTGTTATGATAGGACTGGAGTGGCCGCACTTCAAGCGGGTGCCTGCTCAGCGACCCGATTGCCGCAACCGACGCAATGCTCGCCGCCGCCGTGGTGAAATAGGGCACGCGGCCGTAAAGCGCCGATGCGCGGATCGACTGGCTGTCCTTCAAGGACTGCAGCCCCTCGGTGGTATTGAAGATCAACGCCACCTCGCCGTCCTTGATACGGTCGACGATGTGCGGCCGCCCTTCGGCCACCTTGTTGACCTGCGAAACCGCGATGCCGGCCGCTTCCAGCACCCGCGCCGTGCCCTCGGTGGCGATCAGCGTGAAGCCCAGCGCCACCAGGTCATGGGCGGCGGGGATGATCTGCTCCTTGTCGCCGTCCTTGAGGCTGATGAACACCGTGCCGCTCTCCGGAAGCCTGGTGCCGGCACCAAGTTGCGACTTGGCAAAGGCCGTGGCGAAATCCACATCGATTCCCATCACTTCGCCGGTGGACTTCATCTCCGGCCCGAGCACCGGATCGACCCCGGGGAAACGCGCGAACGGAAACACCGCTTCCTTCACCGCGATATGGCTGCCGGTGGCGCGCGAGGAAAAGTCGAAGCTCGAAAGCGCGTCGCCCGCCATCACCCGTGCGGCGATCTTGGCCAACTGGATGCCTGTGGCCTTCGCCGTGAACGGCACGGTGCGGCTGGCGCGCGGATTGACCTCGATGAGGTAAACCAGACCATCCTTCACCGCGAACTGGATGTTCATCAGCCCGCGCACGCTCAGCGCCCGCGCCAGCAACGCCGTCTGCCGCTCGATCTCGGCAATGATCTCGGGCGAAAGGCTGTACGGCGGGATCGAGCAGGCGCTGTCGCCCGAATGCACCCCGGCCTCCTCGATATGCTGGAGCACCCCGGCCACCTGCACCGTATCGGCATCGGCAATCGCATCGACATCGACTTCGATCGCGTCGCGCAGATAGCGGTCGATCAGCACCGGGCTGTCACCCGACACCACCACCGCCTCGCGGATATAGGTTTCCAGCTGCCCCTGCGTCTCGACAATCTCCATGGCGCGGCCGCCGAGCACATAGCTCGGCCGCATCAGCACCGGATAGCCGATCCGAGTCGCCACCTCGATCGCCTCGGCCGCCGAGCGGGCGATGCCATTCTCGGGCTGCTTCAGGCCGAGCCGATCGATCAGATCGGCAAAGCGCTCGCGGTCCTCGGCCAGGTCGATATTGTCGGGGTCGGTGCCGAGAATGGGAATGCCCGCATCCTCCAGCGCCTGCGCCAGCTTGAGCGGCGTCTGCCCGCCCAATTGCACGATCACGCCCTTCAGCGTGCCGTTCCGCATTTCGGTGTGGAGGATTTCGAGCACATCCTCGGCGGTCAGCGGCTCGAAATACAGCCGGTCGGACGTGTCGTAATCCGTGCTCACCGTCTCGGGGTTGCAGTTGATCATGATCGTCTCGTAACCGACGCCATTCTGCTTCGAACCCAGCGCGAAACAGGCATGGACGCAGCAATAGTCGAATTCGATCCCCTGGCCGATGCGGTTGGGCCCGCCGCCCAGGATCACGACCTTGGTGGCGGCGGTGGGCTCGGACTCGCACTCGGGCACACCGAAGCTCGGCGCCTCATAGCTTGAGTACATATAGGGCGTTTTCGCGGTGAACTCGCCGGCACAGGTGTCGATGCGCTTGAACACCGGCCGCACCCCGAGCGCGCGGCGCTTGAACGCCACCTGCGCCTCGGTCTGCCCGGTGAGCGTCGCCAGCCGTGCATCGGAGAAGCCCTTGGCTTTCAATCGCCGGAAACCGTTCGGCCCCGCCGGAAGCCCTTCGGCACGAACCTTGGCCTCGACCTGGATCAGCTCCTCGATCTGCCGCAGGAACCAGGGCTCGAACTTGGCGATCTCATGGATGCGCTCGACGGTCAGCCCTGCCCGCAGCGCCTGTGCCGCCACCCGCAGCCGGTCGGGGGTGGGGCGTGAAAGCTCGGCCTCGATCTCCTCATGGGTGGCGCCGACCAGATGCTCAATCTCGTCGAACCCGGTCAGCCCGGTCTCCAGCCCGCGCAGCGCCTTTTGCACGCTCTCCTGGAAGTTGCGGCCTATCGCCATCACTTCGCCGACCGACTTCATGGCGGTGCCCAGCAGCGGCTCGGCGCCCTTGAACTTCTCGAAGGCAAAACGCGGGATCTTGGTCACCACATAGTCGATCGTCGGCTCGAAGCTCGCCGGCGTCACCCCGGTGATGTCGTTCTCGATCTCGTCGAGCGTATAGCCCACCGCCAGCAGGGCCGCGACCTTGGCGATGGGAAAGCCGGTGGCCTTGGAGGCGAGTGCAGAAGACCGCGACACCCGCGGGTTCATCTCGATCACCACCAGCCGGCCATCGGCGGGGTTGACCGCAAACTGCACATTGGAGCCACCCGTCTCCACGCCGATCTCGCGCAGCACCGCGATGCTGGCGTTGCGCATCACTTGGTATTCCTTGTCGGTGAGCGTCAGTGCCGGCGCCACGGTGATGCTGTCCCCGGTGTGCACGCCCATCGGATCGACGTTCTCGATCGAGCAGATGATGATGGCGTTGTCGGCGCGGTCACGCACCACCTCCATCTCATACTCCTTCCAGCCGAGCACCGATTCCTCGACCAGCACCTCGGTTGTCGGCGAGGCATCGAGCCCGGTGCTGACGATATGCACGAACTCCTCGCGGTTATAGGCAATGCCGCCGCCGGTGCCGCCCATGGTGAAGCTCGGCCGGATGATCGACGGCAGCCCCACGAACTCAAGTGCTTCCAAAGCTTCCTTCACGCTGTGCGCGATGCGGCTCTTGGGGCTTTCCAGCCCGATCTTGTCCATCGCGTCGCGAAACTTCAGCCGGTCCTCGGCCTTGTCGATAGCTTCGGCATCGGCGCCGATCAGCTCGACGCCATATTTCTCCAGCGTCCCGTCGCGGTGCAGCGCCAGCGCCGTGTTGAGCGCCGTCTGCCCGCCCATTGTCGGCAGGATCGCATCAGGCCGCTCCTTCTCGATGATCTTGGCGACGATCTCGGGGGTGATCGGCTCGACATAGGTAGCATCGGCCAGCTCGGGATCGGTCATGATCGTGGCGGGATTGGAGTTGACCAGGACGATCCGATAGCCCTCGGCCTTGAGCGCCTTGACCGCCTGCGTGCCCGAATAATCGAACTCGCACGCCTGCCCGATGATGATCGGGCCGGCGCCGATGATGAGAATGGACTGGATGTCGGTACGTTTGGGCATCACATCTCTTTCGGCGCCAGCAGGCGCAACTGATGGTCGATTTCGTGAGCCACGGCATCGCGGTCGGCGGCAACCGCAGCGTTGGAGACATGCAGCACGGTATAGCCAAGGCCCGTCAGATATTGTTCGCGACGCTCGTCATGCGCGATCGTCTGATCATGCGAGCGACCGTCGATCTCGATGACGAGCTTCACACGTCGTTGCACGAAATCGGCGATGTACGGGCCGATCGGCACCTGCCGCACGAACTTCCAGCCATTCAGCCGCCCGGCGCGCAGCATTTCCCAGACAATAACCTCGGTGGGCGACATATTCGCCCGCAGCGCCTTCGCCCGAGCAAGCATCACCTCCCTCCTCGGGGGGGAGGTAGCTGCGCACTCCCGCTCACGCACCCGTCTCCGCCTGGCAGCCCCAGCCGTCGAATGCCACGCTATGGCTGATCTCGATCTCCAGCGCCCGCGTGATCAGCGCCCGGATCGCCGGCCGCGTCACCGGCCCATCGACCTGAAAATCCGCCGCCCAGTCACCATCCTCGAACTCGCCGAAATCGATGAAGCGGAAACCCAAGCTCTCCGCATCCTCGGCCAGCGCTTCAATAGCGTCTTGCGTTCCCTTGAAATGCACATCGATCACCCGCGAGAGCTCGGCCACATCGCCATTCGCCGCCAGTTCGAGCAGCACCTCCTCGTCAGCCGCGAGTTCCTCGGCGAGCCGGTTCTGGTCGATCATGCAGCGCGACCGAGCGAGGCCACGAACTTCTCGAACAGATAATGGCTGTCCTGCGGCCCAGGGCTCGCCTCGGGGTGATATTGCACGCTGAACGCCGGCTTGTCGGTCAGTTCCAGCCCCGCCAGGCTGCCATCGAACAGCGAGATATGCGTCGCCCGCGCCGTCGCCGGCAGCGTGTCGGTATCGACGGTGAAACCATGGTTCATCGAGGTGATTTCCACCCGCCCATCATCGAGCCGCTTCACCGGATGGTTGGCGCCGCGGTGGCCCTGCTGCATCTTGATCGTGCGTGCCCCAACCGCGAGCCCGAGCAACTGATGGCCGAGGCAGATGCCGAACAACGGCTTGCCGGCATTCAGCAGGCTCTGGATCACCGGCACCGCGTGCACGCCAGTGGCCGCCGGATCGCCAGGGCCGTTGGAGAGGAAGATGCCATCGGGCTTGAGCGCCATGATCTCGTCGAAGCTGGCGCGCGCCGGGACCACGGTCACCCGCGCCCCGGCCGCCACCAGATTGCGCAGGATGTTGCGCTTCATCCCGTAGTCGACCGCCACCACATGCGGGCCGCCGGCATTCGCCCGGTGCTGCAGATAGCCGCCGGCCATCGTCCACAGCCCTTCGTCCCAATCATAATTCTGGGTGGCGCTGATCACGCTGGCGAGGTCCATGCCTTCCAGCCCCGGCCAGCCGCCGGCCTGGCGCTGCAGCCGCGGAACATCGAACTTGCCCACCCGATTGTGCGCGATCACGCCATTGGGCGCGCCGCCCAGCCGGATGCGCTTGGTGAGCGCGCGGGTATCGACACCTGAAATCCCGATCCGCCCCCAGGCCTTCATCCACTCGTCGAAATTGCGCGTCGAGCGGAACGATGCGGCGGGCGTCACCGGCTCGCGCACCACGCAGCCGAGCGCATGCGGGTGGGGCGATTCGACATCATCCTGGTTCGAGCCGACATTGCCGATATGCGGAAAGGTGAAGGTAATGATCTGCCCGGCATAGCTGGGATCGGAGATCACCTCCTGATAGCCGGTCATCGCGGTGTTGAAGCATACTTCGCCCACCGCCACGCCCTCGGCACCGAACCCCTGCCCCCAGATGACCGAGCCATCGGCAAGCACCAGAACCGCGGTCGCGCCCTTGGGTTGGGCGGGTGCTGGCGCAGCAGCCATGGCGGTTCCTTCGGAGTTTCGGGTGGACAAACGGCTGGCGAGTTAGGGACCGGCGCCCCTCGCGTCAATCTATTCTTTCCGCGCCTTCAAGGCTAGTGTGACGGCTCGAAATCCAGAGGAACCACCATGTTGCGCGACGATATCAAGGCTGCCACCATCACCTCGATGAAGGCGGGGGACAGCGCCCGCACCGGCGCGCTGCGGCTGATCTCGGCCGCGATCAAGAACCGCGATATCGAGCTGCGCACCGGCACTGCCCCGGCCGATGACGATGTCGTTGTCATCGAAGTGCTCACCAAGATGGCCAAGCAGCGCCGCGAGTCGATCGAGATGTATGTGAAGGGCAATCGCCCCGAGCTGGCCGCCGCCGAAACCGCCGAACTGGCGGTCATCGAAGGCTTCATGCCGGCGATGATGAGCGACGCCGAAGCCGAAGCCGCCATCCAGGCGCTGGTGCTCGAACTGGGAGCGGGCAGCCTCAAGGACATGGGCCGCGTGATGGCCGCCGTTAAGGCCCGGATGGCCGGCCAGATCGACATGGGCAAGGCCGGCGGCATGGTGAAGGCAGCGCTGGGGGGATGAGCCTCAGCCCGGCGTTCCTCGACGAGCTCCGCGCCCGCGTGCCGCTGTCCCCGGTTGTCGGGCGGCGGGTCAAGCTGGTGCGCGCCGGCCGCGAGTGGAAGGGCTGTTGCCCTTTTCACAACGAAAAGACGCCGAGCTTCTATGTCAACGACGACAAGGGCTTTTACCATTGCTTCGGCTGCGGCGCGCATGGTGACGTGTTCCGCTTCCTCACCGAGCAGGAGGGGCTTCCTTTCATGGACGCGGTCAAGGCGCTCGCCGCCCAGGCCGGGATGGAGGTGCCCGCCGCCTCGCCGCAGGCCCAGGCCCGCGCCGACGAAAATGAGGAGCTGCAGACGCTGGCCGGCCGCGCGGCCGACTGGTTTCGGGCGCAGCTTGCCGGGCCTGCGGGCGGCGAGGCGCGCGCCTATCTCGCGCGGCGCGGCGTTTCGGATACGGTGGCCGCCGCATTCGGCCTCGGCTTCGCGCCCGGCATCGGCCTCAAGGCTGCCCTCGGCAATGCCGACGACGCGGCGATGCTCGCCGCCGGCCTGCTCGGCCAGGGCGATGACGGCCGCATGTTCGAGCGCTTCCGCGGCCGGTTGATGTTCCCGATCCGCGACAGGCGCGGGCGCGTGGTCGGCTTCGGCGGTCGCGCGCTCGGAGACATTCAGCCCAAATACCTCAACTCCGCCGATGGCCCGCTCTTCGACAAGGGCCGGCTGCTCTACAATCTCGATCGCGCCGGTCCTGCGGCGCGCAAGGCCGGGCGGCTGGTGGTCGTCGAAGGCTATATGGACGTGATCGGCGTTGCCGATGCCGGCATTACGGAGCTGGTCGCCCCGCTCGGCACCGCCATGACCGAGGCGCAGCTCGAACTGGCCTGGCGCCTCGTCGATGTGCCGATCCTGTGCTTCGATGGCGATGGCGCCGGCCAGCGCGCCGCCCTCCGCGCTGCTCTCCGGGCACTGCCGTTGCTCAAGCCCGGCAAGTCGCTGGCCATCGCCACGCTGCCACCGGGGGAGGACCCCGATGATCTGGTGAAGCGCGGCGGGCCAGCGGCATTCGAGGCCGTGCTTGCCGCCGCACGGCCGCTCGCCGAGCAGCTCTGGCTCGCCGAAACCGCCGGCGCAGAAACCGCGACGCCCGAAACCCGCGCCGCCGTGCGGTCCCGGCTCAAGGCGCATGCCGAAACCATTGCCGATCCCGATGTGCGCGCGCTCTACCGGGCAGATTTCGATGCGCGCTTCGATGCGGCCTATCTGGCCCGCCGCCGCGCTGCTCCCGTGCCCCAGCGCGGCAACTTGAAGGGTCGCGGCAACTGGACCCCGCAACCGCAGCCCGTCTCCAGCGCCCTCAAGGCGCAGGCCGCCGGCGGCGGGGACAGTGCGGAGAGCATCGCGGTCGTCACCGGGCTGCTCCGCAACCCCTGGTTGGCGGAAAGCCATGGCGAGGCGATTTCCGCGCTGCCGCTGGGCACCGGCCGCGCCGCCCGGCTGCGCGATGCCGTGCTTGCTGCCGCCACGCATGTTGCAGGGCTTGATGCGAAGCGCCTCGATGCCCATCTACGATCGGCTGGCCTTGCAGACGCCGCCGAGGCGCTGTGCAGGGCCAACCGGCTTCGGTTCAGCTTCTGCGTCCCAATTTCGGGGCCAGTTTCGGGGCCGGTTTCGCAACGATCGGTGCAGGATCGGGATTTCGCACTTGTGGTCGGCCGGCTTGCGGTGCGGACCGGGCTTGAAAGGGAGTTGGCGATGGCGACCGCAGCGCTGGCAAAAGACCCCTGCGAAGACGGGTTCAGGCGCCAGCAAGCGCTGGTGGCCGAAAGGCAGGAGTTGGACGCGGCAATGATGCGACTGGCAGAATCGATGCGCGAAGACTAGACGGCATAGGTTGGCGCGCGTTCGTTGTTCCTGCCAGGGGCCACGGACGGGCGTTTTTTGATATTTCCCGGTGCCCGAGGGGCCGGTGCAGTGCAGGCAAGGATGGCACGAATGGCAAAAGTTAATGCTGCGGCGGAAGGCGATGTGAAGGCAGACGGCGCCGATGCGCCGCTGCTGGATCTCAACGGCGCGCTGATCAAGAAGCTCATCGCCCGGGCCAAGAAGCGCGGCTACATCACCTATGACGAGCTGAACGAAGCGCTGCCGCAGGACCAGATCACCAGCGACCAGATCGAGGACGTGACCGCCCAGCTTTCCGAAATGGGCATCAACATCATCGAGAATGAGGAAAGTGCTGAGGAAGGCGAAACCGCCGCCGCCGAGGAGGAGGACGAGCCGGAACCCGCCGATGGCGAGCTCGGGCCGGCCCCCGTCGCCGCCGTCACCAAGGCACCGCTCGACCGCACCGATGATCCGGTGCGGATGTACCTGCGCGAGATGGGCGCCGTCGAGCTGCTCAGCCGCGAAGGCGAGATCGCCATCGCCAAGCGCATCGAGGCCGGCCGCAACACGATGATCGCCGGGCTGTGCGAAAGCCCGATGACCTTCACTGCCATCATCGAATGGTCCAACCGCCTGAATGAAGGCACGATGCAGCTGCGCGAGATCCTCGATCTCGAAGCGATGCTCGCCAAGGACCCTGTGGAAGCCGAAGCCGAGGGCAAGGAAGGCGAAAACCCCGACCTGCCGACCGTCGCCTTCAAGGAAGACGAGGAGCCCGAAGCCGAGGCGCCTGCTCCCGATGAGGAAGACGGGATGACCGAGCGCCGCACCCAGCGCGCGGCCGAGGAAGAGGACGAGGACCAGACGCTGTCGCTGGCCGCGATGGAAGAGGTTTTGAAGCCGCAAGCCATCGAAATGTTCGCCGAGATCACAGGCACCTACAAGAAGTTCTTCAAGCTGCAGGAGAGCCGGCTTGCTGCTTTCCGCGCCAATGAAGCCTTCCCTGGCGCCGACGAACGCAAGTATCACAAGCTCCGCGAGGAGCTGACCCGCGGCGTCCAGTCGATCCACTTCAACAATGGCAAGATCGAGTTTCTCGTTGACCAGCTCTACACCGAGAACCGCAAGCTGCTGGCGCTGGGCTCGGGCGTGATGAAGCTCGCCGACAAGCACAAGATCAACCGCAAGGCGTTCATCGACGAATATTCGGGGAATGAATTGAACGAAGGCTGGATCGAGCAGGTGGCCGGCCTCGACAAGCGCTGGGCCGCCTTTGCGGCGGGCGAAGTGCGCACCGTCGGCGACATCCGCCGCGAGATGGCGCACATCGCCGAAGCCACCGGCGTCGAGCTGGGCGAGTTCCGCCGCATCACCAACATGGTGCAGAAGGGCGAACGCGAGGCCCGCATCGCCAAGAAGGAAATGGTCGAAGCCAATCTCCGCCTCGTCATCTCGATTGCCAAGAAATACACCAACCGCGGCCTGCAGTTCCTTGATCTCATTCAGGAGGGCAACATCGGCCTGATGAAGGCGGTCGACAAGTTCGAGTATCGCCGCGGCTA
>JBBSPR010000089.1:0-10773 GCA_038258615.1 Sphingomonadales bacterium
ATTGCCATGCTGTTCGAGCAACGCCCGCACCTGAGCGATCGGCCCCGATGTGATCCCGGTTTCGGCTGCCGCCGGCGTGGCTGCCGCCAGCCGCACCAGCGCCTGCGCAATGCCCGGCTGCCGCACCGCCAGCTCGCGCAGATCGGCGCGCGGCACATCGATGCCGATCAGCCGCGGGTCGGTGAAGATTTTCACAAGCTCGTCGCCGAGTCCGGCCCCATCCCCTTCCGCCAGCGAGCGCAGGTCGAGCTCATAGCTCCCCGCCAGCTTGAGCAGGAAAGCGGCGGAGAGCGGCCGCTGGTCGCGCTCGATCAGGTTGAGATAAGACACGGAAACACCAAGGTCCGACGCCATGCGCGTCTGCGTCAGCCCGCGCGCCGTGCGCAGCGCGCGAACCCGCGCGCCGGCAAACAGCTTGCGCGCAATCGGCTCGGCAGCCTCAAGGGTCGACAATTCTGTCAAAATCTTGACAATTCGACACGATAATTTGGCGAAATGACCACGCTTTGACACTTTTCCTTGACTGATTCGCGTTGACCTCCGCCTAGCCCAGGCGCATCGACGCGGCAACGGCGAAACGCCGAAAACAACACGCTTACGGGGAGGATGCGGCGTCGGCTCAAAGAAGCCGACGCCGCAAACATCGACACGATTTTCGGAGCAGAGTCATGGCTTATCAGGATCACATCACCGCAACCGACGCCCTCATCCGCAAGCATGGCGGCACCTGGGATGGCATGAACGCGGAGTCGGTCGCGCGCATGCGCCTGCAGAACCGCTTCCAGACCGGGCTCGACATCGCGCGCTACACCGCCGCCATCATGCGCCGGGACATGGCCGCCTATGATGCCGATCCCGCCAGCTACACCCAGTCGCTCGGCTGCTGGCACGGCTTCATCGGCCAGCAGAAGATGATCTCGATCAAGAAGCACTTCGGCACCACCGATCGCCGCTACCTCTATCTTTCCGGCTGGATGGTCGCCGCACTTCGTTCCGATTTCGGGCCGTTGCCCGACCAGTCGATGCACGAAAAGACCAGCGTGCCCGCACTGATCGAGGAGCTCTACACCTTCCTCCGCCAGGCCGATGCCCGCGAGCTGGGCATGATGTTCCGCGATCTCGACGCCGCGCGCGCATCCGGGGACCAGATCAAGGCCAAGCAGTTGGTCGCCGCCATCGACGGCTACCAGACGCATGTCGTGCCGATCATCGCCGATATCGACGCCGGCTTCGGCAATGCGGAAGCCACCTATCTCCTCGCCAGGAAGATGATCGAAGCCGGTGCCTGCGCGCTGCAGATCGAGAACCAGGTCTCGGACGAAAAGCAGTGCGGCCACCAGGACGGCAAGGTCACCGTCCCGCATGAGGACTTTCTCGCCAAGGTCCGCGCCTGCCGCTACGCCTTCCTCGAACTCGGCGTCGAGGATGGCATCATCGTCACCCGCACCGATTCTCTGGGTGCGGGCCTCACCAAGCAGATCGCCGTCTCGAAGGAGCCCGGCGACCTCGGCGACCAGTACAACAGCTTCCTCGATTGCGAGGAGATCGACCCCAGCACCGCACGCAATGGCGACGTCATCCTCAACCGCGACGGCAAGCTGCTGCGGCCCAAGCGCTTGGCCTCCAACCTGTTCCAGTTCCGCGCCGGGTCGGGGGAAGACCGCTGCGTCCTCGATTGCATCACCAGCCTGCAGAACGGCGCCGACCTGCTCTGGATCGAGACCGAAAAGCCCCACATCGAGCAGATCGCCGGCATGGTCGATCGCATCCGCGAAGTGATCCCGAACGCCAAGCTCGTCTACAACAACAGCCCCTCGTTCAACTGGACGCTCAACTTCCGCCAACAGGTCTATGATGCCTGGGTCGCGGCGGGCCAGGACGTCTCGGCCTATGACCGCGCCCGGCTGATGAGCGTCGATTACGACGGCACCCCGCTCGGCGCCGAAGCCGATGAGCGCATCCGCACCTTCCAGCGCGATGCAGCCGCGCGCGCCGGCATCTTCCACCACCTCATCACCCTGCCGACCTACCACACGGCCGCCCTCTCCACCGACAATCTGGCGAAGGAGTATTTCGGCGATGCCGGCATGCTGGGCTACGTCAAGAACGTCCAGCGCGCCGAGATCCGCCAGGGCATTGCGTGCGTGAAGCACCAGAACATGTCCGGATCGGACATCGGCGATGATCACAAGGAGTATTTTGCGGGTGAGGCGGCGTTGAAGGCCGGTGGCGCGCACAATACGATGAATCAGTTTGCGGCGTAGCGCGGCGCGCAAATAGCGAAGCTATTTGCCGACTCGCGCAAGCCCGGCCGGCGAGCGAAACAGGGGGCCCCGCCGGCCCCCTGTTTTGACTCGTCCGACGGCGCGGCTTTGCCGCGCTCTTCCTTCCTTCCTTCCTGCCTACCCCCCCGCGGCCCCGCCGCGCCCTTCCTTCCTCCTGAAACCCCTCACCCCCGCACGAACCCCCCCCCCGTCAGCCGCACCCCGATCACCACCCCGCCCCCCCGCAGCACCTCGTCCGGCAGCACATGCTGCAGCCGCGCCCCGGCATAGCCCCCCGCAATCGCCCCCAGCCCGATCACCAGCGCATGCGCCCAGGCGACCGCCCCCGCGAGCGCAAAAACCACCGCCGCCGACAGATTGGCGAGCGCAATCAGCACATTCTTCGTCCCCGCGGCGTTGCGCACCGGCATCCGCGCCAGCGTGAGTGCGGCCAGCGTCATGATCCCCGCCCCGCCGCCGAAAAACCCGCCATAAACCGCGATCACCGTCTGCATCAGCGCCGACACCCAGGCCGGCGGCGGCACCACCGGCGCGTCCCCCGGCTGCACCTTGCGCCGCCCCCACGTCGACCAGGCGAACACCAGCGTCGCCGCCAGCACCAGCCACGGCACCATCCCGGCAAACACCTTGCTCGGCGTGATGATGAGCAGCAGCGCCCCGGCAATGCCGCCCACGAAGCTGATGATCGCCAGCGCCCGGAACGACAGCCGCTCCGCCCCCGCCACCAGCTTTCGCCCCGCCAACCCGGTGGTGATCTGCCCCGGAAACAGCGCCATGGTGCTGGTGATGTTGGCGAGCTTCGGGTCGAGCCCCGCAATGATCAGCGCCGGCAGCGTCACGAACGACCCGCCCCCCGCCAGCGCATTCTGCGTCCCGGCCCAGAGCCCCGCCACAAGCAGCAGCAGGAGGGTGGCGGGATCGAAAGTCGTGAGCATCGCCAGCGTTCTGCCGAGCGAAAGCCCCCCGCGCCAGCCATTTCGGCAGCCTCCGCCCTTGCACGACCATGGCCAAGGCTGGCATTGAGGCCGTGCAAACATCGCGCCACAGCACGGCGTGGCACCCGAGGCAGTGTTCCATGGCAAATGCCACCATCATCGAAGACGACCGCCCCATCGCCCCCCTCGACCGCGAGGACACGCCGATCGAAGGTGTGGCCCGTGGCCTCTCGGTCGATGGCATCGGCAAGGCCTATGACAAGCGCGTCGTGCTCCGCGACGTGTCGCTTTCGGTCCGCCGCGGCGAAGTCGTTGGCCTGCTCGGCCCCAATGGTGCCGGCAAGACGACGTGCTTCTATTCGATCATGGGCCTCGCCATGCCCGATTCCGGCCGCATCCTCCTCGATGGCCACGATATCACCGGCCTCCCCATGTACCGCCGCGCCGCCCTCGGCCTCGGCTATCTCCCGCAGGAAACCAGCATCTTCCGCGGCATGACCGTCGAGCAGAACATCCTCGCCGTCCTCGAAGTCGCCGAGCCCGACAAGAAGCAGCGCGCCGAGCGGCTGGAGCAACTGCTTGCCGAGTTCAACATCACCCGTCTGCGCGCCGCCCCCGCCATGGCGCTGTCGGGCGGTGAGCGCCGCCGCTGCGAAATCGCCCGTGCGCTGGCCGCCAACCCCTCGATCATGCTGCTCGACGAGCCCTTCGCCGGCATCGATCCCATCTCCATCTCCGATATCCGCGCCCTCGTCGTCCAGCTCCGCGAGCGCGACATCGGCGTCCTCATCACCGATCACAACGTCCGCGAGACCCTCGAAATCGTCGACCGTGCCTGCATCATCTACGATGGCCGCGTGCTCTTCGAAGGCACCCCGCAAGCGCTTGTCGCCGACGAGACCGTGCGCCGCGTGTATCTGGGCGAAGATTTCGCGCTATGATCTGCGCTTCAGCCAAAGCCGGGGGCGGCTGAAACATCATGGGGCTGGGGCCAAGGCTGGAGCTTCGGCAGTCGCAGCAGCTGGTGATGACCCCGCAGCTGCAGCTCGCCATCAAGCTGCTCACGCTCACCAACATCGAGCTCGAATCCTATATCTCGGACGCGCTCGACAAGAACCCGCTGCTCACCACCGGTGACAGCGACGGCCCTACCGAAGCCCCCACCCCTGATGCCCCCCCGCCGGCCGAAACCGACGGCCTCGACACTCTGCTTGGCCGTGAGCCGCAAACGGCGCTGGCCGAATCCCCGCTCGATCTCGCCCCCCCCGAATCCGGCGGCCGCGATGAAGGCGAATCCGGCTTCGAAGGCGGCGGCGGCGCGCTCGCCAACACCAGCGCCTCCAGCAGCGGCACCGCCAGCAGCACCGGGGACGGCGAAGGCTTCGATCTCGATCGCCTCAGCGACGAGGGCCTCTCCCTCCACGCCCATCTCGCCGCCCAGGCCGGCATGGCCTTCAGCGGCATCGCCCTCGTCATTGCCGAACACCTGATCGACCTCATCGACGACGCCGGCTACCTCACCGAGCCGCCAGGAACCGTTGCGGATCGCCTCGGCGTGGCCCCCGAAACCGTCGAAGCCGTCCTCACCGGCATCCACCGCTTCGATCCCACCGGCGTCGGCGCGCGCAGCCTCGCCGAATGCATCGCCCTCCAGGCGCAGGAGGCAGACCGCCTCGATCCCGCCATGGCCGCCCTCATCGGCCATCTCGATCTCGTTGCCCGCGGCGATATCCCCGGCCTCATGCGCGTCACCGAATGCGACCGCGAAGACGTGATGGACATGATCCGCGAGCTCCGCCGCTACGATCCCAAGCCCGGCCTGCGCTTCGGCGGTGAAGACGCCGCCCCCGTCGTCGCCGATGTCTTCATCCGCCGCTCGGGCAACGGCCAGAACGGGGGCTGGCGCGTCGAGCTCAACCAGGCCACCCTCCCCCGCCTCATCATCGACCGTGATTATCACGCCGTCCTCGCCGCCGACGGCAGCAAGGCGACGGGAAGCTTCCTCAATGAATGCCTCGCCGACGCCAACTGGCTGCTCAAAGCCCTCGATCAGCGCGCCCGCACCATCGTCAAGGTCGCCAGCGCCCTCGTCGTCCAGCAGGCCGGCTTCTTTGAACACGGCGTCAGCGCCCTCAAGCCCCTCACGCTGCGCCAGATCGCCGACGCCATCGACATGCACGAATCCACCGTCAGCCGCGTCGCCGCCAACAAATATCTCGCCTGCGACCGCGGCCTGTTCGAGCTGCGCTGGTTCTTCTCCTCGGGCGTCGCCTCGTCGGCCGCCACCGCATCCGGGGAAGGCGGCGCTTCGGCCGTTGCGGTCAAGGACCGCATCGCCCGCCTCATCGCCGCCGAAGGTGCCGCCGTCCTCTCCGACGACAGCCTCGTCGAAATCCTCACCGCCGAAGGCTTCGACATCGCGCGCCGCACCGTCGCCAAATACCGCGAAGCCCTGGGCCTCGGCTCCAGCGTCGCCCGCCGCCGCGCCCGCACGCTCGCGGAGGCTTAGGACGAAGCAGAAGAGCCTCCGGCGGCTGGGGCCCCGGCCCCAGACCCCTGAAGTCGGACGATAACTTTCGTCACTAGCAACGACCGGTTTGCGCCCTAATTTCGGCCATTCAGAAGCTGACACGGGCAGCAGAAAAGCAAACTTCGCGCAGTATAATTTGGGCTCTCCGTAAGCCGACCCGCGATGACTCCCCACAGAATGACAGAATGCCGCATTGCCCCTGCGTGATAATTCACCGCAGGAGTTGGTCTTGCAATTTCGGGGGCTAGCTTGCGTTTCGTTTTTACGGTCCTGTCGTTTGCTTTGTTGGCAGAGATCGCTGCACTGGCGCAGGTGGTAGCTCCCGGCGTGCCGACGACAGCGCAGCCGGCGCAGGTGCGACGGCAGAAAGATTGGACGATCGGCGTCGGCGTTGCGGCGATCTATGCCCCGGTATGGCAGGGCAGCCGTGAGCAGTCGCTGGCGATTTTCCCCGATCTCCGCATCAATTATCGCGATTCCGTGTTCTTTTCGATCCCGGACGGGCTTGGCTGGAATGCTGTGAACAAGGACGGTTGGAAGATCGGGCCGCTGTTCAAGTTCCGCTTTGGCCGCGACGAAAACAATGGCGGCTCCCCGTTCCTGATCACTGGCGGCAGCGATGCGTTGATCGGCATGGGCAACATCGGCTTTGCCGGGGAGCCCGGAGCCTTTGCGGAATACAGCTTTGCCAACAAGCGGGTACGGGCCCGTGCTGAGATGCGCGCAGGGTTCGGCGGCCACACAGGCTTGGTTGCCGACACTTCAATTGGATGGAGCGACAGTATTGGCAACCCGACGACGCCCGGCTTTTTGCTCTACTCGGCAGCGCTCCGTGCGACTTTTGCCGGACAGGATTATAACAACACATATTTTGGCGTGAACCAGGCGCAAAGTGCGTCCACCGGCCTTCCTGTATCGGTCATCGGTTCGGGGTTGGTTTCGACCGGAATCAACTTTGGCCTTGTCAAGCCGATCGGCAAGTACGGCCATCGGGGTTCGGTTGTGCTCTTCGGTGGCTACGACCGCCTGGCCGACACGGTGGCGGATTCGTCGCTGATCGAGCAGCGAGGGAAACGAGATCAATTTTCGCTGGGGCTGAGCTATGGGCTGCGGTTCGGCTTCGGAGGATCGAAATAGCTGGAACAACCGACTTGTTGGTTTACCATCTCGGCGGCGCTTCGTGACATATAGCTCGATGCACGAGCCACAAGATTATATAAGCGTCTAAAGCCGAGGCCCAAGCTTTGAGCGCGTTTCGGTCGGTGTCCGAAAGGCGACGCTCCAGATACACAGGCGACAAACGGCATGAGGCCGCGTTTTTTTGTGGGGGGGAGTTCAAATGTCACGTCTGAGCTGCCGATCGGCGGCTATTTCGTCGCATCGTCCGGGAACCGGACAGGCAGCAATCGGCCCAATTTCTGCCGCTGATAGATCGGCGAGCCGTTGTAAGTTGCTTGCGCCCCGCAATCACTCACCACCCCCAACCCCACACCGTCGCAACGCCCGCACCAAGGCTTCACCGCGCGTTCAGCCGTGATACAACAGGGCAAACCATGGCCCGTCCCCTTGCCTCAGCACTGGCACTCATCGCCACCCTCGCTGCCGCGCCCCAGGTGCAGGCGCAGTCGATCCTGCGTGATGCCGAGACCGAGCGTTTCTTCAACGATATGGCCAAGCCCCTCGTCAAGGCCGCCAATCTCGACGAAAAATCGGTACAGATCGTCATGGTCGGAGACAATTCGATCAACGCCTTCGTCACCGGCGGCCAGAACGTCTTCTTCCACTCCGGCCTCATCCTCGCCGCTGACAATGTCAACGAGGTCGAAGGCGTCATGGCGCATGAGCTTGGCCATATCGCCGGCGGCCACGGCGTGCGCTTCGGCGAGGGTGCGGGGCCCGCCACCTCCATCTCGCTGCTCAGCCTGCTCGGCGCCGCCGCCGCCGTCGCCGTGGGCGCCGGCGAGGCCGGCATGGCGCTGCTCGGGATGGGCGCCACCGCGGCACAGGGAAAATTCCTCAGCTTCACCCGCGATCAGGAGAGTCGCGCCGATCAGGCTGGCGCGCGCTACCTCGGGCTCGCCGGGCTGTCGGGCAAGGGCTCGATCGACTTTTTCAAGAAGCTGCAGGGCCAGGAATTCCGCCTCGCCGTTCCGCAGAACAATGAATACGCCCGCACTCACCCGCTTTCGGGCACCCGCATCGCCAATCTGCAATCGGTCTACGAGGTCGACCCGGCCTGGGACCGCAAGCCCGATCCCGCCATCGCCGCGCGCTTCGCCCGCATCAAGGGCAAGCTCACCGGCTTCGTCGAGGAGCCGGCGCGCGTCATGCGCATCTACCCCGAATCGGACCAGTCGGTCCCCGCCCATTATGCCCGCGCCTATGCCTGGCACCGCTCGGCTTACGTCGATGCCGCCGTGCGGGAGGCCGATGCCCTCCTCGCCAAGGCCCCGAACGACCCCTTTTTCCTCGAATTGAAGGGTCAGATCCTGCTCGAATCTGGCAAGAGCGAGGAGGCCGTTCCCGTCCTGCGCCGCGCCGTCGCCAACGCGCCGGATGAGCCGCTCATCATGACGCTACTCGGCCATGCCCTCATTTCCAGCGAAGATCCGGCCAATTTCGCCGAGGCCGAGGCCCTCATGCGCCGCGCCATCCAGAAGGACCGCACCAACCCCTTCGCCTGGTATCAGCTCGGCGTGATCTACGACCGCACCGGAGACAAACCCCGCGCCGCCCTCGCCTCCGCCGAGCGGTTGAGCTTGCAGGGCAATGTGCAGGGTGCAATGTTGAACGCCCGGTTGGCGCTGGGCGGGCTGCCGAAAGGCACGCCCGACTGGATCCGCGCCGACGACATCGCCCTTGCCGCTGCCGATGATTTCGAACGCCTGAGCCGAAAGAGACGCCGTTGAAGCCTGCCCTCGCCACCCGCCTCAAGGCCGCAGCACAGCGCCCGGTCGCCGCCGCCTGGCTTGCCGCCGCTGTCGCAGCCGGCCTCGTCGGCGGCGCCGTCCTCGCCCAGGGCGCGCCTGCCGGCGTCCCCAAGGGTGATGCCGGCCGCGCCGCCATCGAGAAGATCGTCCGCGACTATATCCTCGCCAACCCCGAGATCATCCCCGAAGCGATGACACGCCTGCAGAGCCGCGAGGCCAGCCGCATGCTCGCCTCCAACCGCGAAGAGATCGAAACGCCCTTCGCCGGCGCCTCCGCCGGCAACCCCAAGGGCGATGTGTCGCTCGTGGTGTTCTTCGATTTCGCCTGCCCCTATTGCAAGCAGGGCAGCCAGGATGTCGCCAAACTCCTCGCTGAAGACAAGAATCTCCGCATCATCTACCGGGATTTCCCTGTCCTCTCGCCGGCCAGCGAGGAAGCCGCGATGGCCGCCCTCTCCGCCGCCCAGCAGGGCCGCTACATGCGCTTCCACGATGCGATGTTCGATGGCCAGGGCCGCGTCACCCGCGAGCGCACCGTCGCCACCGTCCGCAAGGCCGGCCTCGATGAAAGCCGCACCGCGCGCGATCTCACCGCCGCCCCGCTCAAGGCCGAGATCAAGAAGAACCTCGATCTCGGCCGCGCCCTCGGCCTCAGCGGCACCCCGAGCTATATCGTCGGTGATCGCGTGCTGAGCGGCGCCGTCGGCTACGAAGCCCTCAAGGCCGCCGTCGCCGAAGCGCGCGCAGCAGGCTGATGCAGGTGGCGCGGCTCGATATCGGGTTGGCCCTGCGACAGAGTTTCCAGGCCCTGCGCGCCGATGCGATCGGCATCGGCAAGGGCGGCCTCCTCCTCGTCGTCCTCCCCAGCCTGCTGGTGCGCATCCTCGCCCCGGAGGGCGGCTATGGCCCCGATGTCGCCACCCTCGTCACCACGCTGCGCGCCGTCCTCGCCATGCTGTTCGTCTCGCTCGTCAGCTGGGGCGTCGTCGCCCGCCTCGCCGGCCTGCCGCTCCCGCCCGAAGCCTTTTTCGCCCAGGGCCTGCGCCGTGCCCAGCCCGGCCTCAAGGTCGCCCTCCTCGTCGGTGCCGCCATCGTCTTCGGCCTCATCCTCCGCCTCTTCGCCACCCACGGCACCCCCGCCGGCTTCATGCTGCAAACCCTGCTCCTCACGCTGGGCCTCTGGGCGCTGTGCACCCTCATGCCCGCCGTCCCCGTAGCGGTCGTCGAGCGCCTCGGCCCCGTCGATGCCCTCAAGCGCGCCGCGGCGCTCACCGCCGGCAACCGCGACCGCACCCTGCTCCTCGGCCTGCTGCTGGCCCTCGTCATCGGCATCGGCGCCCTCCTCATCAGCCGCGCAACCGATGCCGCCCCCGCCCTCGAAGCCGCCTTCGAACTCCTTGCCTGGGGCGTCGCCGCCATCGTCCCCTCGGTCGTCTACGCAGGCTTGTGGATTCCCCAATGACCAGCTTCCAAACCGCCGACGGCACCGAAATCGCCTACCAGACGCTCGGTGAGGGCAAGCCCGTCCTCCTCCTCCACGGCCTGTTCAGCAGCGGCCACACCAACTGGGTCCGCTACGGCGCCGCCGCCGAAATCGCCGCCGCCGGCTTCCAGCTCATCCTCCCCGATTTCCGCGCCCACGGCGCCTCGGGCAAACCCCACGACCCCGCCCTCTACCCCGCCGACATCCTCGCCGCCGACATCGAGGCGCTCATCGCCCACCTCGGCCTCACCGACTATATCCTCGGCGGCTACAGCCTCGGTGCGCGCACCACCGTCCGCCTCCTCGCCCGCGGCCACATCCCGCCGCCGGCCAAAGTCGTCCTCGGCGGGATGGGCCTCTCCGGCATCACCGACATCGAAGGCCGCAGCGATTTCTTCCTGGGCGTCATCCAGCACAGCGGCACATTCAAACCCGGCACTGCCAAATACGCCGCCGATGCCTTCATGCGCCAGAACGCCATCGACACCACCGCCGTCGCCCACCTCCTCCGCACCCAACGCCCCCCCCCCCCCGGCAGCCGGCGGGCCCCCCCCCCCCCCCCCCCCCGGCGGCGCGCGGGGGTCGGCCCCCACCACCGCGCGGCCGGCCC
>JBBSPR010000090.1:0-10644 GCA_038258615.1 Sphingomonadales bacterium
AATTGGGCCGTCACTCGCACTGGCCCTGTCAGGCTCAGCGAAAACGCCATTGATGGGGTCTGGGGCCTAAGGCCCCAGCCGCCGGAGGCCCCCCCACCCAAAGCGCCGCACCGCTTGCAGGGTCCCGAAGCGCACCGTAGAGCCTTCACCCATGCGCAAGGCTTTCCCTTTCTCGGCCATCGTCGGCCAGACCGAAATGAAACAGGCCCTTCTGATGGCGGCGGTCGAGCCGCGCCTTGGCGGGGTCATGGTGTTCGGCGATCGCGGCACCGGCAAATCGACCGCGGTGCGCGCCCTTGCAGCGCTGCTGCCGCCGATGATGATCGTGCCTGGTTGCCGCTACAGCTGCGCGCCGGTGGACAGTGCGCCGTGCATCGAAGGCTGCCGCGAGCGCGCCGGCAAGGCGGTGCAGCAGGTGCCAGTGCCCTTCGTCGATCTGCCGCTTGGCGCCACCGAGGATCGTGTGGTCGGCAGCCTCGATCTGGAGCGGGCGCTGGCGACCGGCGAGAAACGCTTCGAGCCCGGCCTGCTCGCGAAGGCCAATCGCGGCTTTCTCTATATAGACGAGATCAATCTGCTCGAAGACCATCTGGTCGATCTGCTGCTCGATGTGGCGGTATCGGGCCAGAATGTCGTCGAGCGCGAGGGCCTGAGCATCCGCCATCCGGCGCGCTTCATCCTCGTTGGCAGCGGCAACCCCGAGGAGGGGGAACTGCGCCCGCAGCTGCTCGATCGCTTCGGCCTTTCGGTCGATGTCCGCACCCCGACCGACATCGGTGACCGCATCGAGATCGTGAAGCGCTGCGATGCGTTCGACCGCGAGCCCGATGCCTTTTGCGCGCGCTTCGAGGACGCCGAACACAAGGTCGTCGACCAGATCGCCGCTTCGCGCAAGCGCCTCCCCAAGGTCGAGGTGCCCGACAGCATATTGGAGCTGGGAACCCGGCTCTGCCAGGCCGTCGGCGCCGATGGCCTGCGCGGCGAACTCACCCTGCTCCGCGCTGCCCGCGCCACGGCCGCACTTGCGGGCAAGAAGCTGGTCGCACCGCATCATCTGGCATCCGTCGCAACGCTGGCGCTGCGCCACCGCATGCGCAAGAACGTCCTCGACGATACCGGCAGCACCGCGCGCATCGAGCGAGCGGTGGCGGAGCTGGTAGCCGCATGAACGCCATGGCCAAGGCGGGGCTGCTCGATCCCCCCGCCGAAGCTGCCCCCGATGCTGCTGCCTCTGCCGCTGCCCGTTGGGCATTGGCCCTCGCCGCCATCCCGCTCATCGCCGATGCCCCCATGCTCGGCGGCATCTGGATGAAGGCCCCCCCAGGCCCGGTCCGCGACATCTGGTGCGAGGCACTGGCGCGCCACAAGCCCGTCCGCCGCCTGCCGAGCAGCGCCGATGCCGATGCGCTCGATGGCGGCCTCGATCTCGCCGCCACCCTCGCCGCCGGCCGCCCGGTCCAGCGCCCCGGCCTGCTCGCCGAACTGGGGGACGGAATCCTTCTCGTCCCCATGGCCGAGCGCCTGTCACGCAGCCTCGCCGCCCGCCTCGCCGCCAGCCTCGATGAGCGCGGCCCGGTGGTGGTGCTGCTCGACGAATCCCCACACCCCGAGCCGGGCGAAATGCCCGAAAACCCCATCCCGCAATCGCTCGTCGAGCGGCTGGCGATTCACCTCGATCTCACCGGCGTCCGCCTGCCGATGGCCGCCCTTCTGGCCGGCGAAACCCCCGATCTCGATCCCTTCATGCCGGAAGGGGACATGACCCGCATCGACGATCCCGCCGGCAACCTTGCCGCCGCCGCCGTCGCACTCGGCATCGCAACGGTCCGCGCCCCCATCCATGCGCTGCGCCTTGCCCATGCCCATGCCCGCTCGGATGGCCGCTCCGGTCCCGCCGCCCCCGACCTGCAATTGGCCGCCGCCCTCGTTCTCGGCCCCCGCGCCACCCGCCTGCCGCCCGGCGATGCCCCCCCGGAGCCCGAAAACGACCCCCCACCGCCCGATGATACCCCTCCACCACCCCCCGACACCCCTCCGGACTCCCCCGAAGACGAGCAACAGGCCCCGAATCCCGAGGATCTGACCGACCTCGTCCTGGAAGCCGCCGCCGCCACCATCCCCCCCGGCGTGCTCGACAGCCTTTCCAAGGGTTTGGCCGCAAAAAACAGCACCGGCGGCAGTGCCGGTGCGAAACTCCGCTCCATCACCAGCGGCCGCCCCGCCGGCGTCCGCGCCGGTGCCCCCGGCCGTGGTGCCAGGCTGGCAATCATCGAGACGATCAAGACCGCAGCCCCCCGCCAGAAGCTCCGCCCGCCGCGCGACGATGGCCGCTTGACCATCCGCCACGACGATCTGCGCATCCGCCGTTTCGTGGCGCGTGCCGCTTCCACCACCATCTTCGCCGTCGATGCCTCGGGCTCGGCCGCCTTCACAAGGCTTGCCGAAACCAAGGGCGCCATCGAGCTGCTGCTGGCGCAAGCCTATGTAAAAAGGGCAGAAGTCGCGCTCGTCGCCTTCCGCGGCACCGAAGCAATGCTCGCCCTTCCCCCCACTCGCAGCCTCGCCCGCGCCAAGAAGGAACTCGCAGCCCTTGCCGCCGGCGGCGGCACGCCGATCGCCGCCGGGCTGGCACTCGCCCGCCGCGTCGCCGAGACCGAGCGCGGTCGCGGCCGCACGCCGCTCATCGTCATCCTCACCGATGGCCGCGCCAATGTGCCCGATGCCAGCGGCAAGCCCCCGCAGGAGGCCGCCCTTGCCGAAGCCCGGGCGCTCGCCGCCACCAACATCCGCGCCGTGTTCATCGATTGCGCCGCCCGCCCCCGCCCTGAAGGCCCCGCACTCGCCGCCGCCATGGGCGCCCCGCATGTGCCGCTGCCGCGGCTCGATGCCAAGGCGGTGGTCGCCGCCGTTGAAGTGGCACAAAAGGCAATAACATGAGCGCCTTGCACTGGCCCACCGACAGCAGCACCTGGCCCAATGCGCAAGCCAGCCGCTTCGTGTCGGCGGGCGGCGTCAAATGGCATGTGCAGGTGAGCGGCAGCGGCCCGGTGCTCCTCCTCCTCCACGGCACCGGCGCCAGCACCCACAGCTGGCGCGATTTCGCCCCCATGCTCTCGGAGCATTTCACCGTCGTCGCCCCCGATCTCCCAGGCCATGGCTTCACCAGCCGCATGAGCCGCCCCACGCCAACCGCCGTCGCCACCGCCACCGCCGCCCTCATGGACGCCCTCGGCCTCGCCCCGGACCTCACCATCGGCCACAGCGCCGGGGCTGCGCTGGCACTCACCATGGCGCAGCGCAAGCTCGCAGCGCCGCGCGCCATCATCGGCTTCAGCGGCGCGCTGCTGCCCTTCCCCGGCATGGCGGGCAAGATCTTCCCCGCCATGGCACGGATGTTGTTCGTCAATCCCTTCGTGCCCGAGCTTTTCGCCATGCGCGCCCGCCGCCCCGGCGAAGTCCCCGGCTTCCTCGCCCGCTCCACCGGCTCGCGCCTCGATGCCCGCGGCATCGCCCTTTACGAGCGCCTGATGGGCGCCTCCAGCCATGTGGCCGGCGCCCTCGCGCTGATGGCGAACTGGGACCTGAACCCCCTCGAAGCTGCCTTGCCCGGCCTCGATCTCCCCATCCTTCTCGTCCACGGCGCCAGGGATGCCACCAGTCCCCCCCGCGTCTCCACCAGGGTTGCCGCCCGCCTCCCCCACGGCCGCGCCCTCATCCTGCCCGCTCTCGGTCACCTCGCCCATGAGGAAGATCCTGCCGCTCACGCCGCCCTGGCGTTCGACTTCGCGCGGGATTGCGGGGTGCTCTGACAGGGCAAGCCGGACGCCGCCGAAAGTCGGGGCCTCGGCACAAGGGCACCGCATGCAACATCATTGCGTGCTCAACGGCTCCCGGTATCGAAGCCCGGGCGAGACAACGCACCCAGCGCAACGATGCGATGCAGGCAGTGGTGTTCTTCGCGCCTGACATAATTGTTACACCTCGCCCCATGCTTTGAACTTCGGGGGATTTCGATGAGGGGCTCGCCAACAGGCGCAAGACGGTGGCAGGCCCTGCGGCGCGGCGCAGTGCTCGGCCTCCTCGCCGTGGCGGCTCTGGCCGCCCCGACGCCTATCGTCGCCCCGGCCTTTGCCGCCACGGAAGACCGCCCGTCCTATCCGCGCGTGCTGCCGATGCGCGATCGCGCCGAGGTCGTGAACCGGCTGCTCAAGGAGCGGCTCGATACCGTGGTGCCGGCGATCATGCGCGAGCGCGGCATCGACATGTGGGTGATCGTGGCGCGCGAGAATTTCGAGGAGCCAGTGGTCGCCACCATGCTCGATGCCGAAAGCCTGCTGGCGCGGCGGCGGACGATCCTCGTGTTCTTCGATCCGGGTGCCGGCAAGGCTCTCGAGCGCTTCACCGTCAGCCGCTACGGCCTTGGCGGGCTGTTCGCGCCGTCTTGGGAGCCTGAAAAGCAGCCAGACCAATGGGCGCGGCTGGCCGAGATCATCACCGAGCTCAACCCCTCGCACATCGCCATCAATTCCTCGCCGCTCACCGCCTTTGCCGATGGCATGACGCTCAGCGCCTATGAAGGCATGATGGGGGCGCTGACGCCGGCGATGCGGTCACGCATCATCCGCGACGAGCAGCTTGCCGTGCGTTGGCTCGAAACCCGCACTCCCGCCGAAATGGTGATCTACCCCGAGGTGATGCAGCTGGCGCACGCCATCCTCGCCGAGGGATTGTCGAGCGCCGTCATAACGCCGGGCAAGACGACCACGCGCGATGTCGTGTGGTGGTACCGCCAGAAAATTGCCGACCTCGGCCTCACCGCCTGGTTCCAGCCCTCGGTCGCCATCAGCCGCAAGGGCGCCGAGCGCGCGCTGTCAGGCGATACCGTCATCGAGAAGGGCGACCTGATCTGGACCGATTTCGGCATCACCTATCTGCGGTTCAACACCGACACCCAGCAGAACGCCTATGTGCTGCGCGATGGCGAAACCGAGGCGCCGGCCGGGCTGCGCGCCGGCCTCCACGCCAGCAACCGCCTTCAGGATGCGCTGACCGACAGCTTCCGCGCCGGCGATACCGGCAATGCCGTGCTGGCGCGGGCACGGACGCGCGCGCTTGCCGAGGGGCTGGACCCGAGCATCTACTCGCACCCGATCGGCTTCCACGGCCATGGCGCCGGCACCGCGATCGGCTTCTGGGACAATCAGAACCCCGATCCCCGTGGCGAGCACCGCGTCTTCCCCAACACCGCCTGGTCGATCGAGCTCAGCGCTACCGCCGCTGTCCCCGAATGGGGCGGGCAGCGGATCGGCTTCAAGACCGAGCAGGACGCCTTCTTCGACGGCAACAAGGTCACCTACATCGACAAGCGCCGGACCGAGCTGTGGCTCATCGGCAAGGGAGGGAAATGACATGACAGCAAGACTCCGCGGGCTCACCAGCCTCGGCGCCATGGCGGCGATGCTCGCCACCATCCCCGCAGCGCCCGCCGCTGCCGAAAACTTCCGCATCACGCTGCCCACCAGCGCGCCCGACGCGCAGTACGATGGCCGGGTGCTGCTCATCCTCACCCCCAAGGGCGAGACCGAGCCCCGCTTCCAGGTGGCGGCGGATTTCGACGCAGCACAGGTGGTCGGCGTGACCGTGGACGGGCTGCGGCGCGGCCAGGCCGTCACCATCGATTCGTCGATGCTGGGCTATCCTGCCGAAAGCCTGTCGGGCGTGCCCAAGGGCGAATATTTCGTCCAGGCCGTCCTCCACAAATACGACACCTACAACCTCGCCAACGGCAAGACGGTCAAGCTGCCGGCAGCGCGCGGTGCCGGCCAGAACTGGCGCAAGGAGCCGGGCAACCTCGTCAGCAAGCCCGTAAAGCTCGCCTATGATCCGGCGAGCGCCGGCACCATCAACCTCGCCCTCGATACCGTGCTGCCGCCGATCGAGCCGGCGAAGGACAGCGAATTCATCCGCCACTTCAAGTTCAAGAGCCCCAGCCTCACCAAATTCTGGGGCCGGGACACCTTCATCACCGGCCATGTCCTGGTGCCCAAGGATTTCGACAAGCACCCCGAGGCCAAATATCCGCTGGCCATCTTCCACGGCCATTTCCCCGATGATTTCGGCGGCTTCCGCACCACCCCGCCCGAAGCCGACCTCAAATGCGTCCCCGCAGCCCGCTTCGGCGAGCCCTGCTACAACCGCATCGAGCAGCAGGAGGCCCATGACTTCTACAAGAAGTGGACCTCCCCCGATTTCCCGCGGATGCTGATCGTCGAGATCGACCATTCCAATCCCTATTACGACGACAGCTATGCGGTGAACTCGGCCAACATCGGCCCCTATGGCGATGCCATCACCCATGAGTTCATTCCGGCGCTCGAAAAGCAGTTCCGCGGCCTCGGCGAGGGCTGGGCGCGCTTCCTCTACGGCGGCTCGACCGGCGGCTGGGAAGCGGCAGCTGTCCAGATCTTCTATCCCAAGGAATATAACGGGGCCTTCATCGCCTGCCCCGATCCCATCGATTTCCGCCACTACATGGTCACCAACATCTACGAGGACAAGAACGCCTATTGGCGCGAGGGGCCGTTCGGCCGCGTGCCCAAACCCGGCAAGCGCAACTATCTCGGCCATGTTCCCTATCTCGCCGAGCAGGAGAACCGGCTGGAGCTGGTGCTCGGCGAAAAGACCCGCTCGGGCGGCCAGTGGGACATCTGGGAGGCGGTCTATTCGCCGATGGGGGAAGACGGCTATCCCAAGCGGATCTTCGACAAGCGCACCGGCGTCATCGATCCGTCGGTGGCAGCGCACTGGCGCGAGAATTACGACCTTCGCCACATCCTCGAGCGCGACTGGAAGAAGATCGGCCCCGACCTGCAGGGCAAGCTCCACATCTATGTCGGCGACATGGACAATTATTACCTGAACAACGCCGTCTACATGACGCAGGATTTCCTCGAAAAGGCCGACCCACCCTATCAGGGCGAGGTCAAGTACGGGGACCGCGCCGAGCATTGCTGGAACGGCGATCCGACCCAGCCCAACGCCGTTTCGCGGCTGCGCTACAACAGCATGTACATCCCCAATATCCTCGACCGGATCCAGAAGGCAGCACCTGCCGGGGCCGATCTGACCAGCTGGAAATACTAGGCGCGCAGCCCCGCTGCACGACCACTCAACCTTTTTGAACACAACAGGGAGAAATGCGATGGTCCGGGTTCGACCGATACTGATGACGACGACGATCCTGGCAGCGCTCGGCTGCCATGTGGCGGCCAGCGCGCAGGAAGTGCCGCCGGCACCCGCGGCGGGGGCACCGCTCGCAGAGGCCGCCTCTACCGACGCAGACGAGATCGTCATCACCGGTAGCCGCATCCGCAGCCCCAACCTGCAGAGCGTCAGCCCGATCATCCAGGTCACCGCCGCCGAGTTCGCCCAGCGCGGCACGGTGCGCACCGAGGATCTGCTCAACCAGCTTCCCAACGTCTTCGCAGCCCAGGGCGCCAACAACTCCAACGAGGCCACCGGCACAGCACAGGTCGATCTTCGCGGCCTGTCGCCATCGCGCACCCTCGTCCTCGTCAACGGCCGGCGGCTCGCCTATGGCAGCCCCAAGAACATCCCCTCGGACGTCAACCAGGTGCCGGCTGCCCTCATCGAGTCGGTCGATGTGCTCACCGGCGGCGCCTCGGCCACCTATGGATCCGATGCCATCGCCGGCGTCGTCAACTTCCGCCTGATGGAGAATTTCGAGGGCGTGCGGCTGATGGGCAATATCTCCGCCTTCCAGCACAACAACAACAACGACGGCCTGCGCGATCTGGTCACCTCGTTCGACCAGCGCTTCCCCGGCCAGTACCGCCTCGCCGACGATTCGGTGTGGAACGGCTTTGCGCAGGATTATTCCGCCGTGCTCGGCACCAACTTCGCTGAAGGCCGCGGCAACGTCACCGCCTATGCTTCCTACCGCAAGGTCAACCCGATCCTGCAGAAGGACTATGACTATTCGGCTTGCGCCCTCGGCGCGACCGGCCCCGGCGGCAACGCCTTCACCTGCTCGGGCTCGCAGAACAATGCTCCCGCCAACCTCACCAACGCCGCACGGCTACCCGGGGTCCCCACCTCGTTCCGCGTGTCCGAAGGCCAGTTCGTGCCCGGCAGCGCGAGCTACAATTTCGCGCCCTTCAACTATTACCAGCGCCCCGACGAGCGCTACATGCTCGGCACCGTGGCGCACTATGATTTCAACCGCCACCTGACCCTCTACATGGAGGGGCATTTCATGGACGACCGCTCGGTCGCCCAGATTGCGCCGGGCAACAACAACGGCGGCATCCTCGTCAATTCCAACGGCATCAGCGGCATCAATTGCGACAACCCCTTCCTGTCGGCGCAGCAGGCGCAATTCCTGTGCACATCCAACGGCCTGTCGCTGGGCAGCACCTATGATGCCAGCGGCAATTACGTGGCACCCGAGGGCATCGCCAACGGCGTGCTCGTTGCCCGCCGCAACGTCGAGGGCGGCAACCGGCAGGACGATATCCGCCACACCACCTACCGCATCGTCGTCGGCGCGCGCGGTGATCTGGTCGGGCCGTTCCGCTACGATCTCTACGGCCAATATTCCAACGTCGGCTATCGCAGCCGCTTCGCCGGCGATTCCAACCGCCCGCGCACCGCGAACGCCTTCTACGCCGTGACCGACGGCCGCCCCGGCTCGTCCACCTTCGGCCAGACGGTCTGCAAGATCAACGCCGACAACAACCCCGACAACAACGATGCCAACTGCGCCCCGCTCGACTATTTCGGCGCCGGCGCCAGCCAGGAATCGGTCGATTACATCGCCGAGTTCAAGAGCATCACCGGCGATACCAGCCTGACCAACATCGTGCTGTCGATCGACGGCAACCTCGGCGAATACGGCATCACCTCGCCGTTTGCCGAAACCGGCGTCGGCATCGCCTTCGGTGGTGAATATCGCAAGAACACCGTCGACTATGTCCCCGACGAGATCTATCGCGCCTCTGCCAGCCCCGAGCTGCCCATCTCGGGCCAGACCGTGGCCAAGGAAGCCTTCATCGAAGTCAATGTGCCGCTGGTCGAGAATGCGCCGTTCATGGAGCTGCTCAGCGTCGAGGGCGCCTATCGCTATTCGGACTATGACACCGGCTTCACCGCCAACGCCTGGAAGCTCGGCGCCACCTGGTCGCCCGTGTCAGACGTCCGGCTGCGCGGCAGCTTCCAGCGCGCCGTCCGTGCCCCCAACGTCATCGAGCTGTTCTCGGGCCAGTCGCTGTTCGAAGTCGAGCTGACGCAGAATGCCAACGGCTCGTTCGATCCCTGCTCCGGCGCCACCCCGTTCGCCAGCGCCGCGCAATGCGCCAGCACCGGCGTCACCGCAGTACAATATGGCAACATCGTCGACAACCCGGCCGGCCAGTTCAACTCGCTGATCGGCGGCAACCCCGATCTCAACCCCGAAACTGCCGACACGATCTCGGTCGGCGCCGTGCTGCGGCCGTCGTTCCTGCCGGCACTCACCGTCTCGATCGATTACTTCGACATCAAGGTCAAAGACCTGGTCGGCAGCGTCAACCCCAACCTGTCGCTGGCCAACTGCATCAACAACGGCGATCCGTTCTTCTGCAATCTCATCCAGCGCAACCCGGGCTCGGGCTCGCTGTTCCAGGGCGAGGCCGGCTTCTTCCGCCGCTTCAACGTCAACACCGGCTCGCTGCGCACCAAGGGCATCGATCTCGCGGTCGATTACCGCACCAGCCTTGCGAACATGCTCGGCGAGCGCGCCGGTGGCCTCGCCTTCAACCTGCAGGGCACCTACCTCGGCAGCTTCGAGACGACGCCGCTGCCGAATTCGCCCGAATCCGATATCTACGAGTGCAAGGGCCTTTACGGCGGCCTGTGCGGCCGGCCCCGGCCCGAGTGGCGCCACCGCTTCATGACGACATGGCAGTCGGACTTCAACTTCGACCTGTCGCTCATCTGGCGCCATGTGTCGTCGGTGGCCATCTCGTCGACCAGCACCCAGCCGGTGCTCGCCGGCAACGCGCCGGAGATCATCCGCACGCTGGGCTCGCGCAACTACTTCGACCTGTCGGCGGCCTATCGTGTGCGCGAAGGCTTTGTCTTCCGCCTCGGCGTCAACAACCTGTTCGACCGCCAGCCGCCGCTCACCACCAGTGCGGCAATCGAGGACGGCGGCAACGGCAACACCTATCCGCAGTTCTATGATGCCACCGGGCGCTACCTGTTCCTCAACGCCTCGGTCGACTTCTAGGACCATATCCCTCCGTCCGGCACGGCGTCGGACGGAGGGACCTGACTTGATACTGGAGAATGCCATGATCGGTTTCGCAAGGCTGGCGGCCATTGCCGCGTCAGGAGCCCTTGCGGGCGCGATCGCGGCGCCGGCGCAGGCAGCACCCGTCACCGACGCCGACCGCGCCATGGCGCGCGAAATCGTCTCCGAGCTTGTCGCCATCCCCACGGTCAAGGGCGCCGGCCATGTGCCCGCCCTCATCGCCACCGTCACCCGCCGCCTCAAGGCCGCCGGCTTCACCGATGCCGATATCATCACCCTGCCCGTCACTGTCGGCACCGAGCCCACCGCCGGCCTCATCGTCCGCCTCGCCG
>JBBSPR010000091.1:0-10610 GCA_038258615.1 Sphingomonadales bacterium
CGAGACGCCCGACGAGAAGAACCCGGCGGCGGAAGCCACGCGGCAATCGCTCGGCATCACGCTGACGCCGCTGACCGAAGCGATCCGCACGCAGCAGAAGCTGCCGGCCACGGTGCGTGGCGTTGTGATTGCGGGGATCAGCCCCGGATCGGACGCGGCGTCGCAGGGGCTGCAGCGCGGCGATGTGATCCTGTCGATCAACCAGCGGCCGACCACCACGCCGGCGGAAGCGGCGGCGGCGGTGGATGCGGCGCGCAAGGCCGGTCGCGATACGGTGCTGCTGCTCGTGCAGCGCGGCGCGGGCTTGCCGCTCTACCGTGGCGTGAAGCTGATCACCGAGAAGAAGTAGCCGCACTTTCCACTTGCTGCCGCCGAAGCTAACACGGTGGCGGCAGCAAGCGGGGAGCGGCATGAGCGAACTCTACATCGGCAAGAGCACCACCGGCGAGGCGCCCTTCGAGCGCTCGCTGGTGATGAAGCGCGCCAACCGACATGGGCTGATTGCGGGCGCGACCGGAACCGGCAAGACGGTGACGCTGCAGACGATGGCCGAGGGCTTTTCGCGCGCCGGGGTGCCGGTGTTCCTCTCCGATGTGAAGGGGGACATTGCCGGCATGGCGATGGCGGGGAGCGAGGCGGCGAGCTGGACGATGAAGCGCGCCACCGAGATCGGCGTGCCGGATTATGGCTATGCCCCCTGCCCCACGGTGTTCTGGGATATTTTCGGCGAGCAGGGCCATCCGATCCGCACCACGATTTCCGACATGGGGCCGCTGCTGCTGAGCCGGCTGATGGGGCTGAACGAGACGCAGGAAGGCGTGCTCAGCATCGCGTTTCGCTACGCCGATGAGCAAAAGCTGCTGCTGCTCGACCTGAAGGATTTGCAGGCGATGCTCGCCTTCACGACCGAGAATGCCAAGGAACTGTCGGCACGCTATGGCAATGTGACGACGGCTTCGGTTGGGGCGATCCAGCGCAGCCTGCTGACGCTGGAGGACCAGGGTGGCGCGCACTTCTTCGGCGAGCCGGCGTTCGATATCCATGATTTCATGGGGTTGGACCCCAATGGCCATGGCCAGGTGAACATCCTTGCGGCCGACAAGCTGATGCGCTCGCCGCGGCTCTATGCGACCTTTCTGCTGTGGCTGCTGTCGGAGCTGTTCCAGACGCTGCCCGAGGTGGGGGACCCGGAAAAGCCGAAGCTCGTGTTCTTCTTCGACGAGGCGCATCTGCTGTTCGACGAGGCGCCCAAGGCGCTGCTGGAGAAGGTGGAGCAGGTGGTGCGGTTGATCCGCTCCAAGGGGGTTGGCGTGTATTTCATCACCCAGAACCCGATCGATATTCCCGAGACGGTGGCGGGGCAGCTCGGCAATCGCGTGCAGCATGCGCTGCGCGCCTTTACGCCGAAGGATGCGCGGGCGATCAAGCAGGCTGCCGAGACCTTCCGCGCCAGCCCCGGGCTCGATGTGGCGGCGGCGATCACCGAGTTGAAGGTGGGCGAGGCGCTGGTCTCCTTGTTGCAGTCCGATGGCGCGCCGGCACCGGTGCAGCGCACGCTGATCGCGCCGCCGCGCAGCCGGGTGGGCACGCTGACCGCCGAGGAGCGTGGGCGCATTGTCGGCTGGTCCCGGTTTGCGGCGAAATATGCGACGCTGGTGGACCGGGAATCGGCTTATGAGCTGCTGGCAAAGCGCGCCGAACTGGCCGCTGACCATGCCGAAGCCGCTGAAGCCGCCAAGGCAGCGGAAAAGGCCGAGGCGCTGGCGGCCAAGGAGCGCGCTGCGCAGGACAAGGCTGCTGCTGCCGCGGCGCGGGCGGAGGCGGCGCGCGAGCGGGCGCGGCCGAAATCGATGACCGAGCAGATTGCGACGACGATGGCGCGGTCGGCGGCGAGCAGCATCGGGCGGCAGCTTGGTGGGCGGACCGGGCAGAAATTGCTGCGCGGGCTTTTGGGGGGGTTGTTCAAGTAAGGGCAGTGGGGACCCCCACCCCGCTCGTGCCAAGGGGCACGAGTCGCCCTCCCCGCAAGGGGGAGGGAGGTGCGCGTGTTATTGGGCCATGGTGACTTGGGCGCGCTCGGGATCGACGGTGCCGGCGGGGGCGCTGACGATCTCGCGGATGAAGGCGCCCTTGTTGACGGTGTTGGTCGCCTGGTCCCCGGCGTTGGAGCGGATGGCGGGATCGGCGGTGCCCGCACCCGCACGGTCGAGAAGCTGCTGCTCGCCGGGCGAGCGCGGCGGCACGCGCACGCCGGGGCCGAACAGCGCTTCCATCGCCTGGGTCTGCGCATCCTGGCCGGTGGCGCGCGGGGTGCCGGGGCGCGGCGGGGTGAGGTTGAACTCGGACGGGACCACCAGCGGGGCGGAGCGGCTGATCGCCAGCTCATCGGGGCCGCGACGATCGCCGAGCCGCTTGCCGCCGCCGCACGCAGTGAGCGCCATGGCGGCAGCGCCGACGAGGAGGAAGGAAAGGTTACGCATGCGATTGGTCCTTGTTGGGCAGCAACGCCCGGCCGAGCAGCATTAGCACACCGATGGTGATGGCTGCATCAGCGATGTTGAACACCCAGAAGCTCCACTCGCGCCAGAAGACGTGGAGGAAATCGACGACATAGCTGAAGCGGGCGCGATCGAGGATGTTGCCTATGGCGCCGCCGAGGACCAGGCCGAGCGCGGCGACATCCCAGCGGTTCTTTTCGCGGGTGATCCAGATGGCGACGGCGATGGCGATGGCGCCGGTGACGGCGACGAGGAGCCAGCGCTGGAGATCGGAGCCGGCGGTGAACAGGCCCATCGAGACACCGGCATTCTGGACGAAGGTGAGCCTGAAGACCGGCAACACCGGGATGGAGCCGATCTCGGGGAGGCGCACGACTTCAAGGATCCAGTATTTGGAGAGCTGGTCGAGGACGAACACCAGTGCTGCAAGGGCATAGCCGAGGCGCATTTCAGGCGGCGACCACGGTTTCGCAGCGGCCGCACAGGCCGGAGGGTTCGGTGACATCGGGAAGGTGGCGCCAGCAGCGTTCGCAGCGGGGATCGGTGGTGGCGGTGATTTGGGCGACGGTGGTTTCGCCATCGACGATCTCGATGTCGGCGGTGATGCAGAGCTCGGCGAAATCCAGCCCTTCAAGCGCGGCGCGATCTTCGGCGGTGGTGGTGAGGGTAACGGCGGCTTCGAGCCCGGAGCCGACCGTCTTGCTGCGGCGGAGCGGCTCGATGGCTTCGGTGACGGCGCTGCGAAGGGCGCGCAGCCGTTCGAAGCGGGTCGCCAGGGCGTCGTCGCGCCAGCTGGCGTCGATGGCGGGCCATTCGAGGAGGTGGACCGAGCCGCCATCGGGGTAACGGGTGCCCCAGACTTCTTCGCAGGAGAACACCAGCACTGGCGACAGCCAGCGGGTGAGGGCGTGGAAGAGCGTGTCGAGCACGGTGCGATAGGCGCGGCGTTTCGGGTCGGTGGCGGCATCGCAATAGAGCGAATCCTTGCGGATATCGAAGACAAAGGCCGAGAGATCGTTGTTCACGAAGGTGGAGAGGGTGGCGACATAGGCGTTGAAATCGAAATCGGCGATGTTGGCGCGCAGGCTCGCGTCGATTTCGGCGAGGCGGTGGAGCACCCAGCGTTCAAGCTCGGGCATTTCCGCAGCCGGCAGGCGCTCGGCCTCGTCGAAACCGTCGAGGGCGCCGAGCAGATAGCGGAAGGAATTGCGCAGCTTGCGATACTGGTCGGCGACGCCTTTGAGGATTTCGGCGCCGATGCGGTGATCTTCGGTGAAATCGACGGTGGCGGCCCAGAGGCGGAGGATATCGGCGCCATAATCCTTCATCAGCACCAGCGGATCGATGGTGTTGCCGAGCGATTTGGACATCTTGCGGCCGGACTGGTCCATGGTGAAGCCATGGGTGAGGACGGTCTTGTAGGGGGCGCGGCCGCGGGTGCCGCAGCTTTCCACCAGGCTCGACTGGAACCAGCCGCGATGCTGGTCCGAGCCTTCGAGATAGAGGTCCGCAGGCCATTGCAGCTCGGGCCAGCGGCCGCTTTCGAGCACGAAGGCATGGGTGCAGCCGCTGTCGAACCAGACATCGAGAATGTCGATGACCTGCTCGTAATCGTCGGCGCGGTCGCCGAGGAGGGATTCTGCGAGTTCGGGGGTCCAGGCGTCGACGCCGTGTTCGCGGACCGCGGCGATGATGCGTGCGTTGATGGCGGGGTCTTTCAGATATTCGCCCGACTTCCTGTCGACGAACAGCGTGATGGGGACGCCCCAGGCGCGCTGGCGGGAGATGACCCAATCGGGGCGATCGGCGACCATGGCGCCGATGCGGTTGCGGCCCTTTTCAGGCACGAAGCGGGTATCGGCGATGGCTTGCAGCGCGGTTTCGCGGAGCGTGAGGCGCGTGCCGGGGGCTGTGACATCGTCGGGGGTGGTGGCACCGCCCTCGCCTTCCCAGCGCAGATCGGCGCGGGCATCGGCGGACAGGGCGGGTAGCTTGGTGTCCATCGGGATGAACCATTGCGGGGTGCAGCGGTAGATGACGCGCTTTTTCGAGCGCCAGCTGTGGGGGTAGCTGTGCTTGAAGGGGCCGGCGGAGAGGAGTGCGCCGGCTTCGCGCAGGTCTGAACAGATCGGGCCATCGGGGGCGTTGAACTTTTCGTTGATGACGTTTCCTGTGGCGCCGAGCCAGAGCCAATCGGCACGGTAGCGGCCATCGGCTTCGACGGCGAAGACCGGAGCGATGCCATTGGCCTTGCACAGCGCGAAATCGTCCTCGCCGTGATCGGGGGACATGTGGACGAGGCCGGTGCCGGCATCGGTGGTGACGAAATCGCCGGGGAGGAAGGGGCGGGGTTTTGCGAAGAAGCCGCCGAGGTGGTGCATGGGGTGACGGGCGGTGGCGCCGGCGAGGTTAACCGCTTGAGCCAAAGACACGTCAAAGGTCCGGCCAGATTCCGGAAATTCAGGGTCAACCAGCTTCGCGACGTCAAATCGTTCAAGGACCTGTGCCCGCAGGTTCCTTGCGGTGACTACGTACCGCTTTGTGCGGTCAGGCGCGTAGAAGTAGAACAGGTCGTATTCGATTTCCGGCGAAAAGGAGATCGCTTGGTTGACAGGAATGGTCCACGGCGTCGTTGTCCAGATGACTGCATAAACTTTCTGACCCGCATCCATCAGTCGTTGAACATCGGGCGCGTTGGGGGCATCGATGATTTCGAACGCCACGTCGATCTGGGTGGAGGTGACGTCCTCATATTCGACTTCGGCTTCGGCGAGCGCGGTCTTTTCAACCGGCGACCACATCACCGGCTTGGCGCCGCGGTAGAGCTGGCCGGATTCGGCGAACTTGAGCAGCTCGGCGACGATTGTCGCTTCGGCAGCGAAGTCCATGGTGAGATAGGGTTTTTTCCAGTCGCCATTGATGCCGAGGCGGGTCAGCTGGCCGGCCTGCACATCGACCCAGCCCTGGGCATAGACGCGGCATTCGGCGCGGAACTCGGGCTTGGGGACTTCATCCTTGTTCAGCTTCTTCGCGCGGTATTTTTCCTCGACCTTCCATTCGATGGGGAGGCCGTGGCAATCCCAGCCGGGGACATAGGGGGCATCGAAGCCGAGCAGCGAATGGGTGCGGACGACGAGATCCTTCAGCGTGTGGTTGAGGGCGTGGCCGATGTGCATGTCCCCGTTCGCGTAAGGCGGGCCATCGTGGAGAATCCATTTGGGCTTGCCGGCGCGGGCCGCGCGGAGCTGGGCGTAGAGGTCGGTCGCCTGCCATTTGGCGAGGATGAGCGGTTCCTTTTCGGGCAGGCCGGCCTTCATCGGAAAGTCGGTGCGCGGCAGGAACACCGTGGTGCGATAATCGGGCTTCGTCATGGGAGTTGCGTCTAGAGGGCCATCACGATGCTGTCACGGTTCAACTGACAGAGTGAGGACGCTGCGAGCAGCTTCGGCGTCGCGCATGACCTGGGCGATGAGGGCATCGAGGCCGTCGAGCTTCATTTCGGGGCGAAGGTACGCGACGAGC
Source organism: Sphingomonadales bacterium (assembly GCA_038258615.1). GTDB lineage: Bacteria > Pseudomonadota > Alphaproteobacteria > Sphingomonadales > Sphingomonadaceae > Sandarakinorhabdus. The sequence continues at coordinate 6,021 of JBBSPR010000091.1, forward strand.
TCGACCTCGAGGGTCTGGCCGTAGAGATCGCCATCCCAATCGAGGAGCCAGGTTTCGAGGAGCTCGACCGGGGGCTCGATCATCGGGCGCACGCCGAGGTTGGCGACGCCGCCGATGCGCTCGCCCGACGGCAGCCGGACCCAGACGGCGTAGACGCCATAGGCGGGGCGGACATAATCGCCGAGCGCCATGTTGGCGGTGGGGAAGCCGAGCTGGCGGCCGAGCTTGGCGCCGTGGATGACTTCGGCGCGGACGGCGAAGCGGCGGGTGAGCAGGGCTGCGGCGGCGGCGGGATCGCCGGCGCGCAGGGCCGCGCGGATGCGGGTGGAGGAGATGGTGCCGCCGCTGTCCATGACCGCGCCGACGACCTGGGCGGTGAAGCCATGGGTGGCTCCGAGGGCGGCCAGATGGGTGACATCGCCTTCGCGGGCGCGGCCGAAGGTGAAGTCCGAGCCCGTGACGACGCCGGAGACGCCGAGGCGACCCGCGAGCCATTCCTGCACGAAAGCTTCTGCCGAGAGGCTGGCGAGGGTGCGGTCGAAGGGGATGAGGACGGCGGCATCGACGCCGAACTGGCCGAGGAGCGCCTGCCATTGCGCGGGGTCGGTGAGGCGGAAGGGGGGGAGATCGGGCTTGAAGAGGCGGGCGGGGTGGGGATCGAAGCTGGCGACCAGCGCCGGCACGCCGGCGGCGCGCGCCAGGTCCCGCGCGCGGCCGACCACCGCCTGGTGGCCGGCGTGAAAGCCATCGAAATTGCCGAGCGCCACCACGCCGCCGCGCATGTTCGCCGGCAGCGGCGCTCCCCCGGTGATCAGTTCCATATTTCCGCCTTTAGCGGGCGGGCTCGGGTTCGGGAAGAGCGGGGGCGGGTGCCTGCGGCAGCTTGGCGAGCGGGATGAGGCCCTGGCGGATGAGGCGCAGCGCGTTGCCGCCCATCACCTGCTCGATGACCATCTCGCTCAGCCCGGCATCGAGGAGCGCCTGGGTGACCGCATCGAGATGGGCGGTGTCGAAGCCGGTGGTGACGGCGCCATCGAAATCCGAGCCGAGTCCGACATGATCGGGGCCCATGATGGCCACTGCGGCGGCGATGGCCTTTGCGGTGGCTTCGGGGGTGGGGGCGCAGACGGCGGCATCCCAATAGCCGATGCCGATCATGCCGCCATTGGCTTTCAGCGCCAGAAGCTGCTCGGTATCGAGGTTGCGCGGGGTGTCGCAGCTGGCCTTGATGCCGCCGTGGCTGACAAGGACGGGGCGGCGGGCGACGCCGAGCACGTCGAAGAAGGTCTTGCGGCTGGCGTGGGCGAGATCGACGATGATGCCCTGCTCTTCCATGGCGGCGACGACCCTGGTGCCGAAGGGGGTGAGGCCGCCCTTGGTGGTGCCGTGCATCGAGCCCCCGACATCATTGTCGAAGAAGTGCACCAGCCCCATCATGCGGAAGCCGGCAGCGTGCAGGCGATCGAGGTTGGCGAGGTTGCCTTCGAGATTGTGCGCGCCCTCGGTGCTGAGCAGCGCGCCGGTGACGAGGCGGCCGTTGCGGCGGGCATCGACCAGGCCATCGAGATCGGCGGCAGTGCGCACCGGCCAGAGCAGGCCTTCGGCCTGGAGGACGGCGCGATCAAGCTTTTCGGCGTGCCAGAGCGAGCGTTCGAGCAGGCTGGTCCAGGTGCGCGGCGGCTGCAGCTGGGCGATGGTGAGCAGGGTGATGTTGTCGGTGTCGGCGCTGTTGCTGTCGTAATTCTGGCCCTTGGGCGTCTTGGTGACGCTCGAGAAGACCTGGAGTGCGACGCCGCCGGCCTGGAGGCGCGGCAGATCGACATGGCCGCGGCGGGCGAGCGAAAGCAGATCGCGCTGCCAGAGCAAGGTGTCGGCGTGGAGATCGACGATGGCGAGGCTGGCGTGGAGGCGGCGGGCCTCCTCGCCGACCGGCCAGAGGCCGGGCTTGCCACCGGGGCCGACGACGCGGTTCATCCGGCTCTCGGCGATGCCGGGGGCGAACGCCAGCAGTGCGGCGACGACGATCGCGAGCGCGCCGGCGACAATGCCAATGACCTTCAGCAACGCGAATCCCCCCGCCGCACCAGCGACACAAAGGCATAGCCCGGCCGATCGCCCTCGGCCATATGCGGCTGGCGGGCGATCTCCTGCCATTCGGCGTCGGCGAAAGCGGGCAGGACGGTGTCGCCTTCGGGGGCCGCGTCGATTTCGGTGAGCTCGATGCGGGTGGCGAAGGGCAGCGCCTGGGCATAAATGTCGGCGCCGCCGATGATCATGATGGTGCCGAAGGTGCGGGCCTCCATGCCGGTGGCGGCGAGCGCCTCGGCCATGTTGGGGACCGTGGTGACGCCTGTCGCCGCCCAGCCGGGCTTGCGGGTGAGGACGATGTTGTGGCGGCCGGGCAGCGGCTTGCCGATCGATTCGAAGGTCTTTCGGCCCATCACCACCGGCTTGCCGACGGTGAGCGCCTTGAAGTGCCTGAGGTCGGCGGGCAGGTGCCAGGGCAGCGCGCCGCCATGGCCGATGACGCCATTGCGGGCACGCGCGACGACGATCACCACTTCGCGCGGCATCAGACTGCAACCGGCAGCTTGATTGCGGGGTGCGGATCATAGCCTTGGATATCGAAGTCCTCGAACTTGTATTCGAAGATCGATTCGGGCGTACGAACGATGCGCAACTTGGGAAAGGGCCGCGGATCGCGCTGCAATTGTGTGGTGATCAAGGCCTCATGATTGAGATAGGTGTGACAATCTGCCCCCATCCAGACCATCTCTCCGGGCAGCAATTCACATTGCGCTGCCAGCATATGAAGAAGAACGCTCGCTTCGAAAATGTTAAATGCAAAACCTAGCCCCAAGTCGCATGATCGCTGATACAAGATGCACGAAAGCCTCTTGTCTTCGACGAAATACTGGTATGTCATATGACAGGGCGGCAGCGCCATCTGGTCGATCTCGGCAACATTCCAGCCTGAGAAGATGAGACGGCGACTATGGGGGTTGGTTTGCAACTGATGCAAAAGCGTAGTGATTTGGTCATGTCCTTGCGCATCGCGGTTGAACTGCCCTTCGGGCGTCGGCGTATAGCGCGGCCAATGGCGCCATTGTGCGCCATAGACGGGGCCAAGATCTCCCCAGCGTTCGGCAAAGGCTTCATCGGTGATGATTCGCAGCTCGAAGTCTTCGGCCGAAATCGCGTCGCCGGTTTCTTGTCGATACTTGGCGAGCGGCCAATCGGTCCAGATGTGCACGCCGTCTGCGACCAGCGGGCGAATGTTGCGGCTGCCGGACAGAAACCAGAGCAGCTCGCGCAGGGCCGGCTTCCAGAACACCCGCTTGGTGGTGAGCAACGGCACCGTACCGTCCGACAGATCGAAGCGCATGGTGGCGCCGAACAGGGCGCGTGTGCCGACGCCGGTGCGATCGATGCGGGTGCTGCCCTCCGTCCACACGCGGCGAACGAGATCGAGATACTGATGCTCGGGATGCCGCGCGGTTCCGTTATCGCTCACACTCTTCTCCCTCACGCCTTGCGCCCTCTATCGGCTGGAAGCCTTGCCGCTTGCAAGCCGATGCTGGGCCGCAGGGCGCCGCCTTTCCCCGCGCTTCCCCCCATCGGCGCGGGCAGACCCATGGCGCATTGACCCTTCGCCATGCCTGCCCGTTGCCGAGGGTGCTCCGGCGTCCGATGTCCGATGCATGCGGCCCTCCCCGCCTGCTCGAACCAGGACTGCCGGGGCACCCACCTGCCGGCACCGCGCTCCGCAGATGACTGAGCTGCTCACCATCTGGCACCTGGCGCTCGGCGAGGCGCTGCTGCTGGTGGCGCTGGGCTTTCTGCTCTCGGGGATCGATGACCTCGCGATCGATGCGATCTACTTCGGCCGGCTCGGCTGGCGGCGACTGACGGTCTACCGACGCCATGCGCGAGCCGATGTGCAGGCGCTGGCCGGCCGTGCAGCGCCGGGACCGATCGCCATATTGGTGCCGGCGTGGGACGAATCGGCGGTGATCGGCGCAATGCTGCGGCACCTGACGGCGCGGATCGACTATCCGGATTACCGGGTGTTCGTGGGCATTTATCCCAATGATCCGGCGGGGGTTGCGGCGGTGGCGGCGGTGGCGGACGGGCGGGTGCAGCAGGTGCGCTGTGCGTTCCCCGGCCCGACGAGCAAGGCGGATTGTCTCAACCAGCTCTGGGCGGCGACGCTGCGGCACGAGGCGCGGGCGGGGCGGCGCTTCAAGGCGGTGGTGCTGCACGATGCCGAGGATGTTGTGCATGCACAGGAGCTGCGGCTTTTCAATGCGCTGATCCCGCGGCTCGGGCTGGTGCAGCTGCCGGTGCGGCCGCTGCCCGACCCGGAGTCGCGCTGGGTGAGCGGCCATTATCTCGACGAGTTCGCCGAGGCGCACGGCAAGGACCTGATCGTGCGTGAGGCGCTGGGGGCGGCGGTGCCTTCGGCCGGCGTGGCGACCGGGCTTGAGATCTGGCCGCGCATGATCCACGCCTTCCCACTCTGGGCGGCGCGCCTCGACGACGGCCGGCGGGCCATCGCGGCGGCTGGGCTGTTCCTGCGAAAGCATCTCG
>JBBSPR010000092.1:0-10544 GCA_038258615.1 Sphingomonadales bacterium
CGGCATCGGCCGCCGGCGCGGACCAGAGCCGGCTGAACGACGGGTCGGCCGAGGATGGCCGCTGGCCGATATCCGGCATGTCGAGCCGGATGCGAACCGGCAGCGCCACACCTTCCCCCGAGAGGATGGCCTCTCCCTTGGACAGGGCCGGAATGGCTTCGAGGAAGCCGCGCCCGCCTTCCGGCATGGCGTTGCGAACACAGGTCTGGTCGGGCTCGTTGTTGAGCCGCATGGCAATGATCGTGCCGCACTGCGACAGCGCACCTTCGGCAAGGTCGGACGGTCGCTGGCTGATCAGCCCCAGCGACACCCCATATTTCCGCCCCTCCTTGGCAATCCGTTCCAGGCTGCGCCGAGCCGCGCTGCCGCTGCTGATGCGCTCGGCCGGCACATAGCGATGCGCCTCCTCGCAGACGAGCAGGATCGGACGCGGCGCCTCGCTGCGTGCCCAGATCGCATGGTCCATCACGATGCGGGACACGAGGGCAACGACGACCGAAATGATGTCGGAAGGCACGCCGGACAGATCGAGGATCGAGATCGGCCGGCCGTCATTTTCCAGCCGCAGCAACCGCTGGAGGAAGTCCTTCATCGTGTCGGCAACAAGGCTGCGGTTGAACATGAAGCCATATCGCTTGTCGCGCAGGATTTCCTCGATCCGCACCTTCAGCCGCAAGTGGCGGCCCACTTCGCTGCTGTTTTCCAGCCGACCCATTTCGGCATTCAGCGCGCCGAGCAGTTCCGCCATCAGATAGGGGATCGGCGTATCGACCGTCAGGTCCTTGTAGGTCTCGGCCAGCAGGCTCTTGGCGCGTGCTGCGCCAAGGCACTTGGCAAGGATGGCGCGGGTCTGCTCACGCTCCGCACCTTCGGAGGTGACGAACACCTCGCAATGCTCCTCATAGTTCATCAGCCAATAGGGCAGGGCCAGATTGTCGACATTGAACACCATGCCGCGCTCGCCGAAAGCGCCCGCATATTCACCATGCGGATCAACAACGACGATATGCCCGTGCGGGGCATGGTCCATGATGCGGTGCAGGATCAGCGCTGCTGCCGTGGACTTCCCAGACCCTGTCGAGCCGAGAAGCGCGAAGTGCCGGGCGAGGAACGGATCGACATCGAGCGAGGCCCGCACAGTCGTGGTCGGGTACACCGTGCCGACATCGATGGCGGCATGGCTCTGGCCGCTGAAAATCCCCGCCAGATCGTCGCTGTCCATCGGCAGCACCGGATCGCCGGGGCTGGGAAACTGCGTCACGCCGCGGCGGAAATCGACAAGCCCGTCTTCGCCCGCCGCATGTGCTTCCCCGAGCAGATCAACCAGCACCCGCATGGTTTCGGTGGCGCCGGCCATCGTTTCGCGGATGCTGCCGATCAGCCAGAACCCGCGCGCCCGGATTTTCACCTGCCCACCGACCGACCCGCACATCGCCACCACATGATCCGGATGGTCGCGCAACTGGTTGAGGGCAGTGCGCTTCAGGCAGACCGAGATGCCGCTGTAATTCACATCCTCGACGGTGCCGATGACCATGCCCATGTCGCGCTCCGCGGCGCCCATCGGCCAGTCCGCGGGTGCAGACGGAGTTAACGTCGAAGGCGACAGGACATTCATTCTGCCTTCGGGCGTATCACAGAGCTGCCCCGAATGCGCGCATTGCCTTCACACTTTGCAAATCATGATATTCAGGAAGGGCCGAGTCCCGAGATCTGGTTTTTGGACAGTCCCCATGACGCAGGCAGCGGCGCGACCACCTGCACCGGAGAAGACGATGGCTGCGGCACCACGAGACGGTGCGCGTGCAGCCGAAGCCCGCCAGGGGCCGCGCTGCCATAGACGGTGTCGCCCTGGATCGCGCCGCCCATAAGCGTGGCATGGACACGCAACTGATGGGTTCGGCCGGTCATCGGCATCAGCGCAATCAAACGGGTTTCGCGGTCGAGCACTTGCCAGCGCGTGCAGGCTGGCTTGCCGCCGGCACCGTCCACGACCATCCGCCAGCCGGCCTCGGCCGAGGATATCTTTGCCAGTGGTGCGTCCACCTCACCGGCATCCGCCTGGGGCAGGGCATCGAGCTGCGCGATATAGGTTTTCGCCACCTGGCGCGTTTCGAATGCCTTTGCGAGCCAGCGCCGGCCCCCGCTGGTTCGGGCCAGCAACAGGCATCCCGAAGTGTCGCGATCGAGCCGGTGCATCAGCACGGGCGGTCGCCTCTGGCCCAGCAGCCGGGCAAGCGCCGGCAGGTGATCCTCGAGGCTGTGCGGCGTTCGCGGGCCGGGGTGCACCGCCAACCCGGCCGGCTTGTCAATGATCAGCCAGTCCGCGCCCGAATACAGGATGTCGAACGGAAGCGCTTTCGGATCATGGGGCATTGGTGGAGTCTTCACGACGGATCTTGTCCGCCAAGGTGCATGATTAAGCAAATTTCATTGCGCCCGTTTCTTGGGGCACGGCGCCCCGTGGCTTTCCACGGTGCCCGGGGAACCGAAGCGGGAGCATTTATCATGACGGTGATCAATACCAATATCTCGGCACTCATGGCCCAATCCGGCCAGCGGGTCGCGGGCAAGGGGCTGGCGATGGCGATGGAACGACTGTCGTCGGGCCTGCGCATCAACTCGGCCAAGGACGATGCCGCCGGTCTTGCGATTTCGCAGCGCATGACCGCGGAACTGCGCGGCCTCAAAGTGGCGTCGCGCAACGCCCAGGATGGCATCAGCCTCGCCCAGACGGCGGAAAGCGCCATGTCCTCAGTGGCCAATTCGCTGCAGCGGATGCGTGAACTGTCGGTCCAGTCCGCCAACGGCATCTACAGCGCGACCGACCGCGCTGCATTGCAGGTGGAAGTAAAGCAGCTCATCGACGAGATCGACACGGTGGCCAGCCGCACCAACTTCAACGGCATCAAGCTGCTCGACGGCTCGGCAAAGAGCCTGCTGCTGCAGACGGGCAGCCGCGCCGGCGAAACCGTGAAGCTGGCCATCGGGTCGTCACGCGCCGGCGAACTCGGCACCGGCCGTACCCCGGCTCTGACCGGCACCGGTGCCTTTGAGGCGACCGCCACCAACCTCACCGCCAATCAGGCGATGCAGGCAGGCGATCTCGTCATCAACGGCGTCACCATCGGGTCGAGCTCGGTGCGTGACGACAATGTGTCCTCGGCCGAAAAGTCCGGGTCGGCCGTGGCCCGAGCCGCCGCCATCAACCGCGCCACCGCCGAGACAGGCGTGCGTGCCGAGGTCGGCAAGACAGTGCTGACCGGTAGCGCGATGACGGCCGGTGCCGTTACTGGTACGATGACGATCAACGGCATCACCACCGCTTCGATCAGCACCACCGCCAACGCCGCCGAGAGTCGCGAGCTGGTCGTGGCCGCCATCAACGCCATCGCTGGCCAGACCGGCGTCACGGCAATCGACACGTCGGACAACAACGGCGGCATTCGGCTCGAAGCTGCCGACGGTCGCAACATCATCGTCAGCCTCGATACGCTCACCTCGGCGCAGACCGGAATCAAGACCGGTGCGCAGTCCGGCACCGTGTCGCTGGTTTCGCTCAACGGCGAGCCGATCAACATCGGCACATCGGACAGTTCGGCGGCCCGACTCAGCCGGTCGGGCTTCTCGGCCGGATCGTTCGAGCGCGGTGTGTCGACGGTTTCGAGCGACGCACGGGCCGTGGCCACCGATGCCACAACGGCGCGGACGCTCAACAACGGCGATCTCTCGATCAACGGGGTTTCGATTCGCGGCGCGGTGACGGCAGATGACACATTGTCGTCCACGGTCGCGGCCGCGTCGGTCAAGGCCGGCAGCGGCATCGCCATTGCCGCGGCAATCAACGCCGCCTCCGAGCAGACCGGCGTCACCGCAGTGGCCAACGCGCTGACGCTGACATCGTCGACCACCTCCGTGACGCTTGGCGGCGCCGCGCAGCTCAACATCAATGGCGTGGAGATCGACATCACCGATCTTGCAGCCAGCGAGAGCGCGCAGGACCGGCGGGACAAGGTGGTCGAAGCTGTCAACCGCTTCTCCGGCCTCACAGGGGTCGTCGCCAAGGACAATGGCCTTGGCGGGCTCGAACTGACGGCGGGCGACGGCCGCAACATCAGCGTGGCCAACACCGGCACGGCCACCAGCGCCGAACTGGGTCTCGGTGGCGTCACGATCAAGGGCACCAGCACCAGCTACACGGTGGCGGCCACTGCGGCGGGAGCCAACACCGCCTATTCGACCGTGCGCCTGGAATCTGCGCGCGCCATCGAAGTGGATGCTGGCAGCCTCGCCTACGGAACCACCTCGAACTTCACCAACCTCGGCTTCGAGGAAAACACTTATGGTGCCGACAAGGGTGGCCTGAAGGTCCAGGACCTCGACATCAGCACGCAGGAGGGCGCCAGCCTCGCTCTGGACTCGATTGACGAGGCCTTGAAGTCGGTCAACCTCGATCGCGCCAACCTGGGTGCTGCCCAGAACCGGCTCGAGGCCACGCTGCTCAACATCGAATCGAACGCCAACAATCTGGTGGCCTCGCGGTCGCGCATCGCCGACGCGGATTTCGCCAGCGAGACGACCGAGTTGTCGCGCTCGCAGGTGCTGGGTCAGGCGGCCCAGGCGATGCTGGCGCAGGCCAACCAGGCTGGCCAGCAGGTGCTGCAGTTGCTGCGGTAATCGCTTCGGCGGGCAGTGGAGGGCGGCGCCGGCGATCCGGCGCCGCCCTTTGGCTTGCGCTTGGCGCGCGCAATGTCTATCGCGCGGTACTCGCATGGCTTTCGGGCAGTCGCGAACGGATCGGTGGCCGAGTGGTCGAAGGCGCACGCCTGGAAAGTGTGTAGGGGTCTAAAGCTCCTCGAGGGTTCGAATCCCTCCCGATCCGCCAACGCGGCCCCAAAGTGGAGGTTGCTCAGCGCAGCCGGTCGATGGCCAGGCGGGCCATGTTCGCCAGGAAATCGAACAGCAGGTCGAGCACCCAGCGCAGCGCGGCTTGGGTGAGCGAGACCATGCTGTTGCCCACCCTCCCCAAAAAGCCGAAAATGGCGTTTACGAGCCCCATCACCTCGTCCCGGATCGTCGACGCCATGTCTGCTGCGCGTGCCAGTAGCCAGGCGACGAAGTCGAGCGTCGTCAGCGTGGCTGTTGCCGCGGCGCTGAGGCCGGAGCCGATCACATAGATGCTGGCCTTTGCCACGAGTCGGGCGAGCCCCCGCGCGACCCGCTCCAACAATGCTGCCGAGCGCATTACGAAGCCGCCCCGGCGATGTGCCGCCTGTTGCAGCCAGCTGTCGATCTGGAAGTCGCCAAGCATGGTGTTGGCGCGCTCGAGACCGACCCAGCTCTGGTCTCCGATGAGGCGCGCGTAGCTGGCGTTCATGTCGTGTGCGCTGGCGTCGACCAGCGCGCCGGCCGGCCCGGCCAGACGGATGCCGCCGGTCATGGGTGCGTGCAGGAACGGCAGAAGCGGGATCATCGGAACCGGATCTGCGGGGTGATAGACGCGCTTCACCCTGTCCGACAGCCGCAGCGACAGGTCCGCAGCGAAAGGCATGGTGCCAACGCGCGGCGCGCCGAACGTGTACAAGGAGACCCGCTCGCCTGCTCGAGACAGCATCAATGCGTTGAGATTTGCCAGCGCGCCGCCGAGGCTGTGACCGATACAATGGATATTCTCCGGTCGGTAATGCTCGACGGCGCGGCTGACGAAGCCGTTGAAGCCGCTCCAGATCCTGTTGAAGCCGGCGTGCACGGGAAAACCGCCCGGCCCCGGCTGCAGGCCGACATTGAAATTGCTCAACCAATCAGCCGAAACCCCCTTGGGTCCCATCGTTCCGCGGGTGACGACCACCATGTGACCACGCCAATCACCATTGCCGGTGGCGACATAGCCGAAATCACTCTCCACAGGCGCGAACAGGCCCGTTACCCGACGGCCGCCCGGAACCGCATTCAGGAGGCTGAAACCACCGGGCGCCACGCCGGACGTCCCTCGCGCAAAGGGATGGCTGTCGTCACCATCAGGCCGGCCGACCGAGAAATGTGGCTCGCAGCGCAGCAGCAGGCTTCGCTCCTGCACATTCAGCAGCGGGTTGGCGTTGACGCCGTAAACGCCATCGGCGAGTGCTGCTGCATAAGCTGGCGGTAGAAGGCTCATTGCGCCTTCCCGAAAATGGTGTGCCCGGCGACCTGGCCACGCAGTGCCATGGGCGCATCCAGATCCACGACGATCGCGAGCGGTACCGTTGGATCAGTACCATCGGCCGGCCCCGCAATCGCTTCCGTGCCCGCCTTGAGATCATGTTTGGACGCCGCCCACACGCGCCATTCCGCATCCCCGATCTGTACCTTGATCAACTGTGCGACAACGGCCTGCTGCGGCAGGAAACGCGCCTTCTTGTAATCGTGCAGCACCGGCGGAAAGCCGAACCGGCCTTGCGCATCCGTCGTGGTCCTGTCGGAGGCGTGCACGCGATCTTCGGCGAAGTCCCACTCCCGGATCAGCGACGCATCCGCGACTGGCTCGCCATCCTTCAAAAGTTGACCATCGAGTGCCGAAAACAAGACCGCCTGCTCCAACGCCGCCTCCCCCGCGTCGCACGCCGGCGTGAGTGCCAACGCCGCGACCGCCATGACCATCATCGGGCCTCTCGCCCAAAAATCAGTTTGCCGAACCATTACAGCCAGCGCGTCCGGCGTCGGAGAGCATCAATACCATTATGCACTCGCCCCGCGCCCCGTCTGATCTTGAATGGCCCCAATTCGAACGAAAGGCTACAGTATCCTCATATGGTGTCAACGAAGGACGCGGCCATTGTCCTGATACTGTCACATGATCTTGTGCACCATACGCATGATGACGGCCGATGGATGCGGACGCGACAAGCGTTGCGCAGCTTTTTCGATAGCCGTCTGCAAAGGCCGTTTCGTCGCCGAAGCAATAACGCCGGGTCGAATGGAGCCTGTCGATTTCATTGACAACTTGTGCATTTGGCTTATGCGAATGGTGTAGGGCAGGAGTCTGGACAGTGATTCGTTTTCTGACAGTTTCGAGAACGTTTTTGGTGGGTGGATTGGCAGTCGCGACTGTGCCGGTCCAAGCTCAGAACGTCGAAGAGCTGGCGCGGATGCTGGCCGAGCCGCAAGCTGTTGAAGCTGCTTGCGAAGCGAAGCTGCCTGATGGCAGTTGCGCAGACCTTCCCGATACGAGGCAGATGGTGCTCGGCCGTCCGGCGAAAGCGGCGAGCGCCGCCGTCCAGTCGATCCGCAGGGATATCCAGATGAGCTTCCTGCTGGGCTCTGCCGAGCTGACCGATCGTGCCCGATCGACGCTTGACCGCTTTGCTGCTGAGCTGCTGCGCGTTGGCCGCTATCGGCCCTTTGTCATCGAGGGTCACACCGACAGCAGTGGTGACCGCGCGACCAACATGGTGTTGAGCCAGGCGCGTGCGGAGTCAGTGCTGAATTATCTTGCAGCCAAGGGAATTGACCGTAGCCGCCTTGTCGCGCAAGGTTATGGTTACGACAAGCCGATGGATGGAAGATCTGCGGCTGATCCCTCCAATCGCAGGGTCGAAGTCGTCGCTCGCTGAACTGGTCTGAAGTGTGGGACACCTGTGATGGCATCAGCTTCAAAGTCCTTGGTCTTGGGAATTTCCTTGTTTGCGAGTGCGACGGCGCTGTGCGCACAGGAGGTTATCCCCGCGGCTCCCGCCCTCGACGTTGGCAAGTTGGCGGAAGAGCTTTCGGATTGTCCGCCGGTTGATGTGGTGCAAAGCAATCCGGATGGTACGAGGCCGGATGTCCCGTGTACGCGCCAGTGGGTGAAGGGCAAGGTCGTCCGTCAGGACATCCAGATGAGCTTCGAGCTGGGATCTGCTGCCTTGACCGCACAGGCCAAGGCAACGCTTGATCGCTTCGCGGCGGGGCTCATGAAAATCGGCTCGTTTCGGCCGTTTACCGTTGAAGGGCATACGGACAGCAGCGGTGGGCGTGCATTGAACGCGAATTTGAGCGTGGCGCGGGCGCGGTCTGTGGTCGATTATCTTGCAGGGAAGGGCGTGGATCGCTCGCGATTGACCGCGCGCGGCCTTGGGTATCAGCAGCCGCTGGTGGGGCGGACGGCGGATGACCCGCGAAATCGCCGCGTGGAGATTGTTGCACGCTGATCCGCATGACGCGCAGGGGCGCGTCGTGCTGAAGCCAGCGAAGCTGTGATGAAAGGCCGGCGAAAGCCGGCAGGGGGTTGGGCGAATGGGGCGGGGTGGCCGAATGGCGCGTATGGCACGCAGCGGTGCGTATGTCGGTGACTCGCGCTCGCGATGGTCCGTCTGGCACTCGAGACCTTCGCTGTTTGCAAGTGCGATAGCGCTTTCGGTCGGCATGACAGTGCCTGCTTCGGGCCAGGTTTCTCCGGGTGCGCCGGGACGGCCGCCGACTGCCCAGGAGCTTGACCGCGCGCCGGCTGCCGAAGATTTGGCGCCGCCCAAGGCGACAGTCAGGTCTCGCGGCTTCGTGCCGGGGCCATGCCCCGAGGCGTTGGCGAACAGTGCGCTGACTGCGCCGCTCAGCCGTGTCGTGTTCATGGGGCCCGGCGGCGCCGAACTTCCGGCCGATGTCCAGGCCGTTTTGCGTGGAGTGGGCGCTGGTCTTGATGGCCAGGCGCAGCCGTTGGCGGAGATCTGCCGGCTGCGCGACGAGGCGAGTGCAGCGCTTCAGCGCGCACGATATGTGGCTGCGGTTCAGGTGCCTGAGCAGGAGCTCGCCGGCGGCGTGTTGCAGCTTCGGGTGACGACTGCGAAGATCGTGGAGCTTCGTGTTCGCGGGGATGCCGGCAAAGGGCAGGCGCGCCTCGAGGAATTGCTTGAAAGACTTCGGGCGCTCGATCCGCTCAACGAGCAGGAAGCGGAACGCATCCTGCTGCTGGCCAACGACATTCCAGGCACGCAGGTGACACTTGAACTGCGACCTGCGCCATCGGGGCAGGCCGGCGAGGTGATCGGCGAAATACTGCTGCAGCGCGATGTCGGCAGTGTTGTGGTGAACGTGCAGAATTTCGGCTCCGAGCAGATCGGGCGTTGGAGCGGCGTCATTCGCGGCGAGCTTTACGGTCTCACCGGCATGGCGGACCGAACCTATCTGTCGGTGTTTTCCACGAGCGATGTGAGCGAACTCATCGTGGTGCAAGGTGGCCATGATTTCGCGGTCGGGAATGACGGTCTGCGGCTGGCTGCAAACCTGACTTATGCCAAGACGAAGCCGACTTTGCCGAATGCGGCTGCGGATTTCGATCTCAACTCGGAGTCGATCCTCGCTTCGTTTTCCGGCAGCTATCCCTTGGTGCGATCGACGACCGCCAATGTGCGACTGGGAGCAGGTTTCGACCTGATCGACCAGCGTACCCGGGCGCTCGGCCAGTTGATCAATCTGGACAAGATACGTGCGGGATGGCTGCGGCTTGATGGCGATGTGGTGGCACGACGCTTTTCCGTCCTGGCGCCTGCCTGGCGAGTGGGTGCGTATGCCGAGTTGCGGCAAGGCTTCGGGATTCTGGGCTCCACGCCGATCGGCGGTGGTGGATCTTCGGCACTGCCGACCCGGTTCGAGGGCAACAGCCGGGCGTTCGTGTTCCGCGCCGGGCTTAACGGTGAGGCCAGGGTGCGTTTCGGCCCCGCTTCGCCTTATGCGGCAACGTTGGCGACCGACATCCGTGGCCAGTGGACGCCGGATCCGTTGCTTGCCTTCGACGAATTTGCCGTCGGCAATCTGACGCTCGGGCGCGGCTACGATCCCGGCGCGACGGCCGGCGACCGCGTGGTTGGGGCAAGCACGGAGTTTCGGCTGGGCAAGCCGGTGCCGCTCTCGACGAGCGACATCGCGTTCGAGGCGCTCGGGTTCTATGACCATATCGAGCTCTGGAACCTTGACAGCAACAATTTCGAGCGGCGGCGGACGCTGAGATCGGTCGGGGGCGGCGTGCGGGCGACCTTCGGCAACCACATGCGGCTGGACCTGCTTTACGCCAAGCCGCTCGACAGAAATCTGGCCATCGATGTGGAGAAGCCAAGCGGGCGCTTGCTGCTCTCTCTCACGGTGCGCGCGCTGCCTTGGCGCTGATGAGGACGCTCATGGGGAATTTGGGCATGATGATGGATCATCGGATCACCCGCCGTCCGCAGTTGCTGGCCGGCGCGGCAGCGCTGGCGGTGGCTTCGGCTGCTTCGCCAGCCTCGGCGCAGCTGGCGCTTCCAAATAACGGTACCGTTCAGTCCGGTGCCTTGGAATTCAGCTACAGCGTTGGCGCACCCGGCGCACTCGCGCCCGTGGCGAACGGCGCCGTGATCGCCAGCCCAGGCGATGCGGGCATCAACCAGTTGACCATCCAGGTGGGCGAGGCCGCAGCGATCATCAACTGGGAGCGTTTCTCGATCGGGCGCGACGGCGACGGCGCTGCGACGGTGGAATTTCGCAACGGGAGCGGTTCACCATTCGCAGTGCTGAACCGCGTAGTGGGCAGTGATGGCAACATAACGCAATCGGTCATCGAC
>JBBSPR010000093.1:0-10540 GCA_038258615.1 Sphingomonadales bacterium
CGTTCCATCGGCCCCCAGACGTGCGGGTGGAGCGACAGCCGGACGCCATGGGCCAGCGTTCTGCGGCCGATCTCGTTTGCGGTTTCGGCGAGGCTTTTCAACTGATCGTCGCTCGGGCCGCCCTCGGGCCGGGCGCCCATGTTGTTCTTCCAATGGTCGACACCCAGCGGCTGCAGGAAGTCACGCGCGCAGCGTTCCATATTGGCAATCAGCCGGTCGCGCCCCTCGCCGCCCAGCCAGGGATATTGCGGTCCCGACGATGCCGGCGCACGGTCGGCCGGCCGCAACGGCAGGTCGCCCACGCTTGCAAGCGCCATGCCCGAATCGGTGAGCATCTTCTTCAATGCCATCGGATTGTCGAGAAACTGCACCACCTGCCCCGAATAGGGTTCGAACCCTTCGAGCCCATATTGCCGGCAGGCAGCAAGCATCAGCGGCATGTTGGTGGACATCTGCAGCGCGAGCTCATTTGCCGGGCCGGATTTCGCCCATTTGCCGAAGATCGATCCTGTCGTGCCGAACAGAATATCGGGATTGACCGGATCGAGCCCGCGGGCGATGGCGACGCCCGCCAGTCCGGCGGTGGCTGCTGCCGAGGCGAGGAAGGTGCGACGGTCGAGAATGGGTTTCATGGCGTTCTCCGATCCTTGTCTCGGCACAACGGGCGAAATGCCTGTCATGCATTCTACCTGCTGGCACCGCAGGGCAGGGCTGTCGTACGGGTGAGCATGACGGCGAACGGCTGGAGGCCAAGCCGATATTTCGGCGCCGTCACCCAAGAGGTGCAGGCATCGGGCATCATCAACGCGACCAGTGCAACATGAACGGAGACCGGTAACGCACATCGAAGACGCTGCTGAACGCGAACAAACCGGCCAGCAAGCCGATCAACCTGCAGAACAGGCTGCTCCCTCCGCGATCGGCCGCTGCGGCTTCTGCCACGATCGCCCCTCCGAACTGCATCTCCAGTACAATGCAATGACAGACTATGGAGCGCTGCTTGGAGTGACAAGACGCTTGGTCGGCGCCCGGCGCCTCCGCATTCAACAGGTGAGCGATGCGCGCCGAACCATGCTGCCATCAGTCACTCAGCGGCGCGACTCGGCATCCTTGCGCACATAACGGACGAGCTGTGCCGGAAGCACTTTCGAGACATAGATCGTGCCGTCCTTCGCCACAGCCACGCCTTCGGCGCCATTGGTGGCGCCGGCGGGCATCCAGGGCGCAGGATTGCCCTGCGGGTCGGGCAGGAAGGCGGTGACCTCACCGGTTCGGGCGTTTCCGACATGCACGCCTCGCACATAGGCATTGTGCTGCATTACGTCCGATTCCGAATCTGCCGAATACAGAATGTCGTTATCGTCGATGAACAATCCACTCGACCTTCCGAACGTATACAGTTCGTCGAGCAGTTTGCCTTCCTGATCGAAGATCTCGATGCGGTTGTTGCCGCGGTTGGCCACGAACAGCCGGCCCTGGCTGTCGATCGCGATCGAATGCTGGCAGTCGAGCGTATCCTGCGGATGCGTGCCGCAGGCGAACCATTCCTTGATATAGCGGCCCTCACGGTCGAACTTGACGATCCGATGGTTGGACGGCTGCGTGTCATGGCCGTCGGCCACGAAAATGTCGCCGTTGCGCGCCACAGCCACGTCAGAAGGCTGGCTGAAATGCGCCTTGTCGCTGCCCATCACGCCAGGCGTGCCCAGCGTCATCAAAAGCTTGCCGTCCGGGCTGAACTTGCGCACCACTGCGCCCGCAAGAGGCGTGCCGGGCGGCGCGGCGGCGGGCTTCTCGCCGGTCAACCCGGCAGCGCGGTCGACGTTCGACTGGAGGTCGGTCACCCAGATATTATTCTCGAAATCGACATATATGCCATGCGGATAGACGAAGAGGCCCGCACCGAACTCCTTCACCAGATTGCCGGTCTCGTCGAATTTCATGATCGGGTTGACGGTCGAGCCGATGCAACTGTTGATCGTGCCGCAGCGTTCGAACACCCAGATCGACTTGCCGTCCCGGTCCATGTCGATGGCGCTGATCGAGCCGATCGGCCGCCCCTTGGGCCATTTGAAGAATGTCTCGTCGAGGAGATAGGGGTTGGGCAGCATGATGTCCTCGGCGGACCTCGCCGAGATATTGTAATTGCCCGCCCGGATCGCGGGCTGCGCCATCGACTGGCCGAGAGCCACCGAACCGCCAAAAGTCATGACCAAAGCAGCCAGAATCGCAGGTGCAGAACGCATCGAAACCCCCATCAACCGTTTGTCGCCACCGGCGGCATATCGCCCGCGGACAGCATCAAAATTCGACCGAGCCGAGCGGCTTGCCGTTCTCATCGACCTTCACATTGGGCGAGGGGCCATCGCCCATCAGCATCAGCACCACCGGTTCGTCCCGGGCACCGTCCCAGTGCACGGTGCCGATCACATCGGTAACGACAGTGCCGGGACCGAGCGGATAGGTCTTTTTGGTGTCCTGCGTGTTGCTCGTGCTGGTCCACCATGTGCCCGAGATTACAACCGCATAGCGCGCATTGGGGTGATAATGCGGCGTCGAGTAATGGCCTGGCAACCATTTCAGCAAGACCGCATAGGGCCCGGGCTCACGCGGATTGCCGAAGAGATTATATTCCAGCAGCCCCTCACCATTTCCTTTCCACGGAATCTGGTCAGGGCGGAAAAAGGGCGTGTTCTTGGGGCTCGGGAAGAACGCGCCATAAGGATCGCCCGGCTCGGGCCCCTGCGGCGTGTTGGTCGGCGAGGGCGCATCGGGCGCGTTGGTCGGCGGCCCGGCGATTGCCACCTCGGGTGCAGTGGTGCCGGCCTGCTGCGCCAGCGCGCTGCTTGCGACGCTGGAGAGCACTGTACCGGCGAGAGCCATTCCAGCCAATGTGAAGTTCAGCCGCATATCGTCCTCCCAGCCGGCTCACTTGCTGCCGTGAGCGCGTGCCTGACTATATGATACAAAAGGTTGGCGGCTTAAACCCGGACGTTTCGAATTGGGCGCTGCATTCTCATCAGTTGAGATGATGCGCCTCCTCGGCTTCGAGCGCGCGCTTACTCGGTCTCAAAATTGTGGAGGATGCCCGGCCGCGGGTTGAGCGGGATGCGCGTCGATATCGGTGAATTCGGGCTGTTCGACGCGCGGTGCCAGCGGCCCTTGGCGGCAGTCACCACATCTCCCTGTTCGGATTCGAAATAGGGAAACCCTTCGATCTTGTAACCGATCTTGCCTTCCATGATGAACCAGAATTCGGTGTAGTCGACATGAAAATGGCCCCGGTTCGTGTCGGGCGCCACCGGCTGGCCCCGGCCGCGCAGGATGTTTGAGGTGAAGTGATCGTCCCAGACGAACTTCCCGTTATACGGCTTGTCGTCGCTCGCGACCTGCTTCAGGAAATCGACATAGATCGGATTGTCGGTCTGGAGACTCGCGCCGCCCCGCGTCCCACGTGCCACCTTCACATAGGTTTTGCCATCGACCGGATCGGGCGTCTCGGTCAGCGGATAAAGCGGCGGCGATCCGGCATGGCGCACCTCGAAGCGCAGCGAGGGTTTGTCGCCGATCGTCTCGATCGTGTAATAGTTGCGGTACGGCACGCTCACCATGAAGCCCTTGGTGGCGATGAACGGATCGAGCCCGTCGATCGAAACCCGCATCGCGCCGTCCTGAACGATCCACATCACCCGATCATCGGCATACATCTGCTTCTTTGTCTTGCGGCCAGCGCCGAGCGAAATGTAATCGGCCTCCTGCTCGGCGTTGCGGACGAGTGGCTGCAACCAATCGGTGCGGCCACGGTGCGCGGCAAGGATCTCGGACAGTTTCCAGTGCACCTTGTTTGGTGCTTCATAAGGCGCGGAAACACTGGGTTTCGGCGCCCAAAAGCCGGCTTCCATGCGCGGCGTGCTGCGCGGCGGATCATCGGGCTTCCCGAGAAACTGCGCCGACGCCGGCATCGCGGTCGCTGCAGCAATTACCATGCAGAGCAAATAGCGCATAATCATCCCCCATCCGATCACATAAGTGATGCCAGTCGGCGTTATCTCCGCCCAAAGCGACAAGCATCATTCTTCATGAGAGCAAAGAACAGTCAACAGTAAACAGCTTGCCCGGCAACTTCCGGCCAGAAAATACTAGCCGTAAGGGGCCAACTTCAAATACTACTAATAATTCGCTACTGCAGCTTTATGCGTTTATTGCATCAGCAAAAGAAATAAAAAACTCAAGTAAACCTGCACAGTATCCAGCTACGTCATGCAGGCCTGTTTTGCTTCAGTCACTCCGCATCGTTCCTCACAGGCCTTCGGACGTCATTCTGGACTGTCCATGACGGAGTCGGCGGAAGTGCGCGCATTGCGGTGGGGCGAGCAGCGGGTGCGAAATATTTGCCGAGATATCGAACGATGATCGGATAATCATCGTCCGATACCGGCGCCCCACGCGCGATCATCTGCTCCACCGTTTCTGCCCATTGCGCAATCGACCGCACCTGCGAGGTGACCTGGGTGACAGCGTGGCACGATGAACACGCTTCGATTACCTGCGACTTGCCCGGGCCATCGGGCAGCGCCGGTTCGTCTGCGGCCGCCGCGCCACCGCCCGCCAGGACTGCCAGCACGCCGAGCCGCAGAAAATACACTGTACGCAACGCCGTCGACATCATCATCCAATCCAGCTTCCCGATCGCCCGATCACTACCATAAAAAGGCCTTTCGAACGATTGGAGTTCCATGCCGCTGGCAGGCCGCACCGGCGGGTCAGTTATCCGCATTCTAAGACAGGCGATATGCAATGAGATCGGCTCCCTCACGGGTGCTGACCGCGTTCACAATGTATTGCCGGCCTTCATACATATAGGTCACGGCGGCGCCGGTCTGCGGCTTTGGCGAGAACACTGTGCCGACCAGTTGGCCGGTCGCCTTGTCATAAGCGCGCAGCCGGGCGCCCTTGCGCCCGGTTTCATCGGTGAAAACCCCGGCGTCTCCACAGATGACCAGTGTTTTTGTCGTCAACGTGCCAAGAATTCCCGCCTGTCCGGTGGGCGGGATGGTGACACCTTTCAGGAGCGGGTGGTTTCTGATGATGTCGGGGGTGTCGCCGTGCACGCTTTGCCACAGCAGTTTGCCGGTCTTCAGATCGAGTGCCGAAATCCTGCCATAGGGCGGCTTGTGCAGCGGAAGGCCCTCGATCGAGAACAGCTCGGGCACGATCGGCGCATCGATCGAATCGTCGGTTTCGAATTCAAGCCCGCGGCGCCGCGCACCGAGGAAGCCGCCGCCCGCCGCATCGAACGTGTTCTTGCTCTGGTTGTTGGCAATCATGGTAACGGTCTTGCCATCGGCGCCATAGCCGATGAGCGGCGCCTCCAGCACGGTCTTCGAGTAGACATAGACGATGTGGGTTTCGGGATCATAGGAGGCGCCGCCCCAGTTGGCGCCGCCCTGCGTTCCGGGCATGATCATCGTGCCCCACGGTCCGCCCGGTTTCGACCAGCTCGGCGCCGTCCACAGCGGCCCCATCCGGTAATTCTTGGCGATGGCCAGCGCGCGCGCCTTGATCGCCGGCGTCCAGTCGACGAGATCAGCCTCGCTGACCCCCTGCTTGTCGAACGCCGGCGGCATCGATGGCTCTGGCTGGGTGGGCGAATACCATTCGCCAGGTACGTCGCCGGCTTCCACCTTCACTTCGGGAATCGGCCAGACCGGCTTGCCGTTCGTCCTGTCGAGCACATAGAGAAACGCCTGTTTGGTGGGCTGCGCCAGCGCCTTCACGATCTTGCCCTTGTGCGGGATGTCGCACAGGATGGCAGCGCAGGGGATATCGCGATCCCAAAGGCCGTGATGCTGCAACTGATAATGCCATCGGCGCACACCGGTCTCGATGTCGACCGCCACGAGCGATTCGCTGAACAGGGCATTTCCTTTGCGGTTCACGCCCACCTGATCGGCAAACGGCAGTTCGACCGGAATATAGACCAGCCCGAGTTCAGGGTCGGCCGACATCTGCGCCCACGAGCCGGTGTTGCTCGCCTTCTCGCGCTGCGCCTGGTCCACCCAGCTGTCAGCACCGAATTCGCCTGTCTTGGGGATGGTATGGAAGATCCATTTGCGCTGGCCGGTCCGCACATCGAAGGCGCGGATATAGCCCTTGACCGCGGGCGTCGGCGCATTGCCCACCACGATGGTGCTGCCCACCACCAGCGGCGCGGAGTGGATGCCGACCACCGGCTTTTCATGGTCGACCTCCTGATCGAAATTGTCGCGAAGATCGACAATGCCATCGGCGCCGAACGATGGGTCGGGAATACCGGTTTTCGCATCGAGAGAGATCAGCTGATAGCCCGGTGTCGCGAAGATCACCCGCTCCTCGGCGCCGTTGGTCCAATAGCTGCAGCCAAAACCGGGCCCCCCGCGCGAGCCGAGGCGCGCGCCCTCGTCCTTGCGATAGAGCCACAGCAACTCGCCGGTGCCAGGGTGGAGGGCGACAACATCGCGGCGCGCGCCGGCGGTCGTGAACAGCCGGCCATTGGCGATGATCGGCGTTGATTGCCAGTTGACGTCGACTCGTGGCCCAAGCGCGTCCGAGCTGAACGACCAGGCGATCTGCAATTTGTCGAAGTTCTCGCCATTGATCTGGTCGAGCTCCGCATAGCGGGTGCTTGCCAGATCATTGGCATAGCCGCGCCACTCGGTGTTGGCGGGCGCGCTTCCCGCCGGCGCGCTCGCCGCAGCATTCGCCACCTGAGCCAGCCCCGCGCCTTCGAAAACCGCGAGCCCGGCGGCGGCGGCCGAGCTCCTGAGGATCGCACGTCGGTTGAGCATTACCGGCTTGGTCATTCTCGTATCTCGCAATGTTGGTCGCCACGCCTCAACGTGAAGCCGGGCGGTTGCGCACGAACAGGAGGCCCGGCCGCTTCGGCCCGGTCGCCGCGTTCACCCAAGGCGTATACACCCGGTAGCATCAGGCTGCCCTCTCCCGAGACGGCAATGTCAGTACATTTGTACATGGAGGCGAGACTAGGAGCGTGCGCCTTCGCCAACAAGCGACGCCATGTCACCAGTGTCAGCAGGCATTCACCAGATGAGATATTCTGCCGCGCGCACGGCGTGGCCCGCGCGGTGTATACAGTTCTGTGCGGCGGAAACTTCACCCCTGCAGTCCCGACAGGGCTGCGCAGATCGGACATGAACGAAGCCAGCGCGCCAATGTTGCGCTGCGGCGCGGACCGACTTGGGCTTCAGCGAAAAAATCTTTGGCCGTTTTCTCACTTGTTGAGAAATGCGGCCAGCAAGCGGCTTGATCAGGGTCAAAATGCATTCGAAGGTGTATTCAATAATCAGAAAGCCGTTTTCGTGACGGTGAATTTTTGGGGGAGGATGATCGATGATCACGCATTGCATAGGCACGAAAACCTTGCGCAGCACCTTGCGCGGCTGCTCTGCGCTGCTTGCTCCGGCGACCGTCATGGCGCTTCTGATGGCCGCTGCGCCTGCCGCCGCACAGAGCAGCGCGGCCAATGCGCCGGCCGACGAATCCGAAATAATCGTCTCGGCATCGCGCATCACCGCCTCAGGCTTCGACGCGCCGACTCCGACCACGGTGTTCGGCCAGGAGTTGATCGAGAAGCAGGCGCAGCCGAACCTGTTCGACGCCGTTTCCCAGCTGCCGGCGCTGCAGGGCAACAGCGGCACCGCGGTCAACAACTTCAACACCAGCACCGGCGCCACCGGCCTGTCGGCGCTCAACCTGCGCGGCCTTGGCACCTTCCGCACGCTCATCCTGCTCGACGGCCAGCGGATCGTGCCATCCAACGTCTCGAACATCGTCGATGTCAGCCTCATGCCGCAGCTGCTTGTCCAGCGCGTCGATGTGGTGACCGGCGGTGCCTCGGCGTCCTTCGGTTCGGATGCTGTTGCCGGTGTGGTCAACTTCATCACCAACAAGCGCTTCGAGGGCTTCAAGGCCAACGTCCAGGCGGGCATCACCACCTTTGGTGACAACCCGGGCGGCACCGTTCAGGTTGCCTATGGCGGCAAGGCGCTAGACGATCGGCTGCACTTTTCGGCGAGCGCGGAATATTATTACAGCGAAGGCATCATCCCCGGCAGCGCCCCTGGCGGCTTCGGGATCAATGGACGCCCTGACCCGTTCCTGACGTCGACCCGGAACCGGGGCGGCAATCCTCCCGCCGGCCTGGCGCAGCTGGACCGTCTTACGGACGGCGCCCAGTCAATCATCCGGGCGCAGAACGGGCTCATCACCTCCGGTCCGTTGATGGGCACCGGCTTCGGCGTCGGCGGTGTGCCATTCCAGTTCGATTATGGCGGCAGTGGCGTTCCCAACTTCAACGGCAGCCTGACCCAAGACGGTACTGTCGACGGCTGCATCGCCGGCACCTGCGACACCGAACTCCGCGGCACGGCGCGCGGGCCCCAGAGCAGCGCCAACCCCGGCGACCCGGCAATCGACGGCGAGATCGAGCGCATGGTGGCCTATGGCCGCGTCTCCTACGAGCTTACCAATCGTCTCGAGATCTTCGCCACGGTCAACCTCGCCAATGTCAAGACCAACAGCCAGCCGGTGTCGGGCACGCCGTACACCGGCCTGCGTGCCCAGTGCGACAATGCCTTCCTCGATCCGTCGATCCTGCAGCGGTGCCAAGAGGCGGGCATTACCGAGTTCCGTTGGGCAACCTGGAGCGCCAACAACAACGAATATCTGACCGTTCTCAACGACCGGAAAATGCGCCGCTTCGTCATCGGCGCCGAGGGCTCGTTCGACCTGTTCGGCAAGGACTGGAAGTTCGATGCCTATTACCAGCTCGGCCGGACATCAGCCGATGTCACAGTGAAGAACAACGTGCTGACGGCCGCCTATCGCGCCGCCTTTGACGCGGTGCGGCTGACTCCCGGCGGCCCGATCGTCTGCCGCAGCGAAGTGGCGCGCGCCGCCGGCTGTCTGCCGTTCAACGCGTTCGGCGATGTCACGAACTCCGAGGAGGCCTTCCGCTGGTTCGCCCCCGAGGTCGGCGCGCAGAACAAGAGCAAGCAGGAGCAGGATGCGGCGGCCCTGATTATCAATGGCCAGCCGTTCGCGCTGCCAGCGGGCGATGTGTCGGTGGCGTTCGGTGTGGAATGGCGCCGCGAATCCTATGTTCAGACCGGCGATCCCTATGGTGCCGGTTTCGCCAACACGCCGGCCAATGCGGAGTATCCGGACAATCCGGTGCTCGGCCGGAACGGCGCCAACTGGTTTGCGGGCAATTTCGCCAATGGCGACGGCCGGTATACCGCGACCGACCTGTTCTTCGAAGCCGGCGTCCCGGTTTTCGACAGCGACACGATCGGCACGCTCGATGTGAACGCCGCCGTTCGCGCCACCAAGTACAGCACCTCGGGTTGGGTGACGACCTGGAAGCTGGGCGGCACCTGGGACACGCCGCTCGACGGCCTGCGCATCCGGGCCGTGCGGTCGCGTGACATCCGGGCGCCCAACCTCAGCGATCTGTTCACCGCGCCGGTCAGCCTCAACGCCGGCGTTCAGGATCGCCTGTCCACGCCTATCCCCAACAACAACGTGCAGGTGGTCGAGCGCAACCTCGGCAACCCGCTGCTCACCCCCGAGATCGGTTCCAACCTCGGTGTCGGCGCCGTGTACAGCCCGACCTTCTTGCCGGGGCTCCGGCTTTCGTTCGATTATTACGAGATCACGCTGAATGATGCGGTCCAGAACCTCAGCAACCAGCAGATCGTCGATGCCTGCCAGATCGAAAACAATCAGACCTTCTGCGGGCCTAACAACTTCCAGTTGACCGGCGTCACCGGCAGCAACAATCCGCCGTATGTAAACCGGCGGCCGTTCAACGTGGCCTCGCTCACCACGCGCGGCTTCGACATCGAGGGAAGCTATCAGTTCAATCTCGAGAGCGCAGGCATTCCCGGCAACTTCGTGCTGCGCGCGCTCGCCTCCCACGTCATCGACTTCACCATCAACCCCGGTATCACCGGCGTGGCCACCAGCCAGCTGGCTGGCAACAACTCGGCGAGCCAGCCGGCACCCAACCCCAATGGCATCGCCAGCTGGAAATGGTTCCTCCAGCAGTCGTATGAGGTCGGCAAGTTCACCTTCACTGCCACCGAGCGGATCGTGAGCTCGGGTGCCATCAACCCGAACAACGTGCTCTGCGTCGAGCCGAACTGCCCGGTCACTACGAACCAGAACCAGACGACCAACTTCAACTTCATCCCCGGCCAGACACTCGTCGACGTCGGTGCGATCTTCAGGTTGACCGACAATGTCACGCTCTACGGGAACGTCGACAATCTGTTCAACCAGCTGGCCCCGCCGTTCGGCAGCCCCAACATCTACAACACGATCGGCCGGCGGTATCGCGTCGGTGCCCGCTTCAACTTCTGAGGCAGCAAGCTTGACCATCGTCAAATGACAGAGGCGGGGAACCCCAAGGTTGCGCGCCGCACATATTTCACCCCATACTTTGCGGGAGAATTTCCAAGGATATCAGCAAACCCCAAAA
>JBBSPR010000094.1:0-10530 GCA_038258615.1 Sphingomonadales bacterium
CGTCCGAAAGGCCGTGCGGCGCAACCATCTGTCGCGGCCCGAATCCTCTTGCCGCACCCGAACAAATCTGGAACAGACAGCCCATGCTGACTCAAATCCAGGCACCCCATATTCGCGTAAGAGGTGCGCGCGAGCACAACCTCAAGGGCGTCGATGTCGATCTGCCCAAGAACAGCCTCACCGTCATCACCGGCCTGTCCGGCAGCGGCAAGTCGAGCCTCGCCTTCGACACCATCTATGCCGAGGGCCAGCGCCGCTATGTCGAAAGCCTGAGCGCCTACGCCCGCCAGTTCCTCGAAATGATGCAGAAGCCCGATGTCGATCACATCGAGGGCCTCTCCCCCGCCATCAGCATCGAGCAGAAGACCACCAGCAAGAACCCCCGCTCCACCGTCGCCACCGTCACCGAAATCTACGATTACATGCGCCTGCTCTGGGCGCGCGTCGGCATCCCCTACAGCCCCGCCACCGGCCTCCCCATCACCGCGCAAACCGTCAGCCAGATGGTCGACCGCGTCATGGAGCTGCCGGAAGGCAGCCGCCTCTTCCTGCTCGCGCCGCTCGTCCAGGACCGCAAGGGCGAATACAAGAAGGAGCTCGCCCAGCTCCAGAAGGACGGCTTCACCCGCGTCAAGATCGACGGCACCTTCCATGACATCGAGGAGGCCCCCGCCCTCGACAAGAAGCTCAAGCACAGCATCGACGTCGTCGTCGATCGCCTCGTCATCAAGCCCGGCCTCGAAGCCCGCCTCGCCGAAAGCTTCGAAACCGCCCTCAAGCTCGCATCCGGCCTCGCCATCACCGAAACCGCTGATGACGCCGCCACCCGCACCCTCTTCTCCGAAAAATTCGCCTGCCCCGTCTCAGGCTTCACCATCGCCGAAATCGAGCCCCGCCTCTTCTCCTTCAACGCCCCCCAGGGTGCGTGCCCCGCCTGCGACGGCCTTGGCGAAAAAGCCCTGTTCGATCCCGATCTCATCGTCCCCAACCACGCCCTCACCCTCGAAAAGGGCGCCGTGATGCCCTGGGCCAAGTCCCAGCCCCCCTCCCCCTATTACCAGCAGGTCCTCGCCTCCATCGGCCGCGCCTTCGGCTTCACCCTCAAGACCAAGTGGCAGGATCTCCCCCCCCACGCCCAGCACGCCGTCCTGAACGGCACCGCCGGCAAGCCCATCGCCCTCCGCTTCGAAGACGGCCGCAAGGCCTATGAGGTCCTCAAACCCTTCGAAGGCGTCATCGCCAACCTCGAGAAGCGTCTCGCCAGCACCGAAAGCGCCTGGATGCGCGAGGAGCTCAGCCGCTACCAGTCCGCCGCCCCCTGCGAGGTCTGCCACGGCGATCGCCTCAAGCCCGAGGCGCTCAGCGTCAAGATCGCCGGCGAAACCATCGCCAAAGCCGTCCGCCGTCCCGTCGGCGAGGCCCTCCACTGGGCGCAGACCCTCGCCGAAAAGCTCACGCCCAAGCAGCGCACCATCGGCGAACGCATCCTCAAGGAGATCGTCGAGCGCCTCGGCTTCCTCCACAACGTCGGCCTCGATTATCTCCACCTCGATCGCAAGTCCGGCACTCTCTCGGGCGGCGAAAGCCAGCGCATCCGCCTCGCCTCACAGATCGGCTCGGGCCTCTCCGGCGTCCTCTACGTCCTCGATGAGCCCAGCATCGGCCTCCACCAGCGCGACAACGACCGCCTCCTCGAAACCCTCCGACGCCTCCGCGATCTCGGCAACACCGTCATCGTCGTCGAGCATGATGAAGACGCCATCCGCCTCGCCGATTATGTCGTGGACATGGGGCCGGGTGCCGGCGTCCACGGCGGCGAAGTCGTGGCAAGAGGCACGCTGCAGGACATCCTGGACACCCCCGGCAGCATCACCGGCGACTATCTCTCCGGCCGCCGCAAGATCGACGTCCCCAAAAAGCGCCGCAAGGGCAATGGCAAGAAGATCACCGTCCATGGTGCGCGCGGCAACAACCTCCGCACCATCACCGCATCAATCCCGCTCGGCACCTTCACCTGCGTCACCGGCGTCTCGGGCAGCGGCAAGAGCAGCTTCACCATCGACACCCTTTACGCCGCCGCCGCCCGCGAACTGAACGGCGCCCGCCTCGTCACCGCCCCCTACGACAAGATCACCGGCCTCGATCATTGCGACAAGGTCATCGATATCGACCAGTCCCCCATCGGCCGCACCCCGCGCTCCAACCCCGCCACCTACACCGGCGCCTTCACCAACATCCGCGATTGGTTCGCCGGCCTCCCCGAAAGCCTGGCCCGCGGCTACAAGCCCGGCCGCTTCAGCTTCAACGTCAAGGGCGGCCGCTGCGAAGCCTGCACCGGCGACGGCCTCATCAAGATCGAGATGCACTTCCTCCCCGATGTCTATGTCACCTGCGATGTCTGCCACGGTGCCCGCTACAACCGCGAAACCCTCGAAGTGAAGTTCAAGGGCAAGTCCATCGCCGACGTCCTCGACATGACGATCGAAGACAGTCTCGATTTCTTCAAGGCCGTCCCCCCCATCCGGGACAAGATGGCCATGCTCGCCGAAGTCGGCTTGGGCTATATCAAGGTCGGCCAGCAGGCCACCACGCTCAGCGGCGGCGAAGCCCAGCGCGTCAAGCTCGCCAAGGAGCTCGCCCGCCGCAGCACCGGCCAAACGCTCTACATCCTCGACGAGCCCACCACCGGCCTCCACTTCGAGGATGTGAAGAAGCTCCTCGAAGTCCTCCACACCCTCGTCGACCAGGGCAACACGGTCGTCGTCATCGAGCACAACCTCGATGTCATCAAGACCGCCGACTGGGTCCTCGATCTCGGCCCCGGCGGCGGCACCGAAGGCGGCGAAGTCGTCGCCGAGGGCACGCCGGAGGCCGTGGCCAAGGTCGAGGCCAGCTGGACAGCGCGCTATCTGGCGCCGCTGCTCAAGCGATAGCGCCGGCGGCGACCGGCCGCCCCCACCAGCCCGAAGCCGGCAATGAGCATCGCCCAGGTTCCCGGCTCCGGCACCACCGTCTCGCCCGGCGGCGTGAAGGTCGGCATCGCAAACCGGAAATTGTTGTAGCCAAGCCCGCCGGTGTCCGAATTGACGAGAATCATGCCGGCAATATCAGCCACACTGCCTGTCCGCCGATAGGCCAGGGTCGTCACGGCAATGGTGCTCGTCCTCACCGCGCGGCCGATATAGCTGCCATCCGCGCGCCAGAAGCTGGCCACCAGCGACGTGCCCAGCTGCCCGTCGAACCCGATCAGATCGAACGCCACTTCAAACTGCGGCACCTGAAACTGAACGGCCACCATGCCTTCCCCCAGCGAGCCAGTGGCAGGAAAACCCCCGTTCCTCGGCGTGATCCCCACAACAAAGCCGCCGGCCCCCTCGTTCGAGACCGCAAGATTCTGGTTCGCAGCGCCCGCCACCAGCGTCAGCGGATCGGTGGGATCGCCCGTGAACCCTTCAACGAAACTCGGCGTGCTGGACACCAGCCCGGCAAACCGCTCGCCGAAGCTGATGCCATTGAAAGCAATGATGTCATCCCGGTTGGTAAGTCCGGCGTCAGGGGCAATCGACGTGAAGTCAGCAAGGCCGGTCACCGTGACGGTCGCTGGATCGACAGTTAAAATCTGCGCCTGCGCCATGGAAGCACTGCCAAGCAACAAAACTGTAACAAGTGATGATCTGAGCATTTAATTTCCCCCTGGACTGCTCCCGACACTTAACAAAAAAACACATTTTGGAATCATCCGCAACCCCGATCGGCAACGCGCGACCCGGCATGCATTGCCGCACGACGCTTGATCGTCGCGGAATTCCAGAACACTGTTTTTTTTCAGTCGAGATCTCTGTCTGCGCCAGCACGGCCGATCAGGCGCAGCAGGTCAGGGGCGACCGATCAGGGGCTGGCAGGCAGAAGGCCCAGCCCCCTGCCCGCCGGAGGCATCCCTCCCATCAAGCCCGCGCAATCGCCCTCCGCACCCTCTCCCCCTGCGGGGTGTGGGCGACTCGGCGCAGCCAAGCGGGGTGAGGGGTAACCAGCCAACCACCAACAGCACCGCCCCAAACCCCTCTCCCGCAACGCGGGAGAGGGAGGGGCCCGCGCGCCGCAGAGCGCGTGGGAGGGTGAGGGTGTGCGGGCAAGCTCCACCCCGCCCGGCCACCCGGTCAATTCCCCCGAGCCCCGCCCTCCCCGTCGCCCCTAGCCCCGCCCTCCCCGTCGCCCCGGGCTCGTCCCGCGGCCTAAGCACCGACTGCCCCGCAATCCGACATCAGCAACCCCTCTCCCCTTGCGGGAGAGGGCAACTCGGCGTCAGCCGAGCGGGGTGAGGGGTAACGAGCCAACGACCACCACCACCGCCCCAAACCCCTCTCCCGCATCGCAGGAGAGGGAGGGGCCCGCGCGCCGCAGAGCGCGTGGGAGGGTGAGGGTGTGGGGGCGAACTCCACCCCGCTCGGCTACCCGGTCGTTACCCCCGAGCACCGCCCTCCCCGTCGCCCCGGGCTTGTCCCGGGGCCCAAGGACAGGCCGCGCCGCCTAGCCCAACCGCTCCGCCCGATGCCACCGCAAACGCTCAACATTACCCGCCGTAAGCCCAACAATCCGCTCGCCTCCCATAGCGTCCAAAACCGCCCGCCCCCGGACCGACAGTCGTGGCCCGGCTACAGCCAAACCATCATCGCCAAAACTCACCAATCCCCTGTCAAAGGCCGCATCCCACAACGCCGAAAGCAAGAGCCCATTGTCAGGCTCAAGACGCTCTGCCTCGTCCTCGCAACGATTCCACGGCACAATATGTGAAGCCCGCAACAATTCCCGGTCCTCCAAGCCAGTCAGCGGACATGCGCCGCCCCAACGCGCATCAAGCGCCGCGCGAAACCCACTTTGCCCAACCCGCGCCCATTGCAATCGCTGTATCTGTGTCGCAACGGCTGTCTTGATGCCAAGTTCGCGGGCGCCGGCCGCCATCCGATACCGGCCACTGCTGTCGAAAATCAGCACGCCTTCGTCGCGTAGTTCCTGCAAAACCCGGCTCAATGTCTGGCTGGGTGTGGCGCCGGTGGACCCAACATCATTGGTAATCTGCGGTAGTTCTTCATCAATGAGGGTTTGCCTGGTGATCAAATCTCCAAGCCGCGACTGTCTTTGAACAGCGGTCCAGACAGCTTCTTTCCATGTTATCGGCATGGTGCGCCCCTTTATCCATGCAGGACTGTGCCAGTTTGCGCGGCCGGCGGCAAAGCCGCCGAGTCCGCTTCTGCAGCGAAGGCAGAAAGAAAGAGCGCGGCAAAGCCGCGCCGTCGGTCGCCCGGTCGGATTCTCCGACCGTACGCCGGCCGGGCACTGCGGCGAGTCTCATTTTTGCTCCGCAAAAATGTGCCGCCTTGGCCTCTGTCCTACACGTGTTCTCTTCACCATACTCCCCCCCATGAGCCACACCCTCCCCGCCCTCACCACCCGCCATGATGGCTGGACCCCGGCCCGCCAGCATGTCTTCCTCACCGCGCTCGCCGATACCGGATCGGTCAGCCAGGCCGCCGCCGTCGCCGGCATGTCGCGCGCGGCCGCCTATGCGCTGCGCAGGCACCCCGATGCCGGGGATTTCCGCGCCGCATGGGATCTCGCCCTCGTCGATGCCATGCGCCAGATCGAGGAGCTGCTCATCGAGCGCGTCATTGGCGGCGAGACGACCACCGTCACCACCGCCGATGGCCACACCCACAGCCGCCACGCGCCGTGCAACGAAAAGCTCGCCCTCGCCATGCTCGCCCGCCTCGATGCCATGCGGAACAACCATCATAACGCCCCCAAAACAGCCCGAAACACCCCCAAAACGCCCCTCCACACCCCCCGCATGACCCCGAATGCCCTTGCGGACGAAGCGCCGCAGCATCACGCCTTCCACAATATCGTGCAGAAACTGCCCGATCGCGCCGGCTGGCTGGCGCTGCCGCCGCAGGATCCCGCCAGCACCGCCGCCCTGCCCGCCCCCGTCACCCTGCCCCGCACCCTGGCGCCCGACAGCCACCGCATCCCCGTCAAAAGCTCGCGCCCCGGCACCCGCCCACCCCGCGATCCCGCCAAAAGCGATCCTGCCCCCAAACGCCCGAAAAAACCGCGTTCCGTGTCAACTTTGTCTACTTCGCTCGCCACCGCCTCCTTGCGTGAACTCGAGGAGATCCTCGCCGAGCATGCCCGAACCGGCCGATTTTCAAGCGGTTGATCAGCATCAAAGCTTTTGTGGCGCATCCGGCCTATGGTGCCCGCACCAAAAAGGAAAACAAGCATGACCAACGCCGTCGCCACCCGCCTCCACGCCCGCCTCGCCGAGCTGGAAACCGAAATCGCCCGCCTCGATGCCGAAACCACCCAGCCGCTCAGCCCCAAGTTCAGCGACCAGGCCAATGATCTCGAAGATCTCGGCACCAGCGAAGCACTGGAAAGCGTCCACAAGGCCGAAGCCGAGCAGATTCGTGCCGCCCTTCACCGCATCGACGCCGGCACCTATGGTACCTGCGACAATTGCGGCGCCGATATCGCCCCCGCCCGCCTCGAAGCCCAGCCCGATGCCACCCGCTGCATCAATTGCGCCGCCTGACCACACCAGCTAACGGGAGGGGATGAACACCCCCTTCTCCCGCTTCGCCGACTGGCTCGCCGCCGCCGAGACGACCGAACCCAACGACCCCAACGCCGTGGCCCTCGCCACCGCCACCCCACACGGCCGCCCCTCGGTCCGCATCGTGCTGCTGAAGGAGTGGGACGAGCGCGGCTTCGTTGTCTATACCAACCTCACAGGCCGCAAGAGCCTGGAAATAAAGGAAAATCCCTTCGCCCAGCTGGATTTCCACTGGAAGACCCAGCGCCGCCAGATCCGCATCGAAGGCCCCGTCGAACAGGTGGACGACGACGAAGCCGATGCCTATTTCGCCACCCGCCCCCGTCTCAGCCAGGCCGGCGCCTGGGCCCGCCTCCAGTCCCAGCCCCTCCCCGACCGCGCCACCTTCGAAACCCGCCTCGCCGACGTCCTCGAACGCTTCCCGAACGAAATCCCCCGCCCCCCCCATTGGTCCGGCTGGCGCATCGTCCCCGAAGCGATGGAGTTCTGGCAGGACCGCGACGGCCGCCTCCACGAACGCGAGCTGTTCACCCGCACCCCGGACGGCTGGACCAGCGGCCTGCTCTACCCATGACCAACTTCCTGAAAATGCACGGCCTGGGCAATGATTTCATGCTCATCGACGCCCGCGAAACCCCCGTCACCCTCACCCCCCAGCAGGTCCGCAACCTCGCCGACCGCTGCACCGGCGTCGGTTTCGACCAACTCATCCTCGTCGAGCCCAGCGACACCGCCAGCGTGCGTGCCCGCTTCTGGAACCCCGATGGCAGCGAAGTCCCCTCCTGCGGCAACGGCAGCCGGGCGCTTGCCGTCTACCTCGGCGGCCAGGCCAGCATCGAAACCGCCGGCGGCCCCCTCACCAGTGCCGCAACCGGCGCCCATGCCGAAATCGACATGGGCGCCCCACGCTGGAACTGGGAGGAAAGCGTCGCCTACCCCCTCGACACGCTCCACCTGCCGGTCAGCTGGGACGAGCTGACCGACCCGGCGGCACTCAGCGTCGGCAACCCCCACATCGTCTTCGAAGTCTCAGACCCCGCCGCCATCCCGCTGGAATCCCTCGGCCCCCGCATCGAGACCGACCCCCTCTTCCCCACCGGCATCAACGTCGGCATCGCCCGCATCGATAGCCCGGACCGGATCACCCTCAGGGTCTGGGAGCGCGGCGCCGGCCTGACCAGAGCCTGCGGCACCGGCGCCGTCGCCGCCGTCGCCGCCCTGCAAAAACGCGGCCGTGTCGGCGCTGAGGTCACCGTCACCATGCCCGGCGGCGAAGTCCAGGTCCGCCGCGACGAAGTCGGCCACCTCCACCTCTCCGGCCCCGCCGTCATCGCCTTCACCGGCGACATCGATCTGGAGGCTTTCGCATGAGCTGGCTCGATCGCCTCAAAACCGGCCTCAGCCGCTCGACCACCAAACTGGCAGACAGCCTCGCCGGTCTCGCCAGCGGCACCATGCCCCTCGACGAAGCAAGGCTCGACGCGATCGAGGAGGCGTTGATCACCGCCGATCTCGGCCCCGCGGTCGCCCAGCGCATCCGCGAAAAACTCGAAGGCCCCCGCTTCGAGCGCGGCATCGACGAAGCCGGCCTCAAGGCCGCAGTCGCCGAGGAGATCGCCAACATTCTCGCCCCCTACGCCAAGCCGCTCGCCATCACCGCCTTCCCCCGCCCCCATGTCATCCTCGTCGTCGGCGTCAATGGTGTGGGCAAGACGACCACCATCGCCAAGCTCGCCCGCCGCTTCACCGAGGCGGATTACAGCGTCATGCTCGCCGCCGGCGACACTTTCCGCGCCGCCGCCATCGCCCAGCTCCGCATCTGGGCCGAGCGCGTCGGCGTGCCCCTCATCAGCGGCGAGCAAGGCGCCGATGCCGCCGGGCTGGCCTTCACAGCACTCGAAAAGGCACAAGCCGCCGGCACCGATGTGCTCATCATCGACACCGCCGGCCGCCTGCAGAACAAGGCCGGGCTGATGGACGAGTTGGCCAAGATCCGCCGCGTCCTGCAGAAGCGCAGCCCCGCCGCCCCGCACGACACCCTGCTCGTCCTCGATGCCACGACCGGCCAGAATGCCCTGTCGCAGATCGAGGTCTTCCAGAATGTCGGCAAGGTCTCCGGCCTCGTCATCACCAAGCTCGACGGCACGGCGCGCGGCGGCGTCATCGTGGCCGCGGCCGAGCGCTTCCACCTCCCCATCCACGCCATCGGCATCGGCGAGGGCATGGACGACCTCCGCCCCTTCGAAGCGCAGGACTTCGCCACCGCCATCACCGGTCGCTGATTGCCAAGGACGGGCTTTTGCTGGCAGGATGCCTGTGCGCTGCATCAAGGAGACCCGCCAATGTTCCGCCTGCCCCTCGTCCTCGCCGCCCCCATGATCCTGGGAGCCATCGCCGCCCCTGCCCTCGCCCAGACCGGCCCGATCGAAACGCGCCAGGCCTTGATGAAAAACAACGGACGCGATGCCAAGGCCGGTGGGGACATGCTGAAGGGCACCTCGCCCTATGATCCCGCCCGCGCCAAGGCGATCTTCGCCAGCATGAATGATGTCGCCAGTAAGTTCGGCGCCCACTTCCCGCCGAACAGCAAGACCGGCGGCGAGACCGAAGCCGCCCCCGCCATCTGGCAGAAGCCCGGCGAATTCAAGGCCGCCCTCACCAAGTTCCAGGCCGATTCCGCCGCAGCCATGAAGGCCGATGTCTCCACCCAGGCTGCCTTTGGCGCGCAGTTCGGCAAGGTCACCGCCAACTGCAAGAGCTGCCACGAGAGCTTCCGCATCAAGCTCGATTGATGAACGGAACGGCCCGCCTGCTCATCGCCGTCGCCATCATCGGCGGGCTGGCAGCGGGCGCCTTCCTGTTGCTAAGCCAGCCAGATCGGCTTGCCGCGTCCGCCATTGCCGCCGAAGGCAGCGGCGTCGCGGCCCGAGGTGAACGGCTGTTCTGGGCGGGCGGTTGCGCCTCCTGCCATGCCGCCGGCGACGCCGAGGGCGACAATCGGCTGGTCCTGGCCGGCGGCGCCCCGCTCGAAACCCCGTTCGGCACCTTCCACGGTCCCAACATCTCGCCACATGCCGACGGGCTGGGCAACTGGACCCTCGCCGAGTTCGCCAATGCCATGCAGCGCGGCGTCGGCAAGAACGGCCGGCACCTTTACCCCGCATTCCCCTACACCAGCTACCAGCACATGACCGCGTCAGACATTGCCGATCTGTTCGCATATTTGCGCACCCTGCCCCCCGTCGCCGGCAAGGCGCCCGCCAATGAGCTCGGCTTCCCCTACAACATCCGCCGCGGCATCGGCCTCTGGAAGCGCGCCTTCGCCGGCGACGCCCGCCCCATCGTCGCCCTGCCCGCCAATGCACCCGAGCCGGT
Source organism: Sphingomonadales bacterium (assembly GCA_038258615.1). GTDB lineage: Bacteria > Pseudomonadota > Alphaproteobacteria > Sphingomonadales > Sphingomonadaceae > Sandarakinorhabdus. The sequence goes on from JBBSPR010000094.1 coordinate 9,986, forward strand.
ACGGCGCGGACAATATCTGGTCGAAGGCCCTGGCCATTGCGGCCAATGCCACACGCCGCGCACACTCGATGGCCTGGGCAAGCTCGATCACGGCAAATGGCTCGCCGGCGCCCCCAACCCCGAAGGCAAGGGCCGCATCCCCAACATCACCCCCGCCAAGCTTGATTGGTCGGCCGCGGACATTGCCAGCTATCTCCAGACCGGATTCACCCCCGATTACGATTCCGTCGGCGGATCCATGGTGGAAGTGCAGGAGAATATGGCAAAACTCCCCGATGAGGACCGCGCCGCCATCGCTGCCTATCTGAAAGCGGTGCCCGGCGCCGAGTAGCGCTCCTCAGGAGGGGGAACGGAACCGACGTTGCGCGATTGACGCCCCGCAACAGGAGACGACCATGGCCGCACGCCCCTATTGGAAAGGCCAGATCCGCCTGGCGCTCGTCTCTATCCCCGTCGAAATATATTCTGCAACCAATAGCTGCGCCAACATCGCCTTCAAGCTGATCCACGAGCCCTCGGGCAAACTCATCAAATACGAGAAGGTC
>JBBSPR010000095.1:0-10493 GCA_038258615.1 Sphingomonadales bacterium
CGCGGCCGCGAGGGCGTCGAGGACGCGCTCGACAGCGCGCGGCGTGCTCCCTACGGCACGAGCCAGCGTCGGCGGGTCGACGGGTTGGTCGGCGACCAGAAGGATCGCCTCCAGGGCCGGCCGGATCCGATCCTCTGACCCGCCCGACCCGTCGTGACCCTCGTGAGCGGGTTCCGCGTGGCCGACCTCCGCGTCAGCCGGCTGATCAGGATGATCGGGTTGATCAGCCATCGCCGCCGCCGCCTCGGGACCTCTCGTGGGCACGGTCGCGAGTCGCCTTCGCCGTCTCGATAGCGCGCCGCACATCGCCGATGGTCACACGCCGGCCACGGATGTCGTTGAGAAACCCGTCGTTGGTCTCCCCCACCACGGCATTCACCGAGCGCACCTCGCCATTCCCCGGCTGCGCCAGCGTCCACTCGACCGACCCCGCCATCCCCTCGGCCACATTAAGCGTGTTGGTCAGCACGATCGGCGCTTCGATCTCGCCCAGCTCCTCGATCTGCGTCGATCCCGCCAGCTTGCCGAAGCCATTGGCGCGGAAGAAGCCGGCAGGCACCTTGTCCTGGAACAGATTGCCGGCATGCGGCACGATCGCGGTCACCCCGGTGCGCACCCGGTCGCCCTGGATTAGCGTCACATGCCCCACCCGCACCCCGGCCACATCGGTGATCGCATTGCCGGGCCCGGTCGGCAGGCTGCCCACCACCCGCCCGGTCTCCCGAAAGCGCGGCCGCTCGGCAGCATCGGCGGCGCCAGCCACCAGCAGCAGCGCCAGCACCAGCTTCATTCGCCAGCCGCCGTCCGCGCAGCATCGGCAGCACTCAGCACTTCCCATGCCGCCTGCACGGTGCGGAAGCGCTTTGCCGCTTCCGGATCATTGCCGGCAATATCGGGGTGGCTCGCCTTGGCCGCCGTGCGCCATGCCGCCTTCGCCGCATCCATATCGGCATCGGCATCGAGCCCGAGCGCATGCAGCGCATCGAGCTCGGCCCGGCTGCGCGAGCCGTCCCCGGCGCCGCCCCAATCCCAATGGCTGGCCCGCTTGTAGCGGCGCTGCCCCTCCTCATCCTTGGCCCGTGCCGCAGCTTCCTCATCGCTCAGCCCGGCAAAATAGTCCCAGCCGGCATTATATTCGGCGGCATGTTTCTCGCAGAAATACCAGCGCTCGGGCCGGTTGGGCGATTTGGGCGCCGGCCGGTCCCCCACATTGCCGCATCCCTCACGGTCGCACAGCCGCACCTGCGCCGGCGCGCTGGCGCCGCTGCCATAATCCCGCCACCGCGGGAAACCCCAATCGTCTGATCGCCGATGCCGCGTCATCCCCGATAGATACGCCACAGCCGCCCGCCCGGCCACAGGATTCACCATGGACGCCGGCGCCGTGTCGCCGCATGTTCGGCGCCGAATGCTCGCCCTCATCGCTGCCCGCCGCTTCGGCCCGCTGTTCGTCACCCAGTTCCTGGGAGCGTTCAACGACAATCTGTTCAAGACGGCCTTCATCTTCGCGGTCACTTTCCGGCTGCGCGCCAACGATCCGGCGGGTGCGGCGGCGCTCGCCACGGTGGCTGCCGGCGTGTTCATCGCCCCCTATATCCTGTTCTCAGGGCTTGCCGGGGACATGGCGGACAGGCTCGACAAGGCGCGCATCGCAGTGTGGGTGAAGGTCGCCGAAATCGGCTTCATGGGCCTCGGCACATTGGCACTGGCGCTCGAATCGGAGCCGCTGTGCCTCGCCGTGCTGGCGCTGATGGGCCTGCACTCGACCATCTTCGGCCCGGTCAAATATGCCATCCTGCCGCAGCATCTCGGGGCAAACGAACTCCTCCTCGGCACAGGGCTGGTGGAAGGAGCCACTTTCGTCGCCATCCTGCTCGGCCAGATTGCCGGCGGGCTGCTTCCCACCGGCCTCGCCGGCCCAGTGGCGATCGGCGTCGCCATGGCCGGGCTGGTCTCGGCGCGCTTCATCCCGCCAGCGCCACCCGCCGGCGAGCGGGGGCAGATCAACTGGAACCCGCTCACCAGCACCCGGACAGCGCTCGGCCATGCCTTTTCCAGCCGGCCCCTCGCCATTGCCACACTGGCAATCAGCTGGTTCTGGGCGCTGGGTGCCATCTACACCAGCCAGTTCGTGCCGCTGGCACGCAACTATCTCGGTGGCAACGAGGCGCTCGCCACCTTCTTCCTCGCTGCCTTTTCGGTCGGCATCGCCGTCGGCTCGGCCGGCGTGGCGCGGCTGCTGCGCGGCCGCATCTCAGCGCGTCTGGCAGCACCCGCGGTTCTGGTGATGGCGCTTGCAGCGCTTGATCTCTACTTTGCCGAAAGTGCCTTTGCCGGCGACCCGGCCGGCAGCATTTCCGGCCTGCTGTCCCGGCCGGCAGGATGGCGGCTGCTGGCCGATCTTCTGGTCATGGCGCTCGCCGGCGGCGTTTTCTCGGTGCCGCTCTACGGCATTCTGCAAACTGCCACCCGTCCCGAGGCCAGGGCGCGAACCATCGCCGCCAACAACATCGTCAACGCCATCTTCCAGGTGGGCGGCGTCCTCATCATCGGCTCGGTGCTCGGTGGCGGCGCGCCAGTGCCGCTTGCGCTGGCGGCCGCCGGGCTTACCGGCCTCCTCCTCATCCCGCTGCTCCGCCAATTGCCTTGAACACCGGCCCTTTCCACCACCAAAAGCAAGAGCTAAGGCGTGGCGATGTTTGATCTCGACGGAAAACGCATCTGGGTCGCCGGACATCTCGGCATGGTCGGCAGCGCCCTGGTGCGCAGGCTGGAACGCGACGGCCACAGGCTGCTCACCACCAGCCGCGCCGAAGTCGATCTGATGCGACAGTCAGAGGTGGAGGGTTGGGTAACCGCCAACCGCCCGCAGGTGGTCATCATCGCCGCTGCCACGGTGGGCGGCATCGCCGCCAACTCGTCGAAGCCGGTCGATTTTCTCGCCAACAACCTGCAGATCGGCACCAACATCATGACCGCCTGTGCGGCCGTGCCGGTGGAAAAGCTGCTCTACCTCGGATCGTCGTGCATCTATCCGCGGATGGCCCCGCAGCCGATGCGCGAGGATGCCCTGCTCACCGGCCCGCTCGAGCCGACCAACCAATGGTATGCCATCGCCAAGATCGCCGGCATCATGCTCGCCCAGGCCTATCGCCAGCAGCATGGGCTCGACATGATCAGCGCCATGCCGACCAATCTCTACGGGCCCGGCGACAATTACGATCTCGAATCGAGCCATGTCATTCCGGCCCTCATCCGCAAGGCCGTCGATGCCCGCGATTCCGCCGCCGAAACGATGACCGTCTGGGGCACCGGCACGCCGCTCCGCGAGTTCATGCATGTCGATGATCTCGCCGATGCGCTGGTGTTTCTCCTCCGGAATTACTCGGAGCATGATCACATCAATGTCGGCACCGGTCAGGAACTGACCATCGCCGAAGTGGCGCAGACGATCTGCGACGTTGTCGGTTTCAAGGGCAAGCTCGTGTTCGACACAAGTCGCCCCGATGGCAGCCCGCGCAAGCTGATGGACTCGGCACGCTTGCTGGGCCTCGGCTGGAAACCCCGCATCGGCCTGCGCGAAGGGCTCGAATCTGCCTACCAAGCCTATCTGGCAGGCCAGCGGCGGCGTTGACCTACGCCGCCTGCGGCACCCCGTTGACGATGCTCGCATCGATTGCCAGATCGCGGGCTATCTCGCGCACCGTCATCTTGGCAGACATCATCACCGAGGGCGTGCCGCCGCCGGGCTGGGTGCCCTGGCCGACGAGATAGAGGTTGCTTATATCCTCGGACTTGTTGTGCGGGCGGAAGAAAGCCGTCTGGGTGAGCACCGGCTCGACACCGAAGCCATTGCCGACATGGGAGCCCAGCACCTGCTCGAAATAGTCAGGCGTCACGAAGCTCTTGTGCTTCAGCCGCGCCTTCAGGTCGGGAATGTAGTTCCGCTCTTCGAGGAAGGTCATCACCCGGTCGCAAAGCCGGTCGCCCTCCACCGACCAGTCGATGTCGGACTGGTTGTTGGGCACCGGGATCAGCGTGTAGGCGGCATGATGGCCGTCGGGCGCCATGCTCGGATCGGTGAGCGTGGGGATGTGCAGATACTGCGAAAAATCCTTGCTCATCACCTTGGTATCGAAAATCTCGGTCAGCAGCGCTTCGTAGCGCGGCCCGAGGATGATGTTGTGGTGGCGCAGCTCGGGATCATTGTCGCGCTTCTCGTAACCGAAATAGATGACCATCAGCGACATCGACTGCTTGCGGAATTTCACCAGCGCATCGCGATTGATCGTCCGATATTTCTTGTCGACCATCTTGAGATAGGTGGTCGCATAATCGGCGTTCGACACCACGATATCCGCCGTCATGGTGCGGCCATCGCGCAGCGTCACCCCGGTGGCAACGCGCTTGCCGGCACGCTTCTCGACATCGATCTTCGCCACTTCGGCATTGAGGTGGAGCGTGCCGCCCATTTCCTCGTATTTCTTCACCATCGCCGCCACCAGCGCGCCGGTGCCGCCCTTGGCATAATGGATGCCCCAGGTCTTTTCGACGAAATGGATCATCGCATAAATGGCGGGCACCTTGAGCGGGTTGCCGCCAACCAGCAGCGGCTCGAAGCTGAACACCTGGCGCATCTTGTCCGACTTGAAATATTTGCTGATCAGGCTGAACAGTGGCTGCACTGCGCCGAGCTTGAGCAGATCGGGGACCACGCCGAGCATCGAGCCCAGGCTGCCGAAATAGGTGTAGCCGAGTTCGAGAAAACCGCGCTTGAAGATGGCGCGCGCCTGCTCGTGAAAGGCTTCATAGCCTTCGAGATCCTCGGGAGCGAGGCGCTTTATCTGCTCGCGGGTGCTCACAGGGTCGCCGTCATAATCGAAGAAGGTCCCGTCATCGAAATAGATGCGGTAGAAGGGCAGGATCGGCATCACATCCAGATACTTGCTGGTGTTGGGGCCGCCGCTGTTGCCCTCGCGGATGCGGCTGTTCTCGTCGAGCACATGCGCCGGAAAATCGGGCTCGCCGAGCATCGCATGGTCGCGCTCGAGGCTGAAAAGCTCCTCGATGAAGTGCGGCACGGTAAGCACCGTCGGCCCCATGTCGAAGGTGAACCCATCGACCCGGCGCACGTAGGCGCGGCCGCCCGGCGCATCGAGCTTTTCAACGATCTGCGTGTCGAAGCCGAGGCTCTGCAGCCGCATCGCGCAGGAAATGCCGCCGATGCCGGAGCCGATGACGATTGCCGATTTGCGGGTCATGAATCTGTCCTGTTGATGCGCCTCTCCGCTAGGCGCTTGGCAAGCCATCGGCAAAGCCTGAAATTGTCGCAGATGCAAGCGCAGCCGCGCCTCAGGCCGCCTTTGCGACAATCTTGCGGATAACGGCCTCGAAGGTTTCGGGCGGCTGCGCACCAAGGACCAGATACTGGCCATTTAAGACGATGGCGGGCACGGCATTGATGTCGGCCGCCCGCCACTGCGCCTGCGCAGCCCGCACCTCATCGGCATAGCGCCCGGAGGCGAGCACTTCGCGCGCTGCCGCGCCATCGAGCCCGGCGGCGGACGCCGCGGCAACCAGCGTCTCGGCATCGTTCATCGGTGCGCCATCGGTGAAATGCGCGGTGAACAACGACAGCTTGAGCGCCCGCTGCGCCGCGGGCGACGCCAGCCCCGCCCAGTGCAGCAGCCGGTGACAATCGAAGCTATTCCAGATCCGGCTGTCCGGCCCCGAATTGATCGTGAAGCCCGCAGCTTCGGCGGCCTGTTTCAGCGCTGATCGGCTGGCCGCCGTCCGCGCCGGATCCGCCCCATATTTCCGAGCGATGTGCTCGGCGGTGTTTTCGCCTTCCGCTGCCATGCCGGGGTTGAGCTCGAACGGCTGGAAGTGCAACTCTGGCGTCACCACATCCCCGGCGCCGGCCAGCGCGGCCTCGAGCGATTTCAGCCCCACCACGCACCAGGGGCACATCACATCGGAGACGAAGTCGATTCTCAAGCGCATGCCCGCGATCTTACTCCGCGTCGCCCACGCCAACAAATTTTCCCGCATAGCGGCTGGTGATCCGTGCCACCGGCATCACCACAAAGACGTCGACAGTGTTGAACTGCCGGTCGACGAAGCCGCCATTGCCGACCATGGCGCCGACGCGCAGATAGCCCTTGATCAATGGAGGCAGCGCGCGTGCCGCTGCACGGCTGTCGATGGCCATGGGATCGAGCTGGTTCATCGGCACATGGTTGGCGGCATGTGCAGTGGCGCGCAGTTCCGGCGGTGCGAGATGATGGTGGAAAAGATAGCTCAGCTCGGCGGCGTGGAGGAGCGGATCAGCACCATGCAGCGAGGCACAGCCAAACATATGGCCTATGCTGTGGCGCTGCAGATAGGTGGCGATGCCGCGCCACAGCAGGGTGATGGTCGTGTTGTTCCGCCAGGCCGGCGCTACGCAGCTGCGCCCCAGTTCGAGCAACTGGCTCGCCGGTCCCGAATTGGCGATCAAAGGCGCCAGATCATATTCGCTGGCCGAGTAGAAGCCGCGATGAGCAGCGGCCACCGATTGGCGCAGCAACCTGTAGGTGCCCACCACCTGCGGGCTTCCGTCGAGCCCATGGTCGACCACCAGCAAATGGTCGCATATGGCATCATAGTCGTCGATGTCGCGCCGCACCGCGGCCATGCGCGGCGTGGGCAGCGCCCCCATCTCGTCGTAGAAAATCTGGTAGCGCAGCGCCTGTGCAGCGGCCACCTCCGCCTCAGACACCGCCAGCCGCACATCGAGCTGCCCCACCCGGTGGATGGCTGGGGCCTGCGCCAGAAGGTGCGGCGGCACCGCGGTCGGTCGGCTGAAAGGAAGGCCCATGGCATGCGGCTCCGTTGATTGACCCTGCGCAGGCCGTAGCGGAGAAATGTTACAGGCTGGTAGGAGGTTCCTCCACCAGCCCGGTGCGCATCAGCCACAGGAACAGCAGGATGCCCGGCAGTGCAGCCAGCGTGGTAAGCAGGTAAAAATTGACGTAACCCATTGCTTCGATAAGGCCGCCGGCCGTCGTGCCGGTGAGAAACCGACCCACGATCGAGGCGGCAGCCGAGATCATCGCATATTGGCTGGCGGTAAAGCGCAGGTCGCAGAGCACCGAGAAATAGGCGACCAGGCACACGCCGCCGATACCGCTCGCGATATTCTCGAAGCCGATCGCTGCGGCCATGGCCCAGTTGTTGTGCCCGGCTGCAGCCAGACCGGCGAAGCTGAGGTTGGAGACCGCCATCAGGATGAGGCTGAGCAGCACGGAGCGGCGCAACCCCATGCGCGTATAGAGAATTCCGCCGATGAACACGCCGATGAGATAGGCCCAGAAGCCCATGCCGACATCGTAGATGGCGATCTCGTCGTTGGTGTAGCCCAGATCATCGAACAGCAGCCGGAAGGTGAGGTTGGCGAGCGTGTCGCCGATCTTGTGGAGGAGGATGAACAACAGCACCAGCCCCGCACCCGCGCGCTGGAAAAATTCGGCGATGGGGCCGATAACCGATTGCCAGACCTCGGTAATTCCGCGCTTGGCCTGCACGATCAGCCGGCGCGGCGGCTCCTTCATGATGAGGCCGGTGATCATGGCGGGAAGTGCGAAGCCGGCGCAGGCGAGATAGGCGATGCTCCAGCCCACCCGCGAGGCGAGCACCAGCGCCAGGGCGCCGGCTGCCACGCTGCCGATGCGCCAGCCGTACTGGCTCATCCCCGAGCCGACGCCGAGTTGACGAGGTTCAAGCAATTCAATGCGATAGGCGTCGATGACGATGTCGAAGGTGGCGCCTGCCGCACCCACGAGCACGGCGGCGATGGCGGTATGGAAGAGGCTGGCGGCCGGGTCGGCGAGGGCGAGGTTGGTGACGGCGGCGATGACGAGCAGGCCGGAGAAGATCAGCCAGGAGACGCGCTGGCCGAGATGGCCGAGGAGGGGGAGGCGCACACCATCGACCGCCCAAGCCCATAACCATTTGAAATTATAGACGAGGAACGCGAGGCTGAAGGCGGTGACCGCCTTCTTGTCGATGCCGTCCTGCGCCAGCCTGGTGGTGAGCGTGGCGCCGATCATGGCAAAGGGGAAGCCCGAGGAGATGCCGAGCGCCAGCGCTGCCAGAGGCGCGGCTTCGGTATAGGGGCGGACCGATGCCGGCAGGTGACGGCGCCAATCCAGAGGTGTTTCGGGGGGCATTTCGGGTATGTCGAGGGTCATGGAGGGACATTAGCGGGCGATTTACGCACCGCCAGACGGCATTTGCGGGCGCCCATGAAAGGTTTAGGGTAAGGCCATGGACGTCTACGCCCCGATTGCCCGCCCGACCCAGGGCCAGACCCGGCTGGCCGCAGCAATGCCGGCCGCCGCCGGAGTCGCCGCACCGGCCATGACCAGCCTTGTGCCGGCCAGTGCCTACACCTGCCCGGACCGGTTCGCCCGCGAGATCGACCGGCTGTTCCGCGCGCATCCGGTGGTGCTCGCCCCCTCCGCACTCCTTCCCGAGCCGGGGATGGCGGTGCCCCACGATGGCTTCGGCATGCCGCTGCTGCTGGCGCGCGACAGGCAAGGGGTGGCGCGCGTGTTCCTCAACGTCTGCCGGCACCGCGGCACGCGGCTGGTGGAGGGGTGCGAGGCGGTGAAGGGGCTGATGACCTGCCCCTATCATGCCTGGTCCTATGGCACGGACGGCAGCCTGAAGGCGGTGCCGCGCAGCGAGACGTTTCCGGGCCTCGACAAGGCGGCGCATGGGCTGGTGCCGTTGCCGAGCATGGAGGCGGGCGGGCTGATCTGGGCCGGGCTCGACCGGACCCGCGACCATGATTTCGGCTATGCCGCCGGCGACCTGGCGGCTGATTTCGATGCGCTCGGATTTTCCCGCCAGCATCTCTATGCGCGCGCCACGCACAAGGTGGCGGCGAACTGGAAGCTCATCATGGATGCGTTTCTGGAGAGCTATCATGTGGCGCGGCTGCATTCGGGATCGATCGGCCGCTTCTTCCAGGATGGCGTGACGACCGGGGATAGCATCGGCCCGCACGCGCGCTCGGCGGTAGGGCGGCTGGCGGCGCTCGAAGGGTGTGATTTCGAGGACATGGCGCAGGTGCGGCGCGCGGTGACCTTCGCCTATCAGCTTGTGCCCGCTTGCGTGATCGTCGCCTCGCCCGATTATCTCAACATCATGGTGCTGATGCCACAGGCAGTGGACCAGACGCTGGTGGAGGACTTCATGCTCATCCCGCGCCCGCCGGCCACGCCGGAGGAGGAGGCGCATTGGGCCAAGAGCTGGGCCTTGCTCGACCAGAAGGTCTTTGCAGGCGAGGACTTCCGGGCCGCAGCCCTTGGCCAGCAGGGGCTGGCTTCAGGCGCGGTTGCGCATGTCACGCTGGGCGGGCTCGAGCAGGGCATTGCGCGCTTCGCCGCCACGATCGAGGGCCTGATCGCTTGATCCCCGAGCCGATCGCGGGCATCGCCCAGAACATCCAGCTGGCAGTCACTCCGGTGTTCCTGCTCACCGCCATCGGTGCCATCCTCAACGTGCTGATTTCGCGATTGGGGCGGGTGGTCGACCGCGCCCGTGCGCTCGAAACCGAGCTCATGGGCGCCACGCCACCCGGCGGCGACGAAAAGCGCCTGGTGGCGCTCGATGATCTCGAAGTGCTCGACCGGCGCATGGGGGCGGTCAACATCTCGATCGCGCTGTGCACGGCGTCGGCGTTTCTGGTGTGCATCGTCATCGCCATATTGTTTGTCGGCGAGATTGCCGATCTCGCCTGGGCGCAGGCGGTGATCTGGTTTTTCCTCGCGGCGATCGTGCTGCTCGCCGGCGGGCTGGGGCTGTTCCTGTTCGAAATCCGCATCGCGCTCACCAGCGTGCGGGTGCGTGCCGGGCTCTTGTCCCAACGCCGTCCGCGCGCGCCGCGAGGGCAATGCGAGGCCTGACGCGCCCTATCATGGGTGTCGCATATGCTGCATGATGGCCGACGAAAGCGAGGCGCGTCCGTGGCCGATCTCAACCTGCCCTTGATCGCTGCCATCGCCTGGATGGTGGGGCTTTGCCTGATCGGCGGGCTGATGACGCCGCGCGCGGACTGGTATGCAGCGCTTCGCAAGCCATCATGGCAACCGCCGGGCTGGGCCTTCGGTCCGGGCTGGACGATCATCCTCGGCCTTGCCGCCTGGGCCGCCGTGCGCGCCTGGAACGCCGGCACCCCGGCGCAGCAGACCGATGTGCTCATCCTGTTCGGGGTGAACGGACTGTTCCACCTGCTCTGGAGCCCGTTGTTCTTCAAGCTGCAACGGCCCGATTGGGCGCTGATCGAAGTGCCCTTCCTCTGGGCCTCGGTGCTGGCGATGGTGATCGGGCTGTGGCCGATCGATCAGCTCGCAGCGCTGCTGATCCTGCCCTATCTGGGCTGGGTGGCGTTCGCCGCGTCGCTCAACTGGAAGGTTGTCGATCTCAATCCGCGGTAAGGGGCCTCC
>JBBSPR010000096.1:0-10448 GCA_038258615.1 Sphingomonadales bacterium
AATCCGGCCTGCTGGCGCGGGCACCGGAGGGGCTGGGCGTAGAATTTTTGCCGAGCCTGCACCAGTTGAATTGGGAGAATGGCAGCCAGGCGCGGTTGTTTACGGGGGGTGAGCCCGATGTTCTGCGCGGCTGGCAGTTCGATTTTTCCTGGGGGGACGAGTTTGCGCATTGGCCGCGTGCCGAGGCGACGCTGACCAATTTGCGGCTGGCGACGCGGCTGGGCGAGCATCCGCAACTGCTGCTGACGACGACGCCGCTGCCGCTGCCCTGGCTGCGGGCCTTGCTGAGCGAGCCGGGGGTGGTGGTGACGCGGGGGCGGATGCGCGACAACCGCGCCAATTTGCCCGAGGGTTTTCTGGCGGCCCTGCAGGCGCGGTACGGCGGCACTGCGGTGGGGCGGCAGGAAATCGATGGCGAGATCATCGACTCGCTCGAAGGGGCGCTGTGGAGCCGGGGGCTGCTCGAACGCCAGCGGTGGCGGGCGGACGCGGTTCCGGCGCTGGTGCGGGTGGTGGTGGCGGTCGATCCGCCGGCGGGCGGCGTGGCGGCGGTGTGCGGAATTGTGGTGGCGGGGCTCGATGGCGAGGGCCGCGGCTGGGTGCTGGAAGATGCCAGCCTGGCGGGTGCTCGGCCGGAGCGCTGGGCGCAGGCGGTGGTGGAGGCGGCCGAGCGGCATGGCGCCGACCGGGTGATTGCCGAGATCAACAATGGCGGCGACATGGTGACGTCGGTGCTGCCGCGGTGGATGCGGTGCTGCCGATCCAGACGGTGCGGGCAGCGCGCGGCAAGGTGGCGCGTGCCGAGCCGGTGGCGAGCCTCTATGCGCAGGGGCGTCTGTTCCACATTGGTTCGTTTCCTGACCTTGAGGACCAGCTTTGCGGGCTGATGGCGAATGCCATTTACGGTGGTCCGGGCGCCTCGCCCGACAGGGCCGATGCACTGGTCTGGGCGCTGACGGCGCTGTTGCTCGGGCCGCGGCGCGAGAGGCCGGGCATCCGCTCGCTCTGACAACAGGAGACAGGCATGAATCTGGCGTTCTGGCGGACGAAGAGCCGCTTTGGGAGCCGCTCCGGACAAACGCGCCTTGTGGGGGCGCCCAGCTGGGCGACGCCCTGGGCGGGGGGCGAGACTTCGGCGAGCCCGCCGCGGAGCTATGAGGCGCAGGTGCGCGCCGCCTATCTGGCCAATCCGGTGGCGGCGCGCGCGGTGAAGATGGTGAGCGAAAGCGTGGGCGGGGCGCCGGTGGTAGCCGACCCCGGCGAGCATCCGGCGTTGCGATTGCTGGAGAGCTGCGGGTGCGGACCTTCCGGGCCGGGGCTGCTGGAGACGCTGGCCGCGCAGCTGCTGCTGCACGGCAATGCGTATGTGGAGGTGGGATGCGGCGCCGATGGGCTGCCCGCGGCACTTTATGCGCTGCGGCCCGAGCGGGTGACGGTGGAGGTGGATGGGCGCGGCTGGCCGCAGGGCTATGTGTACCGCGCTGGTGATGCGGTGACGCGCTATGGCGTCGACGCGCCTGGCGAAGAGGCGGGGTTGCTGCACATCCGCAACTTCCATCCGCTCGACGATCATTATGGGCTGGGATGCCTGGGGGCGGCCTCCGGCGCAGTGGCGGTGCACAATGCGGCGGCGCGCTGGAACCAGGCGCTGCTCGACAATGCGGCGCGGCCTTCCGGCGCGCTGGTGTACCAGCCGGGTGATGGCTCGACGCTTTCGGCCGACCAGTTCGACCGGCTGAAGGCGGAGATGGAGGCGGGATTTTCGGGCAGCGCCAATGCCGGGCGGCCGATGCTGCTTGAGGGCGGGCTGAGCTGGCAGGCGCTGTCGCTGACCCCGGCGGAGATGGATTTTGCCCGGGCGCGCGATGCCGCCGCACGCGAGATTGCGCTGGCGTTCGGGGTGCCGCCGCTGCTGCTCGGGCTGCCGGGGGATGCGACCTACGCCAATTACAAGGAGGCGAACGTGGCGCTGTGGCGGCTGACGCTGCTGCCGCTGACCGCGCGAATATTGGCTGCACTTTCGGCGCATCTGCGGCGGTGGTGGCCCGGGCTCGATCTGCGCGTGGACCGCGATGCCGTGCCTGCCTTGTCCGAGGATCGCGAGCGGCTTTGGGCGCAGGTTTCGGGTGCTGCCTTCCTGACCGATGCCGAGAAGCGGGGATTGCTGGGACTGGAGACGGTGCGATGACGACGATGCTCGAGGGGCTGGTGGCGCAGGCAGAGGCCGAGGGTGCGGCGCGGCTGACGCTGCGGGCGCTGGTGGAGGAAGCGAGCGAGGTGGGCGCCAAGCGGGCGCTGGAGATGGTGGGGTTGACGGATGCGAGCGCGGGGTCGGACATGGTGCAGTTGCGCCAGCTGATCCAGGGTTGGCGCGATGCCAAGCGCTCGGCGATGTCGGCGGTGATCGGCTGGGTGGTGCGATCGGCGGTGGCGCTGCTGCTGCTGGGCCTGGCGTTCAAGCTCGGGCTGTTGCAGCAGGCGCGGGTCTGATGGCGGACTTGCGGCTGGCTGGCTATGCCAGCGTGTTCGGCGTTGCCGACAAGGGCGGTGATGTGGTGCTGCCGGGCGCTTTTGCGGGTGCGGCCACGCGGCTGCCGCTGCTGTGGCAGCATGATGCGAAGGAACCGATCGGGTTCGTGGAGAGCCTTGGCGAGGATGCGCGGGGCCTGCGCGTGGTGGCGCGGGTGATCGACAGCGGGCGCGGCGCGCAGGTGGCGCGGCTGGTGGCGGCCGGCGCCATCGACGGGCTGTCGTTCGGATACCGGGTGAAGGCTTCGCATCAGGACCGGGTGCGCGCGGTGCGGGCGCTGGAGAAGCTCGAGATCATCGAAGTGTCGGTGGTGACCTTTCCCATGCAGCCGCTGGCGCGGGTGCTGGGATTTGCTTTGGCAGAGGAGACGGCGAATGGATTATGACGTGAAGGCGGAAGCGCTTGAAGCAGTGTTCGACGGGGCGGTGGCGGCGGAAGCGCCGGAGATTGCCGCACTGCGCAGCGAAGTGGGGCGGCTGGCCGGGCTGGTGAGTGCGCGGCCGGTGGAGCGGCCGGCACTGGCAGGGGCCAAGGCGGAGACCGGCAGCGACTGGCTGCGGAAGGGCGGCGACGGTGCCTCGGAGGTGAAGGCCGCTTCGGTCGGGTCGCCGGCCAAGGGCGGGGTGGCGGTACCGACCGAGATCGATGCGGTGATCGCCCGGGTTCTCCAGAACGGGTCGCCGATCCGCGGGCTGGCGCAGGTGGTCGATATCGGCTCGGCGAATTATCGCAAGCTCATCACCACTTCGGGTGTGGTGTCGGGCTGGGTGAGCGAGGTGGCGGCGCGGCCCGAAACCGAAACGCCCGATTTTGCCGAGATCGCGCCGCCGATGGGCGAGCTTTATGCCAATCCGGCGGCGAGCCAGGCGATGCTCGATGATGCGATGTTCGATGTGGAAAGCTGGCTGGGCGAGGAGATCGGCCGCGAGTTTGCCCGCGCCGAGGGGATGGCGTTCATCAACGGCGATGGCGTGAACAAGCCGCGCGGCTTTTTGCAGGCGCCGGTGAGCGCGCTGGGGGATGCGGCGCGGTCGTTCGGATCGCTGCAGTTCGTGGCTTCGGGGGCGGCCGGCAACTTTCCCGCCGGCAGCCCGCAGGACCGGCTGATCGACCTGGTGCAGTCGCTGGCCAGCCCGTATCGACAGGGGGCGACCTGGGTGATGAACAGCGCCACGCTGGCGCGCATCCGCAAGATGAAGGACGGTTCGGGCGCCTTCATCTGGCAGCCCGCACTTGCCGCCGACCAGCCGGCGACGCTGCTCGGCTATCCGGTGGTGGAGGCCGATGCGATGCCCGATGTGGCGGCGGACAGCTTGTCGATCGCGTTCGGCAACTTCCGTGCCGGCTATCTGATCGCGCAGCGGCCCGAGACGATGGTGCTGCGCGACCCCTACAGCCACAAGCCGTTCGTGCACTTCTATGCCACGCGCCGGGTGGGCGGCACGGTGATCGACAGCCGCGCGATCAAGCTGATGCGCTTCTCGGCCTGAGCTGCTGCCGCGCGCCGGGGCGTGCGGTTCTTGGTCCCCCTGACTGGCCTCGTCGCGACTGCGGCGGGGCCTTTTTCTTGAAGAGGCCGAGATATGGCGATCTTGTCGGCTGAGGTCGAAAGCAATGGCTGGGTGTTGCGGCTGGTCATGAGCGGCGTTGCCGGCGGGTTTGCGGACTATGCGCTCGACCCCGATGCCGTGCCGCAGCTGGTGCTGAGCTGTTCGCATGCGGGTTTCGGCAAGGCGGGTGGTGTGGCGGTGCCGACCATGCTGGCGCGGACGGTGCCGGTGACGATACCGCTGCGACGACCGGTGGACCTGCTCGACCCGACGGTGCCGGTGATCGACGAGACCGACCTGGGCGGGGGACTGCTGGCGGTGCGGCTGACGCTGGCCGAGCATGTCTATGCGACCGACTTGGGGCTGACGCTGACCGCACTCGCCGGGTGGCGGACCGGCGAGGAAGCGGTGTCGGGGATTGCGGTGAGCAATGGGTCGGCGATGGTGGCGCCGATCCCGATCTTCCGCTGGGTGGTGCCGCAGTTTCCGGTGACTTCGAGCTTGGTGCGGCTCTCGGTGCTGGTGGGCTCGCATCATCCGCAGGGGCTCGATCCGGTGGCGGGGGTGCGGTTTGCGGCGACCGATGGCACGACGGTTCGCGAGGTGTGGGCGACGGCGCTCGACACCGATGACAGTCAAGGCGATGGACTGCGTTGCCATACGGTGACGCTGGACCTGGCCGGGCTGAACGCCGGGCTCGTGCGGTGCGACGCCGAGATTTTTCCGTGGTTGGGCGACATGCGTTCGACCGACACGGCGGGGACGCGGCCGATGGCGGGGCTGGCGGTGCAGGCGCTGGGCTCGGCGGCGCAGGTGCCGCTGGTGGTGGGGTTCGACCCCGAGGGCAGCCGCTATGGCGGGCGCTGGATCATGCTCGACCCGGTGGAGGGCACGTTGCTCGCCTCGGCAGCGATGGTGCAACCGAGCCTGGCGGACGCGCGCGGCGTGGCGGCGGCGAACAAGCCGCGCACGCTTTCCACCGCGATCGAGGCGCTGCGGCAGGCGAACCATGCGCTGCCGGCCGCCAATGGCGGGGCTGCGGCGACGCGGGCGCTGGACGGGGCGTGGGTGGTGCTGCCGGCCGGGATTTCGGGGGTCGCCGGAACTTCGGTGGCCAGCGGGGCGACGACGAGCGAGATTCCGCTGCGGGTGATCGGCGACCCGGCGGTGGCCGATCCGCGCGCCGATTGCATCCTGCGATCGGGCGGTGCGTCCCCGCCTTCGGTGCGGGTGAACCGGATCCGCTTCGAAGGATGCGGGCTGGAGATCGGCCAGGCGTCGATGCTCTCATCGGTGGTGCAGATGGTGCAGCTGGACGACTGCGAGGTGCGTGCAAAGGCGGGGTTTGCCACCGGATCGAGCATTGTGGGGGTGTGTTCGTACAATTCGCCGGCCGGGGTATGGGCGATGAGTGCCGTGAAGACGCGGTGGTGGCGGGCCGGGCTGGGCCTCAATGCCGTGAACCATCGCTACGGGCTGATCCGGGCATGCGAGCATTCGCGGCTGGCGGGCGGCTTTGCCGTGGTGGGGAACCGCTTCATCCCCGACAGCGAGGACGGGACGTTTTCGGCCGCGGTGATTGCCTATGGCAATTTTGCCATTTCGAGCGACATCGATGGCGGCGAAGACAATATCCTGGCCTTCAATGATGCGCGCGGCAGCAAGGACCGCTTCATCCAGTTTACGGCGCAAAATGCCGGGGTGGCCGGGACGCCGAGCGCCAGTGTGCGGCGGCAGATGCTGCTCGGCAATGTGATCGAGCGGGTGGGGACGGGGACGCAGCCGGCCTTCTCGATGGGCGAGAACCTCGAATGGACGATGAGCTACAACATCATCGAATTCAACACGGTCGTGGGGGTGCGGGCCAACTTCATCTACAATGACCCGCCGATCGTGACACTGGCCGATGCCGACACCCGCACCAACTTCGCCTTCGTCAACCGGGTGGCGAACAATGGCTTCGACCGGAACGCCAGCAAGCATGACGACACGATCGATTCGACGACGCTGAACATCCGCATTGCGGCCGGGGTGCCGAATCCGACCGGCTATCGGCCGCATCTGGTGGAATGCTGGTCGAGCCACAATGGCGTGCTGCACGAGGCGAATGTCGATGTGACGCGCGCGACGGGGACGCTGACGGGGTTCCGCGCCTGGTACAAGGGCGTGCGATCGGTGCAGACGCCGGCGCCGGCGTTACAGGGGCATGTAGACGATCGCTCGGCGCTGGGCAGCGACGAAGGGCTGGGCGACTATCGGCCGAGCGCCGGGTCGCTGCTGCTGGGCCGCGTGCGCACCGGGAACACCGACCGCGATCTGCTGGGCCAGCCGCGCATGATCGGCGGGGCTTCGGGGGCCTATGAAGCAGCGGGCGCATCGCTGGCGCTGGCGCCCGTGCCGAGCGCGCACGACCATCGCGGGGGCGGGGCGGGACTGGCAGTGCGCGTTGCACTGTACCCGGCCGCCGCAACCCATGGGCATCTGGCGGGCAACGCGGTGGCACAGGCAGAGGCGCCCCTGGCGCCGTTGGGTGCAGTGCTGGCCGTGCGGAGCACGGCGCCGGTGCTGCTGCTGAGCGTTTCGATGACACCCCGGCCCGGGCGGATGCTGCTGGACGACACTGCGCCCGGCCTCTTCTTCGGCGGCATCGTGATGATTCCGGACAGGGGCGGACTGCCACTGGGGGGGACGCAGAGCTTCCTCACTGTGGCGGCGGCGGGCGGGGATGCGCGGCGGCTGATCCTGGGACCCGATGAGCGGGTCTCGCTCGTGCGGTTCGGGTGACGGCGGTTTTTCAACGGGAGAATGACGATGGCGAAATTTGCGAATGACCATGTGCTCGATGGCAGCCTTGCGCGGGTGGGCGAGGCGACGCGGCTGGTTGCGCTGGCGGGCCAGCCGGCGAGCTATGCGGCGGCCGATGCCGGGCGGCTGGCGGAGGCGGCGATGGGGCCGGGCGACTTCAGCGTGAGTGACGGCGATGTGTCGGGGCGCAAGCTCATGGTGGCAGCCAAGCTGGGGCTGGTGGTGGTGACGGCAGGCACGGCGGACCATGTGGCGCTGCTCGACGAGGCAACGCAGCGGCTGCTCTATGTGACGACCTGCCCGGAACAGGTGCTGCCGAGCGGTGGCACGGTGAACATCGCCAGCTGGACGGTGGAGATCGGCGACCCCCTTTGAGGACGGTGCCGGGATTTGGCGGGAATTCGGGGAACGGCGAACGAGGAGTGGGCGAGTGACGATATTCCTGAAGGACCCGGCAGCGGTGCTGGATTATTCGATCGACTGGGCGGCAGGGTATCTTGCTGGCCAGTCGATCACGGCGTCGGTGTGGAGCGTGGCGCCTGACGAGCCTGGCGGGATCGTGATTGGGGCGCAGCGGACAGCGGGTGGCCAGACCTTTGCGGGGCTGCAGGGCGGGCTGCGCGGGCATGTCTATCGCATCATCAACCGTGTGGGCTTCTCCGATGGCGGACAGGATGAGCGGACGGTGCTCGTGCGGGTGGAGGATCGGTGATGGCGATCGAGGCGGGTGCGGCGGTGGTGGGGCTGGCCGAGTGCAAGGCCTATCTGCGGATCGAGCGCGATGATGACGATGCGCTGCTGGCCGGGCTGATCCGGACGGCGATGGCGCTGTGCGAGGCTTTTGTGGGGCAGTGGCTGATCGAGCGCGCCGGCGAGCAGCGGCTGGGCTGCACGGCCGATTGGCAGCGGCTGACGGTGGTGCCGGTGGTGGCGGTGACGGCTGTTGTCGATGGCGGCGCGGCGCTGCCGGTGGAGGCGTTTGCCAGCGATATCGACCGTGATGGCAGCGGCTTTGTGCGACTGGCGGCGCCGTTCGGGCTGGTGGCGCCGGTAGCACGGTTTCGGGCCGGGATCGGTGCTGACTGGAACGGCGTACCCGAGCCGCTGCGGCAGGGGATCGTGCGGCTGGTGGGGCATCTCTATGCGCACCGCGATGCGGCGGATGCCGGGCCGCCGCCGGCGGCGGTGGCGGCGATGTGGCGACCTTGGCGGCGGATGCGGCTGGGCTGAGGGAGGGGTCTGATGGCGGATATGGGCGAGCTCGCCGGCCGAATGGCCGAGCGGGTGGTGATCGAGCATTGGCAGGATGCGCGCGGCGACGATGCGCTGGCGGCTGGTGGCTGGGTTGCGGGCGGCAGTGCGGCGGCGGCGGTGGCGGCCGAGCGCGGTGCCGATGCGGCTCCGACTGGGGATGCGCTGCGGGGGTTTGCCCGCTGGCGAGTGACGCTGCGAACGCCCGTGACCATGGGGCTGACATCGCGGCTGTGGTGGCGCGGCGAGCGGCTCGAGGTGCTGGCGGTGGAGCGCGATCCGGCGCTGCCCGACCGGGTGGTGGTGCGTTGCCGGAGCCGCGGCTGATGGTGACAGAGGGCTGGGTGCGGGCGCTGGTGGCGGAGGCTGCACGGCAGGGCGTGGCTGCGCGGCTGCGTGCGGCGGATGCAGTGGTGCGCGAGGCTGATGCGCTGGGGGTGGCGGCCGAGTTGGACGGCGGCGGTGTGCGGCTGCGCGGGGAAGGTTTGCGGGGGCGGGTGTGGGGCACGCGGTGGCGGACCTCCGATCCGCGGCTGGCGTGGCTGGCGGCTTGGTTGCAGGCGGGAGATGGATGATGGGTGCTGGCCTGGCGATGCAGCGGCTGATGGTGGCGGCGCTGACGGGGATCGATGGCCTTGCGGTGTTCGATGGGCCGCCGGCGGATACGGCGCCGCCCTATCTGGTGATCGGGCCCGAGCTGATCACCGACTGGAGCACCAAGACCGGGACTGGCCATGAACACCGCGTGCAGCTGCGGCTGTGGGACGAGGGTCGCTCGGTGGCGCGGATCAAGCCGCTGCTGGGGATGGTGGAGGCGGTGATGGCCGGGCTTTCCGGATCGGCGGATGGACATCGGCTGGTGTCGAGCCGGCTGGTGCGGACGCTGGTGCTGACCGGCGACGATGGCTGGACGCAGGGGCTGATCGAATTCCGGCTGCGCAGTGTGGCATTGAACTGAAGGGACCATGGACATGGGAATCGAAAAGGGCAGCGCGTTTCTGCTGAAGGTGGGCAATGGCGCGGTGCCGCCGGGCTTTGCCACGGTGGCGGGGCTGCGGACGACGCAGCTGACAGTGAATGCCGAGACGGTGGTGGTGACCAATCAGGGGTCGGGCGGGTGGCGTGAATTGCTGTCGGGCGCGGGGGTGCGGTCGGTGTCGTTGAGCGGAGCGGGGGTGTTCACCGGCTCGGGGGCCGAGGTGCGGGTGAAGGCCAATGCGCTCAGTGGGGTGATCGATGATTACCAGGTGGTGTTCGAGAGCGGCGAGACGGTGACAGGGCAGTTCCTGATCACCCGGCTCGACTATGCCGGCGATTTCAATGGCGAGCGCACATACACGATGGCGCTGGAGAGCTCCGGACCGGTGGTGACGGCGTGAGACCGGCGAACGCGGTGCGCGGCGAGGTGGCATTGGCGCTGGGCGACCGGTCGGTTGTGCTGCGACCGAGCTTCGAGGCGCTGGTGGCGGCTGAGGCCGAGCTGGGGCCGCTGTTTGCACTGGTGGAGCGCGCGGCGGCGGGGGGACTGACTTTGGCGGAGATGGCGGGGCTGTTCTGGCACTGCCTTGCCGAGCGCGGCGAGGACCGCGCGCATTTTGGTGAGGCGCTGGTGGCGGGCGGGCTGGCGAAGGCGACGCCGGCGCTGCGGGCGCTGCTCGAACAGATCCTTGCCGGACGTTGATGGGCGCGACTTTTGCCGATGCAGCGCGCCGCCCGGAGACGTTTGCCGATGCAGCGCGGCGCGCTGAGACGTTTGCTGATGCAGCGCGGCGCGCTGAGACGTTTGCTGATGCAGCGCGGCGCGCTGCGGGGATCGCGGCGGCGCAGCTGGGCTGGCGGCCGGGGGAATTCTGGGCGGCGACGCCGGCGGAGCTGGCGGTGACGCTCGGGCTGGCGGTCGACGACCCGGCGGCGGCGCTGGATGGCGCCCGGCTGGCGCGATTGATGGAGGCATTTCCCGATGGACAGTGATCTCGAAGACCTGGTGATCCGCGTGCGCGCCGACACCAGCGGCTTTCTGGCCGGGGTAGTGGGGATGCGCCGCGAGCTGGATGGGCCGCTTGCGCTCGGCGTGGAGCGGGCGGGGGGCTCGATCGAGCGGTCGCTTTCGCGTGCGGTGGCGAGCGGGCGGCTGGGGTTCGAGGATCTGCGGCGGGTGGCGCTGCGATCGCTGGCGGATATTGCCGAGGGAGCGTTGCGATCGGACTTCGCCGGGTTGCTGGGCGGTGGGGGTGGGACGGGACTGCTGGGGCAGCTCGGCAGCCTGCGGGGTGGTGCGCCGGGGCGGGCGACGGGCGGGCCGGTGACGGCGG
>JBBSPR010000097.1:0-10323 GCA_038258615.1 Sphingomonadales bacterium
CGCATGAATGGCGCGGGTGGTATCGGTCCACATCGTTGATCCCTCGGAAAGTTCTTCGCAAAACCTCCTGAATCAACGATGCGTCAGCGCGTCAAGCGCAACAGACTGATATCACTCAACTTACTTTTGGGTCAGCCTCTAACACCCGGGACATGTTGAAGCTCGTCGACGATTTTGTGATTGCTCAGCAGCAGTCTGCTTTAAGCGTAAACGAAACTTTGCTTACCGGGGATGAAGAAATTGCTTTGTCTTGGTCAATTGGCGCGGTTCTTGGTAATGAGTTCGTCAAGCGTCTTGACTGGGTATGGGCCATGATCGGTGATGACAATGACGGCCTGTATACGGCATTGTTTCTCCGGGCGCCGCATTAGCCCTCTACCCGTCATTGTTCGTACGTGATTGCATACAAGATCCCAGTCGAGATTCTACTGCATGCTTGATCTTCAATATGGTTGCTGCGGGTCGTTTCGAGGATGTCGCCAAGGGGACGTGCCTCAATCTTGCAGATAATGTGGTTAGAATAGTTCCGCGGTGAGATTTTTTACCATTTATCCAAGGCCAAAAAGTCGCTAAGTGGGCGTTAGCTTTTGTACCGTTTAAGGGTTCAAAACCTTGTTCCAGCGGCTGGCGGCCGTGTCGTCTTCAGTTTTTGCGCTGACCCAGCGGGTGCCCCAGCGGCCTTCTTCCGCTTTCCAGAAGGGGGCTTTGGTCTTGAGCCAGTCCATGAGGAAGCTGCAGGCTTCGAAGGCGGTGGCGCGGTGGGGGCTGGCGATGGCGACTAGGACGATGGCATCCCCAGGCACGAGGCGGCCGTGGCGGTGGATGAGGGTGCCGGCGAGGATCGGCCAGCGGGCTTCGGCCTCTGCGGCGATGGCGGCGAGCTGGCGTTCGGTCATTCCCGGATAATGTTCGAGGGTGAGGGCGGTGAGGCCATCGTCGGCGCGGACGAGGCCGGTGAAGCTGGCGATGGCGCCGACGTCCGCGCGCCCGGCTGACAGCGCGGCGAGCTCGGCGGCGGTGTCGAAGGGCTGGGGCTGGACGCGGACCTGCACGGCGTCAGCCGCCGGTGACGGGGGGGAAGATGGCGACTTCCTGCGCGGTGCCGAGCGGGGTGTCGGGCTGCGCGAAATCCTGGTCCAGGGCGACGCGGATGGCGGTGCGGTCTGCGAGGGCGGCGGCGTGGTTCGGGCTGCGGGCGGCGAGCCAATCGAGCAGGTCGGCGACGGTTTCGACGCTGGCAGGGGGGGTGAGCGTTTCCTCGTCCACCCCGATCTGCTCGCGGACCCAGGCGAAGTACAGCACGGTCACGACATGTGTTTCATGCCGGTGCGGAGATAATCATAGCCGGTGATCAGCGTGAGCGCCGCGGCGATCCAGAGGCTGACGAGGCCGACTTCGAGCGCCGGCAGCCAGGGGAGCAGGCGATCGGCGGCGCCGTCCAGGACCAGCGCGCCGAGGGCAATCATCTGGGCGGCGGTCTTCCATTTGGCGAGTTGGCTGACGGGCACCGAGACCTGCAGCGTGGCGAGGAACTCGCGCAGGCCGGAGACGATGATCTCGCGGAGCAGTATGATTAGGGCGGCGATGGTGGCGAGGCCGTGGATGGCGCCCGAGTGGATCAGCATGATGATGACCGCGGCGACCATGATCTTGTCGGCGATCGGATCGAGGAACTGGCCGAGCCTCGACACGGTGCCCTGCGCGCGCGCCAGATAGCCATCGAGATAATCGGTGAGGCCGGCGATGCAGTAGAGCACGAAGGCGGCAAGCCACTCCCATGGGCTGCGCCCCCACATGAGCAGGACGAGCAGCGGCACCGCAAGGATGCGGCTGAGCGTGAGCAGATTTGGCAGGCTGGACACCCGGCTACTCCTAGGCAATCCGGGGTGGATAGGAAAGCGGGAGATGCAGGGTGCAGGTGAGCGAGGCGGTATTGTCCCGGCGGAGCGTGCGGGGGTTCCTGCCGACGCCGGTGGATGGTGCGGTGATCCGGCGGGTGGTGGAGACGGCGGGGCGGGCG
Organism: Sphingomonadales bacterium; assembly: GCA_038258615.1. Classification (GTDB taxonomy): domain Bacteria; phylum Pseudomonadota; class Alphaproteobacteria; order Sphingomonadales; family Sphingomonadaceae; genus Sandarakinorhabdus. The sequence goes on from JBBSPR010000097.1 coordinate 2,021, forward strand.
GCCTCGGGGGGCAATTTGCAACCCTGGCAGGTCGATGTGGTGGCGGGCGAGCCGCTCGACCGGCTGAAGGCGATCATGCGCGAGCGGATGATGGCGGCCCCCAAGGGCGAGCCGACCGAATATGATATTTATCCCAAGGAGCTGCCCGAGCCTCACCGGGGCTACCGGTTTGCGGTGGGGGAGGAGCTTTACGGGCGGATCGGGATTCCGCGTGAGGACAAGATGGCGCGGATGATGTGGTTTGCCCGCAACTTCCAGTTCTTCGGCGCACCGCTGGCGCTGTTCTGCTCGGTGGACAAGCGGATGGGGCCACCGCAGTGGAGCGACCTCGGCATGTATCTCGGCACGCTGATGCTGCTGCTGCGCGAGGAGGGGCTCGATTCGTGCGCGCAGGAGTGCTGGGCGATTTATCCCGAGACGATCCGTGGCATTATCGGGATACCGGACGAGCGGATGCTGTTTTGCGGGATGGCGATTGGCTACAAGGATGAGGCTGACCCAGCCAATGCGGCGGAGCCGGCGCGTGCGCCCCTGCAGGATTGGGCGCGCTTCAAAGGGATTTGATGCACAGGCGATTGTTTCTCGGTGGATTGATGGGGCTGGCGGCTGTGCCGGCGCGCGCGGTGGTGCCCGATGGGGTCAACCCTTCGCTGCGCGCACGGGCGCTGGCGGCGCTGCAGACGCATCGGCGGCGGGTGGTTCATGCCGATGTGATGGGCATTGTCGATTATGCCCGGGCGTCGCGCGAGCCGCGCTTCCACCTGCTCGACCTGGAGTCGGGCGCGGTGACGACGCTGCTGGTGGCGCATGGCAAGGGCTCGGACCCCGCGCACACGGGATGGCTGGCGCGCTTCTCCAATGACGAGGGGTCAAATGCGTCTTCGTCTGGCGCATTCCTCGCCGCCGAGGCCTATGTGGGCGCGCATGGCCGCTCGATGCGGCTTGATGGGCTGGAGGCGTGCAACGATGCAGCGCGGCCACGGGCAATCGTGGTGCATTCTGCGAGCTATGTGACACGGGCGATGGCGCACGATGCCGGCAAGCTGGGGCGCAGCTTCGGCTGCTTCACGGTGACGGCCGAGGACCTGCCGCAGGTGATGACGCGGCTGGGGGCGGGACGGCTGCTCTATTCGGACAAGGTCTGATCTGTCTCGCACTTTGTTGACGGGATCAGGCGGGACCCTTGCACGTCAGCTCCCAGATTTTGGCCCGTTTGTCGATTGCAAGGCTGGTGCAGCGCTGTTCGGCAAGCTGTATCCTCGACAGGTCCAGCCAGCGGCCGATCGACCCTCCTGCGCTTTTCCCCGTGACCACCAATTCGTCGGGATCGGAATCGGCATCAGGCAGCACGTCCTGACCGCGCGCCAGACGATTGGATGCGTCTGGGGTGCCGCCGATCTGGACCGCAACAGCCTTGAACGATAGCGGCCCGATGACGAGAGGCTTTGCCAATACGAGGCGTCGCACCGGTTTCCGCAGTCGATAGCCAAGGGTCTCCAGCCATGGCCGCCCTTCAAGGCGTCCGCCCAGGACCATTGCCAGATCGGCTGCCAGCGATTTGGACACCAGAGGCAATTGCCACCGCTTCTGCAGCCCGGCGCTGACCCAGAAGCGTGCCATGCCCGGTAGTTCAGTCATGCCTCGCGCCGACGTGTTGTGCGGCAAGGACAGCTTCAACCGGAGCGGTCGCGCGTCGGGTTCCTCTGGCGCAAGGCGGAGGCGCAGTCGGTCGTGCGGGAGCGCGCTCAGTTCGATGCTGCCGCTGAACTGTTCCTGATTATATCCCCCGATCCATAAAATGCCTGTGGTTGCAGCACGCTCCATTGCACCAACTGTTACGAGGGCGAAGTTCACCACTGCTGTCTGGCGGCCGCCATAGCCGATTGCCGCCTGTTGCGCTCGTCCTCCCAGCCCGAGCCGCATAGCCGCAACCTCGTTCAACAAAATGCCCGAAAGATCGCCCGTGTTCATCGCGAGCTCGACCGCCGTTCCAGCGATTGTGACCTGCAATGGATGATCGACTTGCAGATCAATGAAGCCATCAGCCGCCATTGCCGGCGCGGGGGCCGCAGGCAGGGGGACCGCAGGCAGGGGGACCGCAGCAAGCCGTTCCAGGGGGTGGGTGGCGACAAGCGTTTGCGACGGGCTGCTCGGACTGGTCTCCTCCGGGGCACTCGCTGCTTCCGCGACGTCGGCGCGCAAGGGAGATGAAGGTCCTGTGCAGTGAAGTGCCATGGACATCTGCTGCTTGTCGACAACGAGGGAGCTGCAACCCTGCTCATCGAACTGGGTGCGCGACAAGGTCAGCACGACGAACGGCTTGCCCTTGGGGCTGGGCTTGGACCGCCCAGCCTGGGTGGCGTCGAAACGCGCGGCGAGCGCACCGAACGACAGGCGGCCGAGTTGCAATGGCGTATCCAGCACCAGGCGACGCACGGTGTGGCGCACGCCGGGCATGACCTCCACGTCCCAGGGTTCGCCTTCGAAGCGACCCTGCATGACTGACGCGAGGTCGATGCCCGTAGTGGATGCGATGAGGGGCACCGATGTCCTGATCGATGGGTTCAACGTGACAGCAAGCTGTGCGTCCGCCACGTTGACGAGGCCATAGGCAGTGCTGTCGACATCGCCGGCCAGTGGCATGCGCAGTGCCAGCGGCGCGCCGGGGCTTCCGGTCTGAAGCCTGACGAGCTGATGCGGTACCGCCATGATGCCGATGCTGCCATCGAGCGGCCGAACCGATTGCCCTGGAAACCAGTACAATTGCTGTTCGCGTCGCAAGCCGGCGATCTCGAGCATCGCGCCGCTGCGGCGGCCGTCAACTTTGGACTTGCTGTCGAGAAGCAGGTTAGCCTTGCGACTGCTGCCAAGCATGGGCCCGAGGCGCTGCACGAGCGGGTCGTTCAGGATGAGGTGGTCGACGGTGCCGACTACAAATGCGAGGCTTGCAGGCTGGCCGGCGATCGTGACCTGCAAAGGCTCATCGAGCATGATCTCGAGTGCCGGCGGCTCCAGGGCATTTGCTCCGGCAGTATCCGTGCCGTGCCACAGCAGCAACAGTATCAGAAGGCGGTTGAAGACCATTCACTGTCTGCGCGGAAAAAGCAGATCTTTGGCATCACGACTGCTTTTTGGCCTGATCATGGCGGGAATTATTTCCCAAACTCAGGAAAATTGAAAGAGAAGGATATCAGGCCTCGCGCTTCACGACGTCCGGGCGGCCGCGCAGCACGAGATCGGCGCGGGCGGCATCGTCCTCGGCGGTGAGGCGGGTGGTTTCGAGGGCGTCGATGCCGCGTTGGGCGGCGGGGCGGGCGGCGATGGTGGACTTCCAGCGGAGGAGGTTGGTGAGCCCTTCGGTGGGGATTCCCGACCATTTGGCGGTGCGCACCCAGCACCAGCTGGCGATATCTGCGATGCTGTAATCGCCGGCGAGGAATTCGGATTCGCCGAGGCGAGCATCAAGGACTTCGAAAAGCCGGCGGCCTTCGCCTTGGTACCGCGCGATGGCGGCGGGGATTTTTTCGGGGAAGTGGCGGTAGAAGACATTGGCCTGGCCCATGATCGGGCCGATGCCGCTCATCTGGAACATCAGCCATTGCAGCACGCGGCTGCGGCCCTGGGTGTCCTGCGGCATCAGCTTGCCGGTCTTTTCGGCGAGATGGATGAGGATGGCGCCCGATTCGAAGATGGCGAACCCGTCGTCGATCAGCAGCGGCACCCGGCCATTGGGGTTGAGCGCCACGAAGGCGGGGGCCTTTTGCTCGCCTTTGACCAGATCGACCTTCACCACCTCATAGGGCAGCGCGAGCTCTTCGAGCGCCACCGACACCTTGTAGCAATTGGGCGTGGCCGCCGTGTGGAGGATGAGGCTCATGGTGTGCGCAGGGTAGCCCGTCAGGCGGGCGGGTGGAAGTGCTGGTGGATGGCTTGCGCCATCGCCTTGTTGATGCCGGGCGTGCGCTCGAGATCGGACAGGCTGGCGCCGCGGACGGCGCGGGCGGTGCCGAAGTGCATGAGCAGCGCCTTTTTCCGCGCCGGGCCGATGCCGGGAACATCATCGAGCGGGCTGGCGGTGAGCGCCTTGCTGCGCTTGTCGCGGTGCGCGCCGATGGCGAAGCGGTGGGCTTCGTCGCGAAGGCGCTGCAGAAAGAACAGCACCGGGCTGTTCGGCGGCAGGGTGAGCTCGCGGCCCGAGGGCAGGTGGAAGGTCTCGCGGCCGGCGTTGCGGTCCGGACCCTTGGCGACGCCGACGATGGCGACATCGTCGATGCCGAGATCGGCGAGGCTTTCGATGACGCTGGAAAGCTGGCCTTTGCCGCCATCGATGAGCAGCAGATCGGGCCAGTTCTCGCGATCATCGGGGTTTTCGCTCTGCAGCCGGGCGAAGCGGCGGTGGAGCATGGCGCGCATCATGCCGAAATCATCGCCGGGGGTGATGTCGGGCGCCTTCATGTTGAACTTGCGATACTGGCTCTTCATGAAGCCTTCGGGGCCGGCGACGACCATGGCGCCGAGCGCGTTGGTGCCCATGATGTGGCTGTTGTCGTAGATCTCGATGCGGCGCGGCGGGGCGTCGAGCTCGAACAGCTCGGCAAGCTCGGCGAGGAGGCGGCCCTGGGTGGTGGCCTCCGCGGCGCGGCGTTGCAGGGCTTCGCGGGCGTTTCGGCTGGCCTGCTCGACGAGCTTGCGGTTGGGGCCGCGCTGCGGGACCTTGAGGCTGACGCGGTGGCCGGCGGATTCGCACAGTGCCTCGGCCAGCAGCTCGGCCTCGGGAAGCGCGCGATCGAGCAGGATTTCGCGTGCCGGCGGGATTTCGGCATAGAGCTGGGGGAGGAAGCTCTGCAGAACCTCGGCTTCGCCCAGCTCTTGGGTGTGGGCGGGAAACCAGGCGCGGTGGCCCCAGTTCTGGCCGCCGCGGATGAAGAAGACCTGGATGCACATGATGCCATCCTGGGCGGCGATGGCGACGATATCGGCATCGGTGAGGCTGCCCTCGGCGTTGATCGACTGCGACCCCTGGATGAAGGTGAGCGCCTTGAGCCGATCGCGCAGCACGGCGGCGATCTCGAAATCCTTGCTGGCTGCGGCGGCCTGCATGGCGGCGGCAAGCTTGGCCTGTGCTTCCACGGTCTTGCCGGCGAGGAAGGCCTTGGCGTCCGCCACCTGCTCGGCATAGGCGTCGGGGCTGATGCGATCGACGCAGGGCGCCGAGCAGCGGCGGATCTGGTGGAGCAGGCAGGGGCGGCTGCGATTGTTGAAGAAGCTGTCGTTGCACGAGCGCAGCAGGAACACTTTCTGCAGCGCGTTGAGGGTGGCGCCGACGGCGCCGGCGCTGGCGAAGGGGCCATAGAAGACGCCCTTGCCGACCCGCGCACCGCGATGCTTGGAGATGCGCGGGTAGGTGTGATCCTCGCGGAGGTAGATGAAGGGGAAGCTCTTGTCGTCGCGCAGCAGCACATTATAGGGCGGCCGCCAGCGCTTGATGAGCTGGGCTTCGAGCAGCAGTGCTTCGGATTCGGTGTTGGTGGTGACGATCACCATGTCGCGGGTCTGGCTGACCATGCGCTGGAGGCGGCGCGGCAGGCGGGCGACCTGGGTGTAGTTGCCGACGCGGTTTTTCAGCGCGCGCGCCTTGCCGACATAGAGGACGCTGCCGGCGGCATCGACCATGCGATAGACGCCGGGGCGGGCGGGCAGGGTGCGCAGCACGTTGCGGATCGCCTCCACGCCGCGATCGAGATCGGGCGTGTCGATGCCCTTGACGGCGAAGGTGGCGCTGTCTTCCGAGAATCGATCGACTGTCATATCGGGGGTTTAGTCGGGTCCACCCGATCCAGAAAGAGGTGTAGGTGATGGTGCCCAAGATCGTGTGGAGCTTGAGCAGCCTTGCTGTTGCGGCGTTGCTCGCATTGGCCGGCTGCGCCACGTCGCCGCCGGTGGCAGTGGTGCCGGCTTCGGTGGCAGTTGCGAGCAGGGCGCCGGTGATCCTGGTGTCGGTCGATGGCATGCGTCCGGATTATCTCGGGCGGGGCGACACGCCGGTGCTCGATGCCCTGGCGGCGCGGGGCGCCAGTGCTTCGATGCGGCCGAGCTTTCCGTCGCTCACCTTCCCCAACCATTACACGATCGTGACCGGGCTGCGGCCCGATCGCCATGGCATCGTCAACAACACGATGGAGGACCCGGCGATTCGCGGCGTGCGCTTCGGCATGTCCAACCGCGATGCGGTGGAGGACAGCCTCTGGTGGTACCAGGCCGAGCCGATCTGGGTGACCGCCGAAAAGGCCGGGCTGGCGACGGCGACGATGTTCTGGCCGGGATCGGAGACGGCGGTGCGCGGCGTGCGGCCGCGGCAGTGGATGCGCTTCGATGGCGCGATGCCCGAGGCGAAGCGGGTGGACCAGCTGCTGGCGTGGCTCGACCAGCCGGCGCGGCCGGACTTTCTGACGCTGTATTTCGACACGGTGGACCATGACGGCCATGAATTCGGCCCGGTCGCACCCGAGACGGCGAAAGCAGTGGCGGCGGTGGATGCGCAGATCGGCCGGGTGATCGAGGGGCTGCGGGTGCGGGGAATCGACGCCAACCTGGTGGTGGTGGCGGACCATGGCATGGCCGCGGTGGCGCCCGAGCGGACGATCCGGCTCGATACGCTGCTGCCGGCGGGCAGTTTTCGGCTGGTGACGGGGGGTGCGGTGGCGGGGCTGCACGCGGTGGAAGGCCAGGCGGCGGCGCTTGAGGCGGCGCTGTTGAGACCGCATGATCATATGCGCTGCTGGCGACGCGAGGCAATTCCGGCGGAGCTGCATTATGGTCGCAACCCGCGCGTGCCGCCCTATGTGTGTGCGGCGGAGAGCGGCTGGATGATCGGCACCGAGGCGCCGCGGACCGACCGCAGGCTGGGCGGGATGCATGGCTATGACCCGGCCGACCCGGCGATGGCGGCGATGTTCGTGGCGGCGGGGCCGGGCATCGAGGGCGGGGTGCGGCTGCCGGCGTTCGACAATGTCGATGTGCATCCGCTGCTGCTGAGCCTGCTCGGATTGCCGCAGCGCGACACTGACGGCAGCCTCGAAACGCTGGGGGCGGCGTTGCGCGGGGGAGGCGGAGCCGCTAACGCGCCTGAATGAGCGAACCTGAACGACGCGGCGAGACCGCGATCATCACCGGCGGCGCCAAGCGGATCGGCGAGGCCTTTGTGCGGGCGCTGGCCGAAGACGGCTGGGATGTGGTGATCCACTGCAATAGCTCGCGCGACGAAGCGGATGCGCTGGCGGACGAGCTTCGCGGGCAGGGGGCCGGCGTGGCGGTGGTGGCGGCTGATCTCGCCGATCCGGCGGCGGCGGCGACGATCGTGGCGGCGGCAGACGGGCTGGCGCCGCTCGGGTTGCTGGTGAACTGCGCGTCGCGCTTCGTGTATGACCGGGTGGAGGACTTTACCGCCGCCGATTTCGATACGCATATGGCGATCAACCTGCGGGCACCGGCACTGCTGGTGCAGGCGTTTGCGCGGGCGCTCGATCCGGCGCGGGGGCAGGCGGGCGGGCCGGCTGCGGCGCTGGTGGTGAACCTGCTCGATGCCAAGCTGCAAAGCCTCAACCCCGACCATTTCACCTACACGCTGGCCAAGATCGGGCTGGATGGCATGACCGAGATGGTGGCGCGCAGCCTGGCGCCGGCGATTCGAGCCGCTGCGATTGCGCCGGCGGTCACGCTGGTGTGGGGGCCGCACAGCCGGGAGGATTTCGAAGCGGTGCATGGGATGAATCCGCTGCGGCGCGGTGTCGCGGTGGAAGAACTTGTGGCCGCACTGCGGTTCATCATTGCCACGCCGACCTACAACGCCCAGACGATCGTGCTCGATGGCGGGCAGCGGCTGCTCGGGCTGCAACGCGATGTTTCCTTCATGGTGGACCGATGACCTTGACCATCGATAATCGGGCCGAGAATCTGGCGCTTGTGGACGTTGCGGCCATTGAGGGGCTGGTGCCCGAGGCACTGCGGCCGCGCAGCCGAAAGATCATGCTCGAAGGGCTGGAGCTGAACCTTGACATCGGTTTTCATGCCGAGGAAATCGGCGTGCCGCAGCGGCTGCTGGTGACCGTGGAGGTGTGGGTGGCGGCGGTTGCGTTTGCGGCGCATGACGTGGTGGCCGATGCCTGGGACTATCATCTGCTGCGCGATGCGGTGACGCGGCTGGCGCATGGACGGCGCTATAATTTGCAGGAGAGCCTGGCGCAGGCGATCTATGATCTGGTGGCGGCGCGGCAGGGGGTGCTGGCGCTGCGGGTGAGCACGCG
>JBBSPR010000098.1:0-10322 GCA_038258615.1 Sphingomonadales bacterium
CGTTCGCGCGGATGCCGGACTCGATTTCGGTCGAGGAACAGGCGAAGCTGCGGGCCGAGGCGCAGCGGCTGGTCGATGGCGTGGCGGCGCCGGCGTTTGCCAAGCTGCTGGCGTTCATGCGGACCGAATACATGCCGGGGGCGCGGACGAGCATTGCGGCGAGTGCGCTGCCCGATGGGGCGGCGTTCTACAAGGACCAGATCAGGGAATACACGACGCTCGACCTGACCGCTGAAGAGATCCACGAGATCGGGCTGATGGAAGTGGCGCGGATCGATGCCGATATGAAGGCGACGATCGCCCAGACGGGGTTCAAGGGCAGCTTTGCCGAGTTTTTGCAGTTCCTTCGCACCGATCCGCAATTCTATGCGCGCACCCCGCGCGAGTTGCTGGGCCATGCCGCCTATGCCGCCAAGCGGATGGACGGCAAGCTGAAGGACGTGTTCACGACGCTGCCGCGGTTCCGGTTCACGATTGTGCCGGTGCCCGATGCGATTGCGCCGATCTATACGTCGGGGCGCGGCGGGTTGGCTGCGTGCCAGTTCAACACCTATGACCTGAAATCGCGTCCGCTGTACAATCTGACCGCGCTGGTGCTGCACGAGTGCGCACCGGGGCACAGCCACCAGGCGGCGATGGCGCTGGAGGCACCCGACCGGCCGGCGTTTCGGCGGGAAAGCTATTTCTCGGGCTATGGCGAGGGCTGGGGTCTTTATACCGAGTGGTTGGGGACGAAGCTCGGCATGTACGAGACGCCCTATGAGGAGTTCGGCCGCGAGACGTTCGAGATGTGGCGCGCGGTGCGGCTGGTGATCGACACCGGCATGCATTCCAAGGGCTGGAGCCGCGAACAGGCGATCGAGTATCTGGCGTCGCACACCGCACTTGCGCGGCTCGATGTGGAGAATGAGGTCGATCGCTACATCAGCTGGCCAGGGCAGGCGCTTGCCTACAAGCTGGGCGAACTGCGCATCCGGGCGCTGCGGGCGGAGGCGGAAGCCGCATTGGGTACGAAATTCGACCAGCGGCCGTTCCATGATGCGCTGCTGAATATGGGGAGTGTGCCGCTGCCGGTGATGGAGAGCGAGATGCGCGCGTGGATTGCAGCGGAGACGGCGAAGACCAGCGGACAATAGGGCGCCCATCAATGTCGGGCTTCGAAGCTGGTCTTGCATTTCGGCGGTTTTGTGGCATGTTTTGCATGTAGTTCCGTTGGGAAGTTGCTTGTGATCTTCGTCAGGGTTTCTGCAGCCGTTCTATTTCTTGCATGTTCGGTGCCACTGCTCGCGCAACCAGCGGAGGTGGCAACCGGCGATGATCCGACGATTGTGGTGACGGCGAGACCGTTGGCAGCGCTCAAGATGGACCTTGAGACGTGCCTTGCCGGCGGCTGTGCTGCGCGCGATGACATGATGAAATCCCTGGCCTATGCCGAGGGACTCTTCGTTGCCGGAGATTACAACGATGCGTTGAGGGTGGTGCGCCGCTCGATCCGGCGCAACGGCGTTGCGGCGGCGGTTGAGCCGGATCTGTATTCGATGCTGTATCGAGCATCTTCGCGATTGTCTGCAGCGCTGGGCGGAGGCGACCGGTATTGGGCCGACACGCATCAGATTTTGCGGACGCATCGCAACGCGCAAGAGCCTGATCAATCCGAGATCCTGCTTTCGGAACTGGAAGTTTCGGACATGAGCCTGAAGATGGGCCAGTCGATGCTGGCAAGCAGGATGGTCAAGAAGGTGCTGCGCGAAGCCCGCGAGTTGGGATTGAAGTCGATCGAGCAGAAAGCGCTGCTGCGATATGCGTTGCTGCCGGCGCGGGCGACTGATGATCGTCCGGAATCGCTGCGGCGGCTGGCGAAGCTGACTGAAATGACCGGGGATGCGGACGAAGCGAGCCGGAGAACGCGGATCATTGCCGGACAGCTGATTGCGCAGTTGCGGGCACGCGCCGGGGAACAGCCCGATCTGACCAGCTTGCAGACACCCGACGAATCGATGCCTCGCTCGCAGATGCTGCTTTGGACGCCGCCGGCCGAGAACGAGATCATGCGTCAGAACCTTGGCAGCGCTATCGCTTTTCAAGGCGGCCGCATAAATGCCCCACCCGATGCAGTGATTTCGAACGTCAAGGACCGCTGGGCCGACATGAGTTTTCGCGTGATGCCCGATGGGCGGGTAAAAGAGGTCGTGGTTTTGCGGCAGCATGGCAGCGGCAAATGGGCCGAGGTTTCTGCTCGGCAGATAGCGGGGCGGATTTACACGCCGCTGCCGCCCTCATTGGCCGCCGCCCAGTCGGACGGAGAAGAGCGGGTTGAGCGACATACCTGGACGGCGTTTTTGGAGCCTCGCCGAGGGTCCCAGCTTCGCGCACAAACTGAGAATGTGCGTGTGGATATAGTGGACATGACCGCGCGGGACGAGCCTGTTCTATAAGCCTGCCAGATCGTGGCAGGCCGGTAGGTCTGTGAGTTTGAAGACTGCTGCGAATATTGGTGGTGCGTCGGCCGGATCTTGACAGGGTAACTCTGGCAATGCACTCTTTCGGCAGCCGATATGTGTTTTCGGAGACGATGATGCAACGTGTTCTGGCCCTTGGTGGGCTTCTTGTGGGGCTGTTTACTTTTGCCCCGGCTTTCGCCCAGCAGTCGGTCGTTAGCGAGATCGGCGAGGATGCCCCCATTGTTGTGACCGCTGTGCCGATCGAAACGCTACGGCGCGACCTCGCGCAGTGTTTGGTGGATCGTTGTGGCGCGCACGCGGACATGGTCAAAAGCCTGGCCTATGCAGAAGCGCTTTTTGTGGGCGGGGATTACAGGGAATCCCGGTCGGTGTTGGCACAGTCGATCGGGAGAAATCGGGATGCGGCGTCGCTTGAGCCGGACCTTCTGGCCCAGTTGTTTCGGGCATCCGGCCGCATTTCAATCCATCTGGGTGAGGCAGACCGGTATCGCCGGGATACGCATCGTATCGTGCGGACATTGAAGGCTGGCGCAGAGCGTGATGAGGCAGAACTGCTTCTTTCCGAGCTCGAAGTGGCCGAAATGAGCTTGAAGATTGGCAACCCCATGCTGGCGCAACGCACGCTGGACATGGTGGTTCGGCGGGCAAAGGCGGCCGAACTTGACGACCTTGCTGCCATCGCAAGGCTGCGGCGCGCGCTCCTGCCGTATCTTGGCTTTGGCAACCGATACAGCACGATCAAGCGGTTGACGGCGCTTTCCCGGATGGAGGGGGATGGCACGACTGGCGCTGTCCGCACCAATGCCAAGGTGCTGCTGGCACGGCTCACGGCCAAACCGAACGAGACGCCCGATCTTCTGGCATTGCTTGAGGACAATGATCCGTTGCCGGCACGGCAGATCATGATCTGGTCACCGCCATTTGATCCTGAGCCGGTGATCGAACAGGGCGGAGAGCGTCTCACGGTCAATGCGCATGACAGATGGGCTGACATCGGTTTTCGGGTGCGCGCAGACGGCAAGGTTGATGATGTGACGGTCTTGCGTCGGCACGGCAGGGGAGATTGGCTCGAAAAGTCGGTCACGCAAGTGAAAGGCCGGCTCTATTCACCACTGCCCGGCGGTGCCGCCGACAGTGATGGCGATTACCGCGTGGAGCGCCACAGCTTTACGTCATATTTCCTGACATCTGCCACCAACGGAGTTCGGTCTCTCAAGCGTGATGGTGTCCCGAGAGTGGAAATTGTTGATCTGACGCTTTGATCTAGCGCCGGCTCGCCGTGATGCGAACGTCGATTTCGTCCGGCCGGGGGTTGATGAAATCGAGGCGGGTGCGGCCGTCGGGGATGCGGGTGACGGTGGCGGGGATGCTGCTGTTGGTGAGCGCCCAGCCCTGCGGCAGAACCACGGCGTTGGCGGCGCGGCCGAAGCTGCGGTGCCAATCGAGCTCGCCGGCGCTGAGCTTGTAGCGCGCGGTGTCGGTATAGGTTTCGGTGATGCGGATGCGGCGGGTTTCGCCGGCGGCGACCGGGGTGAAGCGGAAGACCACGGCTTCGGTGGTGTCGGTCACCTCCTTCAGCTCGGGGGCGGCGGCTTGCAACGCGCTGCCGCGCAGGATTTCGTGGGGGATCGCGGCGCCGGTGTCGAGATCCTGCGCCGAAGGGTCCGACACGGTGCTGCCGGCGCGGACGATGTTGACGTAGGTGGCAACGCCGGGGCGGCTTTCGGTATAGTCGTGGGTGAGGTTGAAGCGGCCGGTTTCGGGGGCTTCGAGATAATAGACGATGTTTCGCGTTTGCAGCGCGCGTTCGGGGAGTTTGCCGGCCTGGGGGGATACGGCGAAGCGGGCCTTGCGGGCTTGCAGGCGGAGCGGGGCGGCCGCACCCGAGCTGTTCCAGAAGGAGATCATCACCCGGCCATCGGGCTGCTGGAGGATTTGGGCGGGGACGTTGGAGCTGATGAGCTCATAGCCCGGGGGCAGCACCACGGCGTTGCGGGCGATGCCGAGCGGGCGATCGAAGAACAGCGTGCCGTCCTTCTCGTAATAGGAGGGCGCATCCTCATAGGTCTTGTCGATGAAGACGCGGGCACCGCCGCCGGGCGGGACGGGGCGGGCGAGGCTGACTTCGATGTAGCGACCATCGGCGCGGGCGTTCAGGACGCCGCCGGCCTGGGCGGTGGCGCCATCGACTTCGCGGAAAGGTAGCGGCTTGCCGGTGGCGCGGTCGGCGACGCGCTCATCGGTGGCGGCACTGCCGGGGCGGATGGGGTTGTAATAGGCGGTGGCGCCAGCTGTGGTGGCGGTGACATCGTAGAGGATGCGGAACTTGTGGGAGGCGGGGTCGAGCAGCTCGTAGCGGGTGTAGCCATCGGCCTCGGTCTGGCGCGCGGGAGCGGCGAGCGCGGGCGTGGCGAGGGCAAGGCTGAGGAGCAGGATTTTCATGGCCGCTACCGTGGGCGCGGGCGGGCAGCTTGTCTGCAAGGATTTATGGCAGGCCGGTGAGTTTGTGGGTTTGCAGGCTCAGCCGCCAGCGCGGGTTTTCGAGGCAGTAGCGGATGGCGGCCTGGGTGTTTTCTTCCCTCGCGGGGCCGTCCATGGGCTGCAGGAAGAAATGCTCGAAGGCCAGCAGGTCGAAGCGATCGGGCATCGCCTTGGGCTGGGGGTAGACGAGCTTGAGCTCGTTGCCGGCGGTGAGGGCGAGCGGGGCATCGGCCTTGGGGCTGACGCAGATCCAGTCGATGCCTGGCGGTGCCGGCTGGGTGCCATTGGTCTCGATGGCGATTTCGAAGCCGCGGGCGTGCAGGGCGTCGATGAGGGGCGGGTCGAGCTGGAGGAGCGGCTCGCCGCCGGTGCAGACGATGAGACGATGGGCGCGGGGGGTGCCCCACAGCTGCGCGGCGGCATCGGCGAGGGTAAGGGCATCGGCGAACTTGCCGCCGCCGGGGCCGTCGGTGCCGACGAAATCGGTGTCGCAGAAGCTGCAGACGGCGGTGGCGCGATCGGCTTCGCGGCCGGTCCAGAGGTTGCAGCCGGCAAAGCGCAGGAAGACGGCGCGGCGGCCGGTCTGCGCGCCCTCGCCCTGCAGGGTGAGGAACAGCTCCTTGACCGCGTAGGTCATAGGGCGGGGTCGGCTATGCCGGCTTCGGTGAAGCCCTTGGCGCGGAGGCGGCAGCTGTCGCAGGCGCCGCAGGGGCGGCGCTGCGGTGTGGGATCGTAGCAGGACCAGGTGAGGTCCAGCGGGGCGCCGACGGCAGCGGCGGCATGGACGATATCGGCCTTGCTCATATGGGCGAGCGGGGTGTGGACGGTGAATTTCTGGCCTTCGTCGCCGGCCTTGGTGGCAGTGTTGGCCATGGCTTCGAAGCTATGGATGAACTCGGGCCTGCAATCGGGATAGCCGCTGTAATCGAGCGCGTTGACGCCGATGACGAGATCGCGCGCGCCGGCGGCCTCGGCCCAGCCCAGCGCCACCGAGAGGAGGATGGTGTTGCGTGCCGGAACGTAAGTGACGGGGATGCCGGGTTCGACGCCACCTTTGGGTACATCGATGTCGGCGGTGAGGGCGCTGCCGCCGAAGCCGCGCAGATCGAGTGGCAGGGTGATGTGGCGTTCGACGCCGAGGGCTGCGGCGACGCGCGCGGCGTGCGCCAGCTCGATGCGGTGGCGCTGGTTGTAGTCGATGGTGAGCGCCAGCAGCCGGTAGCCGCGCGCCTTCATCATGGCAGCGGCGGTGGTCGAATCGAGGCCGCCCGAAAGCAGGACGACGGCGAGATCAGGCATCTATGCGCCAGACTTTGGAGCAGAATTGGCAATCGACGCCGATCATGCCGTCTTCGCCGCGCATGTCGGCGCGTTCGGCTTCGGGGAAGCGGCCGAGGACTTCGGCGATGTGCGCCGGCGAGCAGCGGCAGCCGCGCGAGGGGGCGGCGCCGGGGAAAAGCCGCACTTCCTCTTCGTGGAACAGGTGCCAGAGCAAGGCTTCCGGGGTGAGTTCGGGGTCGGCGAGCTCGGCCTCGGTGATGCTGCTGGCCAGCGTGCGCATGTGCTGCCAGTCTTCGGGCTCGGGGGCACCGTCATCCTCGGCGAAGCGGCGCGACTGGCCGTCCTCGCCGCGCGGAAGATATTGCAGCAGGATGCCGCCGGCGCTGTAGCCGGTTTCCGGCGTGCCGATGAGGCCGGTGCGGATGAGCGTGGGGATCTGTTCGGAAGCGCGGAAATATTGCTCGATCGCGGCGGCGATGCCGCTGCCTTCCAGCGGCACGATGCCCTGGTAGCGCTCGTTGGTGTCGGTCTGATCGAGGGTGACTGCCAGATGGCCTTCACCGAACATGGCTTCCAAGGGGCCGGCGGGGGTGGCGGGATCGCCCTTCAGATAGCCGCGGAGCGCGCCGGCGTTCCAGTCGCAGACCAGCAGGTCGAGCGGGCCCTTGGCTTGCGCCTGCAGGGTGAGGCCGCCGATCGTGTCGCGCAGCGTGGCGCCGACGAGCGCGGTGGTGACGAGCGCCTCGGCCAATGTGGCGGCGAGCGGGGCGGGATAGGCGTGGGCGGCGAGGATGGCGGTGAGGCTGGTATCGAGCCGCACCAGCCGGCCGCGCACATCGCGCGCCGGCACCGAAAAGCCGAGGTTGGCGTCATGCGCCGGGGCGAGGCCTTCGAGCACCATCAGGCGTCCAGCTTGCCGAAGCACCAGAGCAGGATGGCCTTTTGCACATGGAGGCGGTTCTCGGCCTCGTCCCAGATCAGGCTGGTGGGGCCGTCGATGACTTCTGCCGTGACTTCCTCGCCGCGGTGCGCGGGAAGGCAGTGGAGGAAGATGGCACCGGGGGCTGCCTTGGCCATGAGCGCGGCATCGACCTGGAAGGGCTGCATCGCGGCGAGCTTCGATTTGCTGTCGGGCTGGCCCATGCTCACCCAGGTGTCGGTGACGACGACATCGGCATCCTCGACGGCAGCGGCGGCGGAGCGATAGACGCCGATGCGGCCGCCGCGGGCGCAGGCCGTCGCGACGACGGCGGCATCCGGATCATAGCCATGGGGGACGCCGACACGGCAATCGAAGCCGAGGACGCTGGCGGCCTCGATCAGCGAGTTGGCCATGTTGTTGCCATCGCCGAGATATGCCCAGCAGCTTCCGGCGACGGAGCGGCCGGCATGTTCCTCATAGGTGAGGATGTCGGCGAGCACCTGGCAGGGGTGGCTGATGTCGGTGAGGCCGTTGAGCACCGGCACGCTGGCGGCATTGGCGAGCGTTTCCAGCGTGGCATGGCTGTTGGCGCGCAGCACCACGGCATCGACCATGCGGCTGAGCACGCGGGCGGTGTCGTCGACGGGCTCGCCGCGGCCCAATTGCATTTCGCCGGCGGACACGGTGATGGTGTCCCCGCCCAGTTGCCGCATCGCCTGGGCAAAGCTGAAGCGGGTGCGGGTGCTGGGCTTTTCGAAGATCAGCGCCAGAGTGTGGCCTGCGAGCGGGGCATCGGCGTCCGCCTTGCCGCGGGGCCAGCCGGCCCGCGCTGCCTTGCGGGCATGGGCTTCATCGAGAATGGCTCTTAGGCCCGCCGCCGTGGGGGTGGCGAGATCGAGAAAATGGCGCATCTGCGGTCTTTCAGGCGGCGGCAGCGGGAACATAGGCCGCAGCGGCGGCCGACAGCTTGTCGACCGCTTCGCGGATATGATGCTCCTCGATGATCAGCGGCGGCAGCAGCCGCACCACATTGTCTCCGGCCGCCACGGTGAGGATGCCATGGCTGCGGGCATGGGCGACGAAGGCGCGGCTGTCGGTCTTGAGCTTGAGGCCGAGCATGAGGCCCATCCCGCGCACGCTCTCGAAGATGGTGTCGTGGTTGGGGATCATCTGCTCGAGGGCGGCGACGAAGCGTGTGCTGCTTTCGCGAACCTGGGCAAGGAACGCGGGCTCGGTGACGATATCGAGCACAGCCTGGCAGGCAGCCATGGCGAGGGGGTTGCCGCCATAGGTGCTGCCGTGCGTGCCGATGACCATGCCGGCGGCGGCGTGTTCCGTCGCCAGACACGCGCCGACGGGGAAGCCGCCGCCGATGCCCTTGGCGATGGCCATGATATCGGGGGTGATGCCATATTGCTCATGCGCGAAAAGGGTGCCGGTGCGGGCGACGCCGCACTGGACCTCGTCGAGGATGAGCAGGATGCCATGCTCGTCGCAGAGCTTGCGCAGGCCGGTGAGGAACTCGTGCGTGGCGGGGCGGATGCCGCCCTCGCCCTGGATGGGCTCGACGAGGATGCCGCCGATGCCCCGAGAGTTTTGGGGGTCGATGGCAGCGGCGACGGCGTCCAGATCGTTGAAGGGCAGCACATGGAACCAGTCCGGCAGTGGCTCGAACCCTTTCCGCATCTTCTCCTGGTTGGTGGCGGAGATGGTGGCGAGGGTGCGGCCGTGGAAGGCGTTGGAGAAGGTGAGGATGCGGAACTTTTCCGGGTTGCCATGCGCATAGTGGAAGCTGCGGCAGGTTTTCACCGCGCACTCGATCGCTTCGGCTCCCGAGTTGGTGAAGAACACCGTGTCGGCGAAGGTGAGGCCGACGAGGCGCTCGGCAAGGGCAGCCTGGGCGGGCACCTTGTAGAGGTTGGAGGTGTGCATGAGTGTGGCGGCCTGCTTCTGGATGGCGCCGACGAGGTGCGGATGGCTGTGGCCGAGCAGGTTGACGGCGATGCCGCTGGCAAAGTCGAGCCACTCGCGGCCCTGTGCATCATAGAGGTAGCAGCCTTCACCGCGCACCGGCTCGACTTCGCAGCGGCCATAGACGGGCATGAGGGCGGTGATGGTCATCTGATCAGGCTCCGGCAAGCGGCGGGGCTCCACCCGCAATGCAAACGGGCGGCCTGTGCTGACCGCCCGTTGAAGCCTTATAGACTTGGGGGCTGCAAGCTTCAACCATGCGGGCGGGTAGTGCAGCCATGTGCCTCTCGCAAATGCGGGTCGACAGCTTACGGTGGCTGCGGCATCAGCGGGGCAGTGCAACGAAGGGGATGAAACCATGTTCAGTCATGTGATGATCGGCGCCAACGACCTTGCGGCTACCAAGGCCTTTTACGATGCAGCGCTGGGCGCGCTCGGGCTGCCGGCGGGGCGCGAGGACGACAAGGGCCGGGTGTTCTGGATGACCAAGACCGGCGTGTTTGCCGTGTCCACGCCGATCGATGGCAATCCGGCATGTGCGGCCAATGGCGGCACCATCGGCTTTGCGGCCGACTCGCCTGAAGCGTGCGATGCCTGGCATGCGGCGGGGCTGGCTGCGGGCGGCACCGCCTGCGAAGATCCGCCGGGCGTGCGCGCCGGCGCCATGGGCAAGCTGTATCTTGCCTATCTGCGCGATCCATCGGGGAACAAGATTTGCACAATGCATCGGCTGTAACGGGGACACCGGAGGTGAACTCGGGCTGGCGCCTGGAGAACAGCTACCGGCACCTGCCGCCGGTGCTGTTCGAGGAGCGGGCGCCGGTGCCGGTCAAGGCGCCGGCACTGCTGCTGTGGAATGAGGCGGTGGCGGCGCGGCTCGGGCTCTCCGAGGTTGCGCCGGAGCTGCTGGCGGGCAATGCGCTGCCGCCGGGGTCCGAGCCGATTGCCCAGGCCTATGCCGGGCATCAGTTCGGGCATCCAAACATGCTCGGCGATGGCCGGCAGGTGCTGCTCGGCGAGCAGATCGCACCCGATGGCGTGCGCTTCGATTTGGCGCTCAAGGGCTCGGGGCGGACGCGCTTTTCGCGGTCGGGCGATGGGCGGGCAGCACTCGGGCCGATGCTGCGCGAATATGTGATCAGCGAGGCGATGCGGGCGTTGGGGGTGCCGACGACGTTGAGCCTTGCGGTGGTGGGCAGCGGCGA
>JBBSPR010000099.1:0-10288 GCA_038258615.1 Sphingomonadales bacterium
CTGGAACAAATAGAGCCTCGCCTGCGGAGCCGCCGCAAGCAGGTCGCCCGTCAGCTGCCCCAGCTCGCGCTCGAAGCGCTCGGGCGAAATCCCGGTGGAAGCATCGGTCTCGCCCTGGTGCCACAAAATCCAGCCCGGCTCGAAGCCCAGCGCCCGCGCCGCCGCCACCCGTCCCGCCAGGTTGTCCCAATATCCCGAGCGCCGGTCGAGCCAGTCCGCCACCTGGAAGCCGCCGATCCCGCCATTGATGAACAGCACCGGCCGCCCGGTGGCCGCGTGCAGCCGCTGGCCGAGGTCAGGCCAAAGGCTGCCGCGCTTGCCCGAGGCGCCAGCCATAGGGTCCGCCGCCACGAAGCACTTGCCGGCATCGAACACGAACACCCGGTCCTGCGGGTCGGCGGCCGTGCGGCCCTCGATCGCATTGCCGGAGTTGGACTGTCCGCCGGTCACGATCGTCAGCGTTGTCGCCGGATCGGGGCACGCCACCGCCACCCCATCGGCCCGCGCCACCTTGCGCACATCATACCAGAATTTCGGCAGCCCCAGCGTCTCGCGCACCGTCCGGCGGATGTCGCGTGCTGCCTGCAGCGCTCCCCCCGGCGTCGTCGCGGCGAGTGCGCCGAACCCGATCGCCGCGAGCACCAGCAAGCCGAGCGCCAGAGGCAGGATGCGCCGCACTGCCCGCATCAGCCCGCCTTGCAGCCCAGCTCCCCGGCAATCCGGTCCGCCAGCCACGCCTGCACCTGCGGCTGCGGCTGCCGGCCCAGATGCGCCGTGTCGAGATAGTTCGCCGGATCTCCCGAAACGCCGGGCACCGACCATACCGGCGCCACGCCCTTCAGCCAGGCCTCGTCGAGCGGCGCATCCGGCCCCTTGTAGAAGGGGAAGAACACAAAGGCGAAGCGCGCCCCTGCCGCCTGTGCCCGGTCATGCACGGCGCGCACATAATGGCGCGACACCCCGAATTCCAGCGGCGCAATCCGACCGCCCAGCAGCGGCGGCGTCAGCCCGGCCAGCCGCCGTACCGAATCCGCATCGAGCAGGGCCGCATGGTCCTCTGGCGTCATGTCGGCCGGCGGGAGCCGATAGCCATCGAGAATATCGGCCGGCGCAATGCGGATCGTCGTGCCTGCATAATTTTCGGGGATGAAGCTGCCCGTGTAGCCAAAGGCGCCCGGCGCCAGCGTGGCGGCGGCAAGCTGCACCTGCCGCACCGGCAGCCGGATCAGGTTCGAGGGCAGGTTGCGGTTGATCAGCCACGGGCTGCCCAGGACTTCAGAAGAACGCGCCAGGTCGGCAAACGCCTGGTGGCCGTCACGGGGCAGCTGCTCCACCGTGTCGAACACCACCAGCCGTGGCCGCTTGGTCTCCAGCAACTCATCCAGAAGCGTCAGCCTGATGTCCATGCCCGAGGCCGGCAGCGCGAAATTCGCCACCTTGAGCGTCACACCGCAGCGCGCCGCCAGTTCCTCTTCCAGCATCGGCGGCACGATCCCCGCCCCACTGCGCGAGGAGCCGAGCACCACCACATCGATCGGCGCCGCATCATGGTGGATGCGATCGTAAATCCAGGTCAGCCGCCCGAAGATCGTGCCCTTGAACGATTGGTAGCGGATGTACGGATCATGCGGGATCGCCGCCAGCGCCGCATAGCCGGCCAGGATGCTGGCCAGCATCGCCAGGGCAAATGGGGCAAGACGCATGGGCCGGCTCAAGCAAAAATCCCGTCAGAAGTTGAAGTAAATGAATTCGGACTGGCCGCGCAGGATGAACACCGTCCCCAGCATCAGCACAAGCCCGGTCGCCACCGCCCATGGCAGCGTCGGCCGCCACGTCAGGCTGATCACCGGCGGCGCCACGCGCCGCCATACATCCCATTCCAGCACCGGCCGATAGCGCTCCATCAACTGCTGGGTGTTGGGGAAGAAGGCGATCAGCGCCGTCCCGATCAGAATCAACACCAGCGGCTTCGAAAACACTTCCGCCAGCGACACCGGCACGAACTCGCCCAACGTCGCCAGCTGGTCCAGCTGCAGCATCCCGCCCCACACCGCAAGGGCGGCGTCCACGCCCTCGGCACGGAACATCACATTGGCAAACAACACCGCCAGCAGCGTGATCACATAATAAAGCACCACGTCACCGCGCCCCGGCGGCGCCTTGCGCCGCGCCTTGCGCCGATACTGCCGCCAGAATTCGTTCACCGCCACATACACGCCGTGCATCATCCCCCACAGCACGAAGGTCCAGGCCGCCCCATGCCACAGCCCGCTGATGATGAAGGAGAGCATCGTCGGCAGAACCGTGGCCAGCGCGAAGCCCTGCCACTTGCCCAGCCCCCACTGCGCCGCCCGCCGCGCCAGCGGCAGCACGATCGGCTGGAAGATATACGCCACGATGAACCGCTGCAGCGTCATGTGCCAGCGGCGCCAATAGTCGATGATCGAGCCGGCGCGCAGCGGCGAATGGAAGTTCATCGGCAGGATGATCCCGAACATCCGCGCCAGTCCGATCGCCATGTCCGAATAGCCCGAAAAGTCGAAATACAGCTGGATCGTGTAGCACAGCACCGCCGTCCAGCCGTCGACGAGGTCGATCTCCGCGCCGATCCGTGCGGCCGTGAAGATCGGCGACGAAAAGCCGGCCGCCGTGTCGGCAATCACCGTCTTCTTGAACAGCCCGATTCCGAAGATCACCAGCCCCACCATGATGTTGGCACTGGCAAACCGCCCCGCCGCGCGCCCGAAGAACTGCGGCATCATCTCGCGGTAATGCACGATCGGTCCGGCGATCAGCTGCGGGAAGAAGATCACGAATGTCGCATAGCGCGCCAGGCTCGTCGTCTTCACCTCGCCGCGTGCCACATCGACCAGAAACGCCACCTGCTGCAGCGTGTAGAAGGAAATTGCCAGCGGCAGGATGATCTTCTGCAGCGTCCACTCGGTCCCCGCCACCGCATTGCTGATGTCGAGGAAGAAGTTGGCATATTTGTAATAGACCAGCAGCCCGACATTCACCGCCACGCCCAGATACAGCATGGCCGTCGCTGCCGAAGGCCGGCCGGGCCGCAATCGCTCGATCTGCTTGGCCAGCGCATGGTTGCCCACCATCGAAAGCACCAGCAGCGCCACATAGGGCGGATTCCACACGGCATAGAAAATCAGGCTGGCGCCCACCAGCCAGGCATAGATCCAGTCACGCTTGCCGAATTGCAGCAGCAGGTAGAATCCCGCCAGCGTCACCGGCAGGAACAGCAGCAAAAACTGGAGCGAATTGAAAAGCATCGGGCCGGATCGTCAGGACAGCGCGCGGCGGCAGGCAGAAGCCCCGCGCACACCAGCCGCAAAAGTGCTGCACCCAGCCCTCACGCAGCAAAGCTCCGGTCGCCGCTCAACGCCATCGGCAGCTTCGGCTGCACATGGTCCGCCAGGTCGAGCACCCAGCGCGTCCCACCGCCGTCGATCATGCCCGCCGGCTTGAAGCCCAGCTTCTCGTAATGCCGCTCGACCATCGCATTCTTCGGGCTCGGCAGCCATTCGCCGACCAGCCGCTTTGCCCCCGCCGCCCGAGCACCTTGCACCAGGCTCGCCAGCACCGCCTCCTCGACCCGCCGCCCCAGCACCCGGCAGCTCATCAGCCAGGTGTCGATCAGCCACTCCTCGCCCGAAGCGCGCGCGATCACCACCGAGATCATGCCAGTGTCGCCAAACCGATCGACCAGCCGCACCTGCAGGTCGAAAACTTGCGGCTCGGCCTCCGCCGCCGCCACCTCGGCCTCGGTGTAGCGCCGCGTCGTCAGGTTGAACTGGTTGGACTTGTTGATGAGCTGCGCAATCCGCGCCCGCCCGATTCCATCGAACGCCGAAAGCTCGCACGCCATGTCGAGCGACGCCAGATAATCGTCATAATCGCCGATCTGCTGCAGCGCCACGCTGCGCTCGGCATTGGCGCGATACTGCTCGGCACGCTTCAGGTCATCGTCTGAAAGCGCCACCGCATCGAACCAGCCCGATCCCATCACCATCATCGGATAGAGCGACGGGTCCGCCGGCACCTCGGGCACCGCCACCTGCGGCAGCATCTGCCGCACCCGCGCCCGCTCGGCGGGGTTGTCATCGAGGAACAGCAGCGCATCGACGCCGATATTCAGCGTCGTCGCCACATGCGCGATGTTGGTCGCCTTGTCGTTCCAATTGGCCAGGAACACCGCAATGTCCGCCTCGCGCAGCAGCATCTCGGGGTGCTTCTGGAACGGCAGCCGCGCCGCCGCGTCCTCGTTCTTCGAGACCACCGCCAGCACCACGCCGCGCGCCTTCAAATCCAGCGCCATCGCCTGCACCGCCAGATGCGCCTCGCCGTCGGACGATCCCTGGCCGAGCTTGATCCCCTCCAGCCCGTCATCGCCGATGATCCCGCCCCAAAGCGTGTTGTCGAGGTCGAGCACCAGGCATTTCCGCGCCTTGCCGCGCGCCGCTCCCAGCAGCCGCGCCACATGGTCCGCCCACAGCGGCACCGCATCCAGCGCAAACGGAATCTTCGAGCGGTTCCACAGCCCGTCATCGAACCAGCGGCCATGTCCCACAAGGGCCGCAACCCGCGCCGCATCGAACAGCAGCGCGCCACGGTCCCGCGCCAATCCCGCCAGCCGCACATTGAATTCCGTCACCATCGCCGCCGGCGATCCGGGTGCGAGCGCATCGAAGCTGCCCATCCAGCCACCCGCGGGCACCGGCACCGTCGCCAGCACCGGCGTGATCTTGCGTGCAGCCAGCCCGCCGACAATCGCCTCCATCCGCGCCAGCGCGCCCGCCACAGCGTCCTCGGCCGCCCCCGCATCCACATGCGGCCGCCCGAGCCCCAGGCTGCGGAAATCCGATGCCACCAGCGCCATCTGCACGCCGCTTGCGCCGAGGTCGCTCCCCGGCCGCGTCGCTTCCGCCAGCGCCTGCCCATAGGGCGCCACCCAGGTGTCGATCAGCAGCCCGTGCCGCAGCCCGGAGGCGCGGATCGCGGGGGCCAGATGATCGGCCGTCCCATCCATCAGCACCGCCAGCCTCAGCGGCGTCAGCGTCCCCGGCTCGATCCGGGCCCGCCCCTTGTCGAGCAGCTTCGCCACGCTTGTCAGCTGGTCGAGGTCCAGCGCATGGCCCGCCAGCCCCGTCAGCGCATGCGCGGCAATGGCGTCGGTACCGCCGCCAAGTGCGCGCACCTGCGCCCGCAGGTCATCGGGCGCCGGCAGCAGCCAGGGCAGGCCCAGCGGGTCGGTGGTGGGGAAATGCATCGAAAAGGCCCCGCGTTCGCGCGATCAGCCGGCGCGCGCCACAAGTGCGCGCACCAGGTCGCCCACGCACGAAAAGCCCTCGATGTCGGCATTGGAGAAGCGGGTGCCGAAAGCCCGCTCCACCGCCACCACCAGCCGGATGTTCGACAGGCTGTCCCACTCCTCGAAATCCTTGGCGGTCGATTCCATGCCGATCTCGGGGTCGTCGATATCCATCACATCGGCAAACACATCGCGAAACTTCGCCAGAACCTGCGTCTCGTCCATCAACCTGCTCCCAACACGCCCGACAATCGCCCGCCGATCAAGCCTGCGCCGCCTAGCATGGAAGCGCCGCACGATGGAAGGCAGTTGCGGCACTGCACAATCGCCGAGGTGCATTTCTTCGCGACAGACGGTCGCAGGCCGGGGGGGACTTGACGTGAGAGTGCATCATGCGTTTTACTGTGACAATACAGTTCGCCAAAAAGGGGGTTTGGGGTGCTCGATCTGCTCGATGTCAGTCATGTCTACCCCAACGGCACCCGCGCCCTCGATGGCGTGTCGCTCTCCATCCCCAAGGGCATGTACGGCCTGCTGGGCCCAAATGGCGCCGGCAAGTCCACCCTCATGCGCACCATCGCCACGCTGCAGACCCCCAGCAGCGGCACCATCCGCTTCGCCGATATCGACGTCATCGCCGAGCCCGCCCGCCTGCGCGAGCGCCTCGGCTATCTGCCGCAGGATTTCGGCGTTTATCCACGCGTCAGCGCCTATGCGATGCTCGATCACATGGCGGTGCTCAAAGGCATCGCATCGGCGTCCGACCGCAAGGCCACCGTCGAGACGCTCCTCAACCAGGTCAACCTCTGGAGCGTGCGGAACAAGGCCATCGCCGGCTTCTCCGGCGGCATGCGCCAGCGCTTCGGCATCGCCCAGGCCCTCATCGGCAACCCCGAGCTCATCATCGTCGACGAGCCCACCGCCGGCCTCGACCCCGAGGAGCGCAACCGTTTCCTCAACCTGCTCGCCGAAATCGGCGAGAATGTCGTCATCATCCTCTCCACCCATATCGTCGACGATGTGGCCGATCTCTGCCCGCGCATGGCGGTCCTCGCCGGCGGCCGCATCCAGCTCGAAGGGGCCCCGCAGGATCTCATTGCCCGCGCCCGCGGCACCGTATGGGCACGCACCATCGCCCGGTCCGACATGGCCGAAATGGCCGAGCGCCACACCATCATCAGCACCCGCCTCTTCGCCGGCCGCACCGTCATCCATGTCCTCTCCGACCAGCACCCCGGCGCGGGTTTCGAGCCGGTCGAAGGCGGCCTCGAAGACGTGTATTTCGCCACCCTCGCCGGCAGCCGTGCAGCCCTGAAGGCCGCCTGATGTTCGCCAGCATTGCCGCCTTCGAGCTGCGCTACCAGTTCCGCAACCCGGTCTTCTGGGTCGTCGGCATCCTGTTCTTCCTGCTCACCTTCGGCGCCACCACCCTCGAGGAAATCTCCATCGGCAGTGGCGGCAATGTGAAGGTCAACAGCCCCTTCGCCATCGCCCAGGTGCATCTGGTGCTGTCGATCTTTTTCATGTTCGTCACCACCGCCTTCGTCGCCAATGTCATCGTGCGCGATGACGAGAGCGGCTTCGGCCCGATGGTGCGCTCCACCCGCGTCACCCGCTTCGATTATCTCATCGGCCGCTTCACCGGCGCCAGCATCGCCGCGGCCACCGCCTTCCTCGCCGTGCCGCTCGCCATCATCCTCGGCTCCTTCATGCCCTGGGTCGATTCCGAAACCATCGGCCCCAACCGCCTCGCCGACTATGCCTA
The DNA here is from genome assembly GCA_038258615.1 of Sphingomonadales bacterium. Taxonomy (GTDB): domain Bacteria; phylum Pseudomonadota; class Alphaproteobacteria; order Sphingomonadales; family Sphingomonadaceae; genus Sandarakinorhabdus. The sequence goes on from JBBSPR010000099.1 coordinate 7,089, forward strand.
TGCCTATGGCGTGCTCGCCCTCCCCAACGTCTTCCTCACCGCCAGCATCTTCTTCGCCGTCGCCACGCTTACCCGCTCGATGCTCTATTCCTATCTCGGCGTGGTGGTGTTCCTCATCGCCTATTTCGTCCTCGTCGGCGTGCTGCAATCCAGGCCCGAGCTGCGCGAGCTCGCCGCCATCGTCGAGCCCTTCGGCTTCGCAGCCTTCGGCAACGCCACCCGCTACTGGACCGCCACCGAGCAGAACAGCCTCACCCCGCCCATCGACGGCAGCCTGCTCGCCAACCGCGCGCTCTGGCTCGGAATCGCGCTCGCCGCCATCGGCCTCGCCCTCGCCCGCTTCCGCTTCGGCGAGCGCGGCCTCTCCAAACGCGCCGCCGCCAAGGCGGCAAAGAAGGAGGCGAAACTCGCCGCCGTCGCCCCCGTCACCGTCGCCAACCTGCCGCCCACCCAAAGCACCGGCACCGCCTGGGCCCGGCTGTCGGCGCGCACCCGCTTCGAAATGCAGATGCTTTTCCGCAGCCCCGCCTTCATCGTCCTCATTCTCGCCGGCCTCTTCAATGCCGGCGGTGCGCTCTGGTTCGCGAACGAACTCTACGGCACCCCCTCGCGCCCCGCCACCTTCGCGCTGGTGGAAACCCTGCTCGGCAGCTTCGGCATCATCCCCATCATCATCGCCATCTATTATTCCGGCGAGCTCGTCTGGCGGGACCGCGAGCGCAAGTTCCACGAGATCATCGATTCGACCCCGCTGCCCGGCTGGGCCTATCTCGTCCCCAAGGTCATCGCCGTCGCCGGTGTCCTCATGGCCACCCTCGCCGTCGGCATGGTCGCCGCCATCATCATCCAGCTCATCCGCGGCTCGGCCGCCATCGATTTCGGCCAATGGCTGCTCTGGTACCTCCTCCCCGGCACCGCGGACATGCTGCTCCTCGCCGTCCTCGCCGTCTTCGTGCAGGCGCTCAGCCCCAACAAATATGTCGGCTGGGCGGTGATGGTGCTCTACCTCGTCGCCACCATCACCCTCGGCAACCTCGGCTTCGAGCACCCGCTCTACAGCTATGGGGACACCGGCCGCGTCCGCTTCTCCGACATGAACGGGGATCAGCTCGGCGGCCCCGCCGCCTGGTGGCTCCGCCTCTACTGGGGTGCCGTCGCCCTGCTCCTCGCCGTCGCCGCGCACCTGCTATGGCGCCGCGGCACCGAAGTCCGCCTCGCCCCCCGCCTCCGCCGCCTGCCCTCGGGTTTGCGCGGCACCCCCGGCCTCATCGCCGGCGCGGCCGTGCTCGTCGCCATCGCCAGCGGCAGCTTCATCTACTGGAACACCAACATCCTCAACACCTATCGCACCGAAGACGATTTCGAACTGCTGCAGGCCGATCTCGAAAAAACCTACCTGCAATACGAGAACCTCGCCCAACCCGCCGCCACCAACATAAAGCTCGCCATCGATCTCTTCCCCGCCGAGCGCCGCCTCGAAGCCCGCGGCCAGATGCTCCTGAGCAATCCCGGCACCGCCCCCATCACCGATCTCCACCTCCGCATCACCGATCCGCGCATCGAGCTTCTGGCACTCGATGTCCCCGGCGCTACCCGCACCCTCGAAGACAAGCGCCTCGGCTATCACATCTTCCGCCTGGCCACCCCGCTGGCGCCGGGCGCCACCCTCCCCATCAGCTTCCGCACCCGCCGCTGGCAGCAGGGCTTCACCGCCAATGGCGATGATTCCGGCCTCGTCGCCAACGGCAGCTTCGTTAACAACATCGATTTCGCCCCCCTCATCGGCATGGGCCGTTCGGGCCTGCTGCAAGACCGGGTGAAGCGCCGCAAATACGGCCTCCCCGCCGAGCTTCGCCCCCCCAGGCTCGAAGACCTGTCCGCCACCCGCCGCAGCTACATCGGCTTTGCCGATTGGGTCTCGGCCGAAATCACCCTCTCCACCGATGCCGGCCAGGTCCCCCTCGCCCCCGGCGTTCGCACGTCCGACGTCACCAGCGGCGGCCGCCGCACCGCCACCTTCGTCTCCAAGGGCCCCATCCTCAGCTTCTTCTCGGTCCAGTCCGCCGACTATGTTGAAAAGACGGCGCAAGCCGATGGCGTCAAGCTCAGCGTCTTCCACGATGCCCGCCACGGCTGGAACGCCGATCGCATCCTCGCCGCGATGAAGGCCTCGCTCGGCTATTACCGCACCAATTTCGGCCCCTATCAGTTCGATCACGCCCGCGTTGTCGAGTTCCCCGGCTACGCCAGCTTCGCCCAGGCCTTCGCCGGCACCATGCCCTATTCCGAAGGCATCGGCTTTTTGGCCGACAATGGCGACGAAGACTCGATCGACTATGTCACCTATGTCACCGCCCACGAGGTCGCCCACCAATATTGGGCGCACCAGCTGCTCGGCGCAGACATGCAGGGCGGCACCCTGCTCTCGGAAACGCTCGCCCAATACAGCGCCCTCATGGTGATGAAGCAGCTCTACGGGCCGGATAAGATCCGCCGCTTCCTCAAATACGAGCTCGACAACTACCTCCGCTCGCGCGGCAGCGAAGCCATCGAGGAGCTGCCGCTGAACCGCGTCGAAAACCAGGGCTACATCCACTACCGCAAGGGTGCGGTCGTCATGTACCTCCTCGCCGACCGGCTGGGGGAGGACCGCGTCAACGCCCTCCTCGCCCGCCTGCTCGACGAGCACCGCTTCAAGGGCGCCCCCTACCCCCGCTCCACCATCCTGGTGGACGGCCTGAAAGCCCTCGCCCGCACCCCCTCCGAACGCCAGCTCATCTCGGACCTCATGGAGCGCATCACCATCTTCGACCTCAAGGCCACCGACGCCACCACCCGCAAACTCCCCAACGGCGCTTACGAAACCCGCATCACCATCGAAGCCACCAAGGCCCACGCCGACGGCCAGGGCAAGGAAACCCCCGCCCCCCTGTCAGACATCATCGACATCGGCCTCTTCACCAAACGCCCCGGGCGCGACGCCTTCGGCAAGACCGACGTCCTCCTCATGGAACGCCGCCCCATCACCTCGGGCCGCCAGCAACTCCGCATCATCACCACCAAGGCACCGGCCTTCGCTGGCATCGACCCCTACAACAAATATGTCGACCGCAACTCGGACGACAATGTGGTGGAGGTGACCACCGCGTCATGACGGCACGCAAAAAGGGCTCCGGGGCACCTCCGCCCCGGAGCCCTTC
>JBBSPR010000100.1:0-10145 GCA_038258615.1 Sphingomonadales bacterium
AACCGGATCAACGCGGCGGGATGACCGGCCGGGCCTGGTCCCAGCTGCCGTCGAGAAGCTTGATGATCGCCGAGAAATCACGGCTGCCACCGCCGAGCCCGACGACCCTCTGGTAGAGCGATTCGGCCTGGGCGGCCATCGGCACGCTGCCGCCGGCGGCGGCAGCGGCTTCGACCGCCAGCTTGAGATCCTTGAGCATCAGGGCGGCGGCGAAACCGCCCTCATAGTCGCGGTTGGCGGGCGAGGCGGGGACCGGGCCGGGCACCGGGCAATAGCTGGTCATCGACCAGCATTGGCCGCTGGCTTTCGAGCTGATGTCGAAGAAGGTCTGCAGGTCGAGGCCGAGCTTTTCGGCGAGCACAAAGGCTTCGGCGGTGGCGATCATCGAGGCGCCGAGCAGCATGTTGTTGCAGATCTTGGCGGCCTGGCCGGCACCGGCCTCGCCGGCGTGGATGACGACCTTGCCCATCGCCTGCAGCAGCGGCTCGGCACGGGCGAAGGCCTGCTGGCTGCCGCCGACCATGAAGGTGAGAGTGCCGGCATTGGCCGCAGCGATGCCGCCCGAGACGGGGGCATCGACCATGGCGAAGCCCTGTGCCGTGGCTCCGGCGGCGGTGCTGCGGGCGGTGCCGACGTCGATCGTCGAGCAATCGAGGAACAGTGTGCCGGGGGCGGCTGCGGGGACGACCGACCCGGCATAGACTGCGGCGACATGCTTGCCGGCGGGGAGCATGGTGACGACGGCGTCGACATCGCGTGCAGCGTCCGCGGCCGATGTGGCGGGGGTGCAGCCGGCCTCGGTGGCGCGCGCCATGGCGTCGGCGGCGAGATCGAAGGCGGTGACCTGATGGCCGGCGCGGACGAGATTGGCGGCCATGCCGCCGCCCATGTTGCCGAGGCCGATGAAAGCGATGCGTGCCATGCTTCCCCCTCCCCTACTTCATCGTCGGGATGACGAAGCTGCTGTCGGTCACGCCGCCCTCGGCGTTGAGGCTCGGCCAGCGCTGGGTGACGGTCTTGATCTTCGTGTAGAAGCGCACGCCCTCGGGGCCGTGGACGTTGCTGTCCCCAAAGGCCGAGCGCTTCCAGCCGCCGAAGGTGTGATAGGCGACCGGCACCGGGATCGGCACGTTGATGCCGACCATGCCGACCTCGACATTGGCGGCAAACTCGCGCGCCGCGGAGCCGTTGCGGGTGAAGATCGCGACACCATTGCCATATTGGTGGTTGCTCGGCAGGGCCAGCGCGGCCTCGAAGCTGTCAGCGCGAAGCATCTGCAGCACCGGGCCGAAAATCTCCTCCTGGTAGCTGCGCGCCGTCGGCTGCACATGATCGAAGAAGGTGGGGCCGACGAAGAAGCCGCCCTCATGGCCCTGCAGGGTGAAGCCGCGGCCATCGACCACCAGTTCGGCGCCTTCATCGACGCCCATCTGGATGTAATTCTCGATGCGCGCCTTGTGGGCGGCGCTGACGACGGGGCCGTAGCGCGCATCCTTGTCGGTCGACACGCCGAGGCGCAATTTTGCGATTTCGGGCAGCAGCGCCTCGCGGAGCGTGTCGGCGGTGGCGGCGCCGACCGGGACGACGACGGGCAGCGCCATGCAGCGCTCGCCGGCCGAGCCGAAGGCGGCACCGACGAGATCGGCGACGGTCTGGTCCATGTCGGCGTCGGGCAGCACGACGGCGTGGTTCTTGGCACCCCCCATCGCCTGCACGCGCTTGGCGTTGGCGGTGCCGCGCGAATAGACATAGTGCGCGATGTCCGACGAGCCGACGAAGCTGACGGCCTTGATATCCGGATGGTCGAGGATGGCATCGACCGCTGCCTTGTCGCCGTGGACGACCTGGAGGATGCCGGGGGGAAGCCCGGCTTCCATCATCAGTTCGCCGAACCTGACCGGCACCGAGGGATCACGCTCGGACGGCTTGAGGATGAAGGCGTTGCCGCAGGCGATGGCGACTCCGAACATCCACATCGGGATCATTGCGGGGAAGTTGAAGGGAGTAATGCCGGCGACGACGCCGAGCGGCATGCGCATCGAATAGACGTCGATCCCCGGTCCAGCACCCAGCGTGAAATCACCTTTCAGCAGATGCGGGATGCCGCAGGCAAACTCGATGACCTCGAGGCCGCGCTGGATGTCGCCGCGGCTGTCGGCGATCACCTTGCCGTGCTCGGAGGAGAGCAGTGCTGCCAGTTCGTCCATGTCGCGCTCGACCAGGCGCTTGAACTCGAACAGCACGCGCGCCCGGCGCTGCGGGTTGGTGGCGGCCCAGCCCCTCTGCGCGGCCACCGCCGACGCGATGGCGGCGTCCATCTCGGCCGCCGATGCCAGCGCCACCTGCGCCTGCACGGCACCGCTGTTGGGATCGAACACATCGGCGAAACGGCCCGATGTGCCGGAAACGGCAGCGCCGTCGATGAAATGGTCGATTGCACGCATGGATCACTCTCCCTGCCGGTCTGGTGCCGGCCATGGGGTCATCTAGTCGGGGCAGGCGCTGGCAGGCAAGCTCAGGCCTGTCGGCCGCCGCCGGCCTTGATCCAGCTGCCGATCTTGGCTTCGAGCACCGCCAGCGGCATGCCGCCGGTATCGATGCACTGGCCGTGGAAATCGCGGACATCGAAGCGGGGGCCCAGGGCTGCGGTGGCTTCGCGGCGCAGGCGGGCGAAGGTGAGCTCGCCGATCTTGTAGGCGCAGGCTTGGCCCGGCTGGGCGATGTAGCGGTCGATTTCCACCTGTACGTCGCGCGGCGCCATCGAGGTGTTGTCCATCATGAAATCGATGGCGCGCTGCCGGCTCCAGCCGCGCGCATGGATGCCGGTGTCGACGACAAGGCGCACGCCGCGCAGCATTTCCATGTCGAGATGTCCGAACCATTGCCAGGGGTCCTTGAACATCCCGAGCTTGCGGCCGAGCGATTCGACATAGAGCCCCCAGCCTTCCGAATAGGCGGTGGTCGAGCCATAGCGCAGCAGCGGCGGCAGGCTGGTGTTCTCGCGCGCCAGCGTGATCTGGAAGTGATGGCCGGGGATGCCCTCGTGCAGGGTGAGCGTTTCGAGCGTGGGAATCGGCCGGGTGTTCAGCATCGCCATGTTGAAGAACAGCGTGCCCGGCGTCACGCCATCGGGCGGGCCGGGCTTGTAGTAACCGGTGCCACGCTGGCCGCCGAGTGCCGGCAGCCCGGCGACGAAGAAGGGCGCCTTGGGGCGGTTGTGGAAAAGTGCTGGAATGCCCTTCCAGATGCGGCCCTCGATCTCGGCGAAGCGCGCCAGCAGCTCGGCCTCGTCCTTGCAGTAGAATTTCGGATCGGTGCGAACATGCTCGAACAGCGCCTTGAGATCGCCCTGGAAGCCGACCTGGCCGCGCACCTTCTCCATCTCGCCGCGAATGCGCGCGACTTCCTGCAGCCCCAGCGCATGGATGGCATCGGCGCCCATGCTCGTGGTGGTGTGGCGGGCCAGCTCGGCGGCGTAGAGGCGGTCGCCGCCGGGCATCGAGGAGCGTCCGGGGCCTTCCGGCGCCTTTGGCGCATAATCCTTGGTGAGGAACGCCTGCCACCGCGCGAAGGCCGGCAGCACTTGGCCGGCGATGGCTTTTCGATAGGCTTCGGTCAGCCGCGTGCGGTCGGCTTCCGAAAACGCCGCAGGCATGCGGGTGATGGCGCTGTAGAAGGGTGTCGCTTCCACCGGCAGTGCGAGCATCGCCTCGACCTGCTTCAGCACATTCTCGACGATGATCTTCGGTTGCACCCGGCCGGCGGCCATGCCCTGGCGGAGCCGCACCAATGTCGTGTCCATGAAGCCGGTGAAGCCGGTCAGCCGGTCGAGCCCGGCCACATAGTCCCCGACCGTGGCGAATGCGCCGCCGGCGCCGGACACGAAATCGGGCATCGACACATGGAGCCCGAACGACGGATTGAGCGGCGCCTGGCGCTGGATCGCCGCCAGCCCGGAGTTGATGAAATCGAGCGATGTCTGCAGCTTGTAGGCAAAGACATCATAGGCGATGGCGTCCACCGCGGTCAGCGCGCTGCGGTCGATGGCCTGCAGTTCGGCCAGCTCGCGGCGCTTGTTCGCCAGCACGGCATCGGCATGCGCGTCGGTGAGCGGATCGATGAACACCGCAGTGCCCGCCGGGCGCGGCCGGCCGGGTTCGCCGAGCGGATCGAGCGCCAGTTCGGCCGCCGAGCTTGCATCGATCAGCGCCCGCAGGCGCGCGGCAGGCGTGAGTGCAGGTCCCGCCTGGCCGGCGGCAAGCGGCGCCGCTGCACCGGCGGCCAGCAGGGCGAGTGCAGCGCGCCGGCTGAGCAGCGATGCGATATGTTCGTCCATGATACCCCTGCGGTGCGGTGTGCGCATGGCAGAGTGCAAATACGGACGGCCAAAAGCAATGGGGATAAGGCCGCCGCCGGGTTCAGCCGGCGACGGCGATGTCCCTCAGTTCATGGATGTCAGCCGATCGTCACCAGGTCGGGCGTGCCGAAGGGCGGACGGGCATATTCGAGATCCAGGCCCAGCACGCCCTCCCAATAGCTGTTGTTGCTGAAGCTGTAGGCGTCGACGATCTTGAGCGTCTGCGTGCCACCGTTGCCGGTCAGCGTCAGCACTAGATCGAGCGAGCCGGCCTTGTTGTAGGTTGGCACGTCGTTGGCGATCTGGCCGGTCGAGAGGTACGAGACCTGGACCTTGGAAACGGTGATCCCCTCCCCCAGTTCGAGCATGTCGCCAGTGGTGAAGTAATAGTCGGTGATGATATCGACTGCGCCGTCCGATACGCTGTCGAAGCGGAAGATGTCGGCGCCGACCCCGCCTTGCAGCACATCGCTGCCATCGCCGCCGATGAGGATGTCGTTGCCGCGCGCGCCGATGAGGACGTCATTGCCCGCACCGCCTTCGATGATGTTGTCGAGGGTATCGCCGAACAGCACGTCGTCGAACGATGAGCCGAGGATGTTTTCGAAGCCGCGCAGCACATCGGCATCCCCGTCCGGCCCGAAACCGGTGCCGCTCATCAGGCTGATGCGCACGCCGCCAGCCGCGCTTGCGTAGCTGACCGTATCGACGCCGTCGCCGCCATCGAGGACATCGCTGCCGGCGCCACCATCGATGACGTCGTTGCCGCCGCGACCGAAGATGATGTCGTTGCCGCCGCGACCCTTGAACACATCATCGCCAGCGCCGCCATTCAGCACGTCATCGCCCTCGGTCTGCGCCTGCACCGAATAGAGGGTGACGGTATTGCTGACCTCCTGGGCGCTCAGCAGCAGCGCTTCGCCGGTCGGGCTTTCCGCGGCACTCACGAATACGCTGGTTTCCGGCCCGAGGTCATCGGCGGTCTGCGGCTTGTACGTGACGAAGGTGGCATTGGCGGGATCGGTCACGTCATAGACCATATAGCCGCCGACGCGCTCCAGCCCGACAAAGGCGTAGGTCCGGCCATTGATCACGCCGATCGAGACGCCCTCGGGCTCGGGGCCCTTGTCGTCCGACCTTGTGTCGAACGAGTTCGGCGAAGTGCTCTGGTTGGAGTTGAAGATGGCCGGATCATTGGCAGCGATGATCGCCTCGAATTCGCCGCCGGTCTCGCGGACCTTGGTGATGCTGCCGTCGGCTTCCTGGCGGAAGATCGAGACGCCGCGCCCGCCGAGCGTGTGGATGACATCGAAATCACCATCGCCATCGGTGTCCCCGATCGTCGTCAGCACGTTGAGGCGGCCGAGATCGGCATCGGCCTTAATGGCCGCGGCATTGGGGAAAAGCACCGGATCGAGCACATAGCTGCTCGAGGAGAGGCGGACCGAGTCGGGAACATTGACGCGCGAGTCACCTTCGTTGGCGGTGATGAAGTAGGTCACCCCGCCGATATCGAAGGTGGCGACCGCATCGGGTTGCGGCAAGCTCTGGATGTCGACATTGCGGATGTTGATGCCGCCATCGCGGTCCGAGGTGTCAAGGCCATTGCCTGGCAGGTTGCGGTCGATGGTGCCGAGCGGCTGGATCGCCAACGGGCGATCGGCTGCCGGGTTGGTGAGATCGATCACCGCGACAGCGTTCACTTCCTGCAGGGTCACATAGGCGCGGGTGCCATCTTCGGAGATGGTGATGTACTCGGGCTCGATGTCGCCGGCGGCCGGCTGGCCCGGCGCGATGGCGACGCCGCGATCACGCAGCACCGTCTCCATGCCGTTCAAGGACGCGAAGCTGATGGTGTTGGTGACCGCCGCATCGGCAGGGTTGGCGCCGATCTCGATGATGCTGATGCTGCCCTGTGCCGACAGCGGCTCGCCTTCGTTCGCCACCAGCAGCTTGGTGCCATCGGGCGAAAAGGTGACATCATCGGGCAGCACGCCGACCTGGATGGTCTTGATCAGGCTGTTGTCGGCGGCGTCGAACAGCGCGACGAAGCCCGGGGCCTCGGGGTCGATATTGGCATAGCCGACGGCGATGATGCCGTTTTTGACATCGACGCTGGTGACACCGCTTGGGCCATAGGATGGCAGGCCGGCGAGCAGGATCGGCGCTTCGTTGACCAGCGTGCCATCGGCCGTGACGGTGTGGATGTTGACCGCATCGCCATTGCCGTTGGTCGCATAGACGCGGCCGTTAGCAAAGGCGATGCTCTCTGCACCCGCGACGCCGCCCTGGATCGAGCCGATCCGCACGAGCACCAGATCATCGGTGGCGACGGGCGTGGTGACGCTGCCGGCGAGCGACGGTGCTGCGTCATAGACGTTGATGCCGCCGATCGACAGGCCAGGGCCGGCGAGGGTGAACACCATGTCACTGAACGGCACATCGGGGTTGGTGCCATCGGCGGACTGGTCGCCGGCGGCATCCTGCGTGACCCAGTTGGCGGCGTTGTTGAGGATCGGCAGATAATCGGCAAAGCTCGCTGCGCTGTCGCGCGCGCCGGTGAAGGCAGCGATATCGGCGCCGGCATCGACAGTGGCGAGATCGAGCGCGGTCTGGCCCGCAGTCAGCCCTGTGTTGGTGAGCAGTGCTCCGGCGAAGCCATCGTTGGAGACCGCGGTGAGGAAGGCTGTCGGGGTGAACGGTGCGCCCGCCTCCGCCACATAGACATAGAGTTGCTCGCCGGAATTGGCGAGATTGCGGTTGCCGCCGCCGCCGGGCACCGGAGCCACCGTGCCGACATTGCTGCTGATCGTGGTGGCGATATTGTCCAGCTTGATGATGCCGCCGGCAGCAACATCGCCGGTGAGGGTGAGAGCGTAGGTGGCCTCGTTGAAGTCAGTCCAGGCCGCGCCGTTCCACTCGTTCTCGCTGAAGTAGATGACCGTGCCGGCGGCAAAGGCCTTGAGCGCGACCAGTGCCACATTGTCGGTGCCATCGGAATTGAAGCCGGTGAAGGCGAGATCGCCGGGGGCGAAATCGGCAGCGGGCGCGTCGTCGTTGGTGATCGTGCCGGTGGCGGTGGCGGCGCCGATGCTGGTGGCGATGCCGCTGCCGTTGATCACGCTGGTGAGGGTCAGCGTGAAGTCCTCATCGGCTTCGATCACAGTGTCTCCGGAGACATCGATCGTGACCGTGGCACTGGTGGCGCCGGCGGCGATCTGGCCGCTGAAACCGGTGGGTGCGGTGCCGCCGAAATCATCGGCGTCGGCGCTGCCCAGCATGACGGTTCCGCTGAAATCCACAACGCCGGTGGTGCCGTCGGTGCGGGCAATGGTGAAGGTGAAGGCGGTGGTGCCGCTATTGCCTTCCGCCTGCGCCACCGCGTCCGGCTGGAAGCCGACCGACTGGGTTTCCACGCCGCCGAGGATGAAAGCGGTGGTTTCGAAGGGCAGGTCGGGCGCGATGCCGTCGTTCGACTGGTCACCCGGACCATCCTGGGTGAGCCAGTTGGCGGGGTTGTTGATCAGCGACAGGTAGTCGGCGAAGCTCGTCGCACCGAAGCGGTCGCCGTTGAACACCGCGATGTCCTCGCCGGGGTTGGTGCCGCCGTTGGAGAGGTCGATGGCGGTCTGGCCAACGATGAGCCCGGTGCCATCGAGCGTACCGCCGGAGATGGCGAAACCATCATTGGCGATGGCGGCGAGGAAGCTTGTGGGTGCGAAGGCCGCGCCGACATAGGCATAGACGATCTCGCCGTCGCCGCCGAGGCCGGAGGAGCCGGTCGTGGTGCCGAGGTTGCTCACCGGCGCGCTGCTGAAGCTGTTGATGGTGACCACCGTGCCGGCGGCGATATCGGCCGAGGCGGTCCAGACGACCTGGCCTTCGCCGGTGTTGAAATTGGCGCCCTGCCATTCCTGGTCGTTGAAATAGATCACCTGGCCCGCGGCGATGGCCTTCAGTGCCACGAACGCCAGATCGTCATTGCCATCGGCGTTGAAGCCCACAAAGGCGATGTCTCCGGGTTGGCCGAAGGGCACCGGCGGGGCAAAGCTGAGGGCCACGACGAGCGGATCATGGTCCGCCGCCGACGTGCTGGTGGCGACATATTCCGAGTTGAGATGGACGATGTCCATCGCTGCAACGCCATCGAGCGCGCTGCTGACGAAGGCATGATCGAGCTGCTGGGCATTGCCCTCGAAATTGAAGCTGTACCGCTCATTGGCAGCCAGGGTCAGCGCAAGGTTGCTGAGGCCGGCCCTGGTGAGGGGTGCCAGCGATTCCTCATTGGCAAACTCGTTCAGATCCCCGAGCACGACGATCTTGGCGGCCGGATCCAGCGAAGCCACATAGTCGGCGACATTCTGCGCCTGCACGAGCCGATCGGCAGCGCCGCCATTGTTGGACGGCTGCACCGCGCCGAACAGCGGCGACGAGCCGCCCTTCGAGGTGAAATGGTTGTTGATGACCGTCACCTCTTCGCCGTTGAAGGCGAACGTGGCCGCCAGCGGCTTGCGCGAGCCTAAGAAATCCACATCGGCGTTCGGCGTGGTGGCAAGCGAGCCTTCGACGAGGCTCACGCGCTCGGCATTGTAGAGATAGGCAACGCGGATATTGGCGCCGGGCTCACCGCCATTGGTGTTGTTGGTGATGAAGGGGTTGTCGATGAAGGTGTAGGTGGGGCCGCCATTGGCGCTGATCGCATCGGCGAGCATCTGCAGCGTCATGCTGGCAGAAACAACGCCGTTGTTGCTGGGGCCGCTGTTGTCCTGGATTTCCTGCAGCGCGATGATGTCCGGCGAGCCGAGGCCGCCGACGATGTCGAGGGCGAGGTTGGTGAAGCGCGCCGCGGGGTCACCCGGATCGAGGTTGAGGACATTGTAGCTGGCGATGGTGAGGGTGTTGGCGCCGCCGCTCAATGTTGTGACGTCGTCGGTGAGGATCGACGGGGTTGCCACGGTGACGGCCGTGGTGGCGAGGACCTCGTAATTGCCGAAGTTATAGGCGACGACGCCGGTGACGTCGTTCAGCACGGTGCCGGTGTTGACGAAGGGAATGCTGTTGGCGCCGCCGGGCGTGAAGGCATCGCCATCGATCTGGATGCGCTCGGGGTTATAGTCCGAGCCGGGGCCGGTGTTGGTGACATTGAGGCCGTCACCCACGCTGCTGCGCGACACGATTGCGCCACGCTCCGAGAGGCCGGTGGCGTTGGCGCCGAGATCGGCGACGGTGAAGATCTCGCCGTTGCTCGTGGTGGCTGCCACCACCAGCGGCTGCGGCACGGTGACGAGCATTCCTTCGAGGCTCTCGAAGAAGTCGATGCCGTCGGTTGCGGGGTCGAAGCTGGTGAAATTGTCGTCATCGATGGTCTCGGTCGGCGCCATGCGGCCGCCGGCGCCTAGGATGGTCGCGGTGGGCAGCGGATTGTCGCTGCTGATCACGTCGATGACCGGGCCGGTGAGCTGGGTGGTGGAGAGGTTGTTGGTGCCGGCCCCGCCGGGGATGAACTCGGCGACGGTGCCGGTGACGGTAACGAGCTGGCCGGCGATGACGGTGGGGGCGCTGCTGGTGAAGACGAACAGGCCTTCCGAAGTGGCGTCGTCGGCGTCGACCTCGTTATCGGGCGTCTGGAAATAGAAGCCGTTGGTGTCGACGGCGGTCACGATTCCCCGCGTCGTCACGGTCTGGCCCACGAGCGCCGAGGTGTGCGAGGCGCCCTGGATGTCGTGGATGGCGATGAGGCTGATGTCGTCGTTGATGATGGTGCCGGTGCCGCTCGAATCGGCGATCG
>JBBSPR010000101.1:0-10070 GCA_038258615.1 Sphingomonadales bacterium
AGGCCGCTGCCGGCCTGCTCGGCCGCGCCGGCCTGGTGATGCCGGTGGCGGACAGCGAGCGGGTGCAGGTCCGCTATGCCGGACTGCCGCGCCTGCTGGAGGACCTGACCGCGATGGGCGCGCGCTCGCCGCTTGCCGCCCGCTCGCCGCTGCGCCGCGACGTGCTGGCCGAGGCCGCGCGGCGCTTTGCGGACCGCGCCGCCGCCGATGGCAAGGTGGCCGTGACGGTCGACCTGATTCATCTGGCCGGCTGGGCGCCGGGAACGCCGCCGGGGCTGGAGAGCGCGCTTTCGCTGGCGATCGGGCGAGCGCTCTGAACAGGTCGAAGTAGACGAAGTTGACACGGAACGCGGTTTTTTTCCGGCTTCCGGGGGTGGGCAGGCGGGACGCATGGCATCAGAATGGCGGGGAACGCTCATGTAGGACAGCCTGTTTGATGCAGGCGGGCATCGCCCAACGACAGATCGGCAAATAATGCACCTTATCAACAATTTGATCCGACTCTTCGCCACGCTGCTGTTGGGTGCTCTGCTCGCAGGCCCGGTCATGGCGCAGGCGACCGAGGTGCCGTCGGCGGAGACTCCGCCCTCGTCGGCGCCCGAGCCGACGATCGCAGCGGCGGCAACGGCCGAAGAGGATGCCGACAACGATCGCAACATCGCGCTGCGGATGCAGAACATCTTTCGTGAGATCGACGGGCTGCGCGGCGTGGGCATTCGCGTGCAATCGGGCGTGGTGACCCTGACCGGGACGGTGACGAGCCAGGCGGACCGCGAGCGCGCCGAGGCGATTGCGGCGCGCTTTGCCGGCGTGGTGACGGTGGAGAACGCGATCGACCGCACCTTCGAGGTGGACAGCAACCTGTCCCCGATCCTGGACAAGCTCGCCAATGACGTGCGCGGGGTGGCGCGCGCGGTGCCGCTGCTGGGGGTGGCGGTGGTGACCGGGCTGATCATCGCCGGGCTGGGGTCCCTGCTTGCGGGGCAGCAGCGGCTGTGGCGCTGGGTGGCGCCCAACGCTTTCATGGCAGAATTGCTCGGCAGCGTGATGCGGATCGTGGCGATCATCGCCGGCATTGTCGTGGCGCTGCAGATTCTGGGAGCCACGGCCCTTCTCGGGCTGGTGCTGGGCAGCGCCGGGGTGATCGGCATCGCGCTGGGGTTTGCGGTGCGCGATACCGTGGACAATTTCGTGTCGAGCCTGATGCTCAGCCTGCGCCAGCCGTTCCGGGCGAACGACCATGTGCTGATCGGGGAGAGCGAGGGGCTGGTGATCCGGCTGACGTCGCGGGCGACGATCCTGATGACGCTGGATGGCAATCATCTGCGCATCCCCAATGCGACCGTGTTCAAGGCGATCATCCTCAACTATTCGCGCAACCCGCAGCGGCGGTTCGAATTCGACCTGGGGATCGACTCCGATGATGATCCGCTGGTCGCGATGCAGACCGGGCTGGCGGCAATCCGCGCGCTGCCGATCGTGCTCGATGTCCCGCGAAGCCATGCGGTGATCGAGGTGGTGGGCGACTCGAGTATCGTGCTGCGGTTTTTTGCCTGGATCGACCAGCGCACGACCGATTTCGGCAAGGGGCGCAGCCTCGGCATCCAGGCGGCGAAGTCCGCGCTGGAAGCGGCCGGCTTCGTGCTGCCCGAGCCGATCTACCGGATCCGCCTCGATGGACGCGGGACGGCATCGGGGCTGGCGGCGCTCGCGGGGCAGGAGGAAGCCGCGCCGCCAAAGCCGCGACCGCCGCAATTGGCGCCGGGTGCAGCGGTGCACGACGACACGGGGCCGGACAGCGCGGTGGCGAAGCTGGTGCGCGAGGAGCGCGAAGAGGGTCGTGAGCCGAACCTGCTCGATACGAAGCGACCGATCGAATAGCGCCACATGGTCACGGCCATGGATACGTGGCCGTTCTCGGGAATTATGGGATCGGGATTGCAGGCAGGAGGAGATGCGCGATGGGACGGTTGATCGACGGGACTTGGCATGGCGCGGAGCCGGTGGCGCCCACCGATGGCAGCGGCAATTTCAAGCGCGCCGACTCGGGCTTTCGGGATTGGCTGACGGCTGACGGCAGCCCCGGGCCCAAGGGCCAGCCGGGCTTCACGGCCGAGCGGGGGCGCTATCATCTCTACGTCAGCCTCGCCTGCCCCTGGGCGCATCGGACGTTGATCGTGCGGGCGCTGAAGGGGCTTGAGGACCTGCTGCCGGTGACGGTGGTGGGGCCGGTGATGGGCAAGCACGGCTGGAGCTTTGTCGAGGATTTTGGCGGCACCGGCGATCCGCTTTATGGCATGGACCATCTCCACCAGCTCTACACCCGCGCCCGGCCGGACATGACCGGCAAGGTGACCGTGCCGGTGCTGTGGGACAGCCGGGAGGAGACGATCGTCAACAATGAATCCTCCGAGATCATCCGGATGCTGAACACCGGCTTCGACGCGCTTGGTGCGCGCGAGGGCGATTACTATCCGCAGACGCTGCGCGGCGAGATCGATGCGGTGAACGACCGGGTGTACGAGACGGTGAACAACGGCGTCTATCGCGCCGGCTTTGCGGTGAAGCAGGAGGCGTATGAGACAGCCGCGCGGACGCTGTTCGAGAGCCTCGACTGGCTGGAGGACATGCTGGACGGGCATGACTGGCTGGTGGGCGACCAGCTGACCGAAGCCGATCTGCGGCTGTTCACAACGCTGCTGCGCTTCGACCCCGTCTCTCACGGCCATTTCAAGTGCAACTGGCGGCGGTTGATCGATTATCCGCGGCTGCACGGCTTGCTGGAGCGGGTGCTGGCGCTGCCGGGGGTGGCCGACACCGTGTCGCTCGACCATATCAAGACGCATTATTACCGGAGCCATCCGGACATCAACCCGACCGGGATCGTGCCGATCGGGCCGGCGGTGATTTGAGGCCAGGATCTAGGCGGCGATCTCGCGGAGGACCGCATCGACCAAAGGTTGGCCGGCGGGGGTAAGGCGGAGGCCGCGCGCATCGTCTTCGAGGAGGCCGGCGGTGACCAGGCGGGTCACTTTGGCTGCGTCGAGGGTCTCTGCAAGGGCCATGCCGGTGCGCGCGGCGAAGGTTGCCCGGTCGATGCCGGCGGCAAGGCGCAGGCCCATGACCAGCGCCTCGGTGGCGCGCTCTTGGCGGGTGAGGATAGTGTCGGTGAGCAGGCCATGGCCGTGCGCCTCGACGCCCGTGCGCCAGGCTTCGGGCTTTTTGGCGCGCTCGCTGGCGCGGCCGAGGCGGCGGCCGTGCGCGCCGGGGCCGATGCCGATGTAGTCGCCATAGGTCCAGTACTGGATGTTGTGGCGGGCTTCCGCACCGGGGCGGGCGAGGTTGGAGACTTCATAGGCGAGCAGCCCGGCGGCGGCGGCGCGTTCCCGGGTGAGGGCGAAGAGATCGGCGGAGAGCTCGGGCTCGGGGAGGACGAGCTGGCCGCGGGCGTGGAGGGCGGCGAAGCGGGTGCCGGGCTCGATGGTGAGCTGGTAGAGCGAGATATGGCTGGTGCCGAAGGCGAGGGCGCGGGCGAGCTCGGCATCCCAGGCTTCGAGCGTCATGCCGGGGCGATCGTAGATCATGTCGAAGCTGACGCGGGCGAACTGTTTTTGCGCCACATCGAGGGCGGCGAGGCCCTGCGCCACATCGTGCGGGCGGCCGAGCAGCTTGAGGGCGGCATCGTCGAGCGCCTGTAGCCCGAGCGACAGCCGGTTGACGCCGGCGGCGGCGAAGCCGGCGAAGCGGTCGGCTTCGACCGAGGAGGGGTTGGCTTCGAGGGTGATTTCGAGATCGGGGTCGGACGGCCAGTGCGACGTGGCGGCTTCGATGATGGCGGCGACGGTGGCGGGCGGCATCAGCGACGGCGTGCCGCCGCCGAAGAAGATGCTCGTCAGCCGGTGATCGGGGAGTAGGGCGGCTTCAAAGGCCAGCTCGGCGAGCAGGGCATCGCGCCAGGCTGTGTCGTCGACGGTAGCGCGGACATGGCTGTTGAAATCGCAATAAGGGCATTTGGTGACGCAGAACGGCCAATGGACGTAGAGCGCCAGACTTTGCTTCATGTGCGGTCGGGCAGCATGGGGGCGAGGAGGCGGAAGGCGCGGGCGCGGTGGTTGTCGGCTTCCTTCTGGTGGCGTTGCATCTCGCCATAGGTCTGGTTCTGGCCTTCCATCACGAACATCGGATCATAGCCGAAGCCGTTCTCGCCGCGCGGCGGCCAGACCAGCCGGCCATCGACGCGGCCTTCCACGGTCTGGCACTGGCCATCGGGCCAGGCGAGGCTGAGGGCGCAGACGAAGTGCGCGGCACGGCTGCCTTCCTGCCCCAGCGATTCCTCCACGCGCGCCATGGCGACGGAGAAGTCCTTGCCCGGACCGGCCCAGCGGGCGGAGTAGATGCCGGGTGCGCCCCCTAACGCGTCGACGCACAGGCCCGAATCGTCGGCGAGTGCGGGCAGGCCGCTGGCGAGGGCGGCAGCAAGCGCCTTCAGCTCGGCATTGGCCTTGAAGGTGTCCCCGGTCTCCTCGGGCTCGGGGAGGCCGAGCGTGCCTGCGGACACGACATCGAGGCCGAGCGGGCCGACGAGCTCGGCGAGCTCGACGACCTTGCCGGGGTTGTGCGTGGCGAGCACGAGCCGGCCGGGGGCGAGGCGGCGGATCATCCCCGCCCGACCGCTTTCAACTGCGCCTTGAAAATGTCGCCGCAGCCGATGCGGGCGAGGCGGAGCATGCGCAGCAGCGTCTCTTCATCATAGGGTGCGCCTTCCGCCGTCGCCTGCAGCTCGACCATGCCGCCATCGCCGGTAAGGACGAAATTGGCATCGGTGTCGGCGTTCGAATCCTCGATATAGTCGAGATCGAGCACCGGCGTGCCCTGATAGACGCCACACGAGATGGCGCCCACCTGCAGCGCCAGCGGGTCGGTGGCGAAGGGCGTTTTTGCGTGAATGCCGTCGAGGGCGAGGCGAAGCGCCACCCAGGCGCCCGAGATGCTGGCGGTGCGGGTGCCGCCATCGGCCTGGATCACGTCGCAATCGAGGGTGATCTGACGCTCACCCAGGGCCACAAGATCGGTGACGGCGCGCAGGCTACGGCCGATGAGGCGCTGGATTTCCTGGGTGCGGCCGCTCTGCTTGCCCTTGGCGGCTTCACGGCTGCCGCGGGTGTGGGTGGCGCGGGGCAGCATGCCATATTCGGCCGTCACCCAGCCCTTGCCCTGGCCGCGCAGCCAGGGCGGCAGCCGCTCCTCGACACTGGCGGTGACGAGCACATGGGTGCCGCCGAACTTGACGAGGCACGAGCCTTCGGCGTGGGCGGAAAAGCCGGGGATCATCTCGATGGTGCGCATCTGATCGGGGGCGCGGCCTGATGGGCGCATGGGGACAAGTCCTTTGTTGTGTGGCGTTGCCGGTAGCGGGCGGCGGCCGTCCTGTCATCAAGCCTGTTGCGACGCCTGTTCTGGCCCGTGACAAAACTGCCGGAAGCGGCTAGGGTCCCGCTCATGCAATCCCCCACCGTGGCCGAACTCTCCGACCGCGCGCGCGAGGTGTTCCGGCAAATCGTCGACAGCTATCTTGCCACCGGGGCGCCGGTGGGCAGCCGCACGTTGTCGCGCGCCACCGGACTGGGGCTTTCCCCGGCGTCGATCCGCAATGTGATGCAGGATCTGGAGGAGCTGGGGCTGCTTGCCGCACCGCATACGTCCGCAGGGCGGCTCCCGACCGAGATCGGGCTCCGGATGTTCGTCGATGGGATGATGCAGGCGGCCGAGCCTTCGCACGCCGAGCGCAGTGCGATCGACACCAGCCTGCAGCGCGGACTCGATGCGGGGAGTGCCATCGAGGATGTGCTGGGGCAGACGACCGCCATGCTTTCGGGCCTGTCGCAGTGTGCCGGGCTGGTGCTGGTGCCGCGCACCGATCCTGTCATCCGCCAGCTGAGCTTCGTGCCGCTGGGGCCGCGCCGCGCCATGGCGATTCTGGTGGGCGCCGATGGCAGCGTGGAGAACCGCGTTGTCACCTTGCCCGAGGGGTTGCCGCCGACGGCGCTCGAAGCGGCGGCGCACTATATAAACCAGCATCTGGGTGGGCATACGCTCTCCGATGCGCGGTCGCGGGTGGCGGCGGAGATCGCGGCGAGCCGCGCCACGCTCGATGCGATGACTGCCGAGGCGGTGGAGGCGGGGCTTGCGGTCTGGTCCGCCGATGGCGCGCAGCGGCCGGTGCTGATCGTGCGCGGCCAGGCGCGGCTGGTGGAGCCCTTTGTCGACCCCGAGCGAATCCGCCAGCTGCTGGGTGAGCTGGAGGACAAGGAGGACCTTGTGCGACTGCTCGACCTGGCGCGCGAAGGCGAGGCGACGCGGATTTTCATCGGCGCCGAGAGCCAGCTTTTCTCGCTGAGCGGGTCTTCGGTGATCGCTGCCCCCTATCGCGGGGCGGGCGGGCGGGTGATCGGCGTCGTGGGCGTGATTGGCCCCACAAGGTTGAACTACGCTCGCGTCATCCCCATGGTGGATTACACCGCAAAAACATTGAGCAGGCTTGTCGCATGACCAACATCGAAACACCCGAAACCGAGATCGAGAATGAGGACGGCGCGCCCGAAACGCCCGAGGTGGATTTTGCCGCCGAACTGCTGGCGCGCGACGAGGAGATTGCCGCGCTCAAGGACAAGGCGATGCGCGCGGCGGCCGAGCTGGAGAATACCCGCCGCCGGCTGGAGCGCGAGAAGGCCGATACGGCCGCCTATGCGATGACCGGTTTCGCGCGGGACCTGCTGGCGGTGTCGGACAATCTGCGCCGTGCTCTCGATGCGCTGCCCACGGCGGGGATCGAGGGCGTGCAGGGTGGCATCGAGGCGACCGAGCGCGAGCTGATCGCCATCTTTGGGCGGCACGGGATCACGCGGATCGAGTCGGATGGCGCGAAGCTCGACCCCAACCGCCACCAGGCGATGCTCGAGGTGCCGACCGCCGATGCCGAGCCGGGTACGGTGGTGACGACGTTGCAGGCCGGCTGGACGATCAAGGACCGGCTGTTGCGGCCGGCGCTCGTCAGCGTGGCGAAGGCGGCGGAATAGCGATCTGACAGGTTGTGGACAGGTCCCTGCGACATGGTGCGGCCATGTCCAGCCCTCCACTCCTGCGATACGCGCGCCTGTCGATCCTGCTCCATTGGGGCATGCTCGCACTGATAGCGGCGACCTATGCCGCGATCGAGCTGCGGACCTTTTTCCCCAAAGGAACAGCGCTCAGGGAAGACTTCAAGAGCTGGCATTTCATGCTGGGGCTTGCGGTCCTGTTGCTGGTGGTCGTGCGAATTGTCGCGCGATTGGCGACAAAGGCGCCGCCGATTGTGCCACAGCCGCCGATTTGGCAGGAGCGTGCGGGGCGGGCGGTACATTTCGCGCTATATGTCTTCATGCTCGGCATGCCGATTGCGGGCTGGCTGCTCCTCAGTGCCTCGGACAAGCCGATCCCGTGGTTCGGGCTGGCGTTGCCGCCATTGATCGGTCCTGACAAGACGCTTGCCGGCGAGATCAAGTCGCTGCACGAGCTTGTCGGCACAATCGGCTATTGGGTTATCGGCGCGCATGCTGCGGCGGCGCTGTTCCACCACTATATGCTGAAGGACGATATTTTCCGGCGGATGCGTCCGCTTTTCCGACAGAAACACACGGCCACAAAGAGCTAGACCCGCATTCTGATTCCACCGAAATGCAACAGGGTCTAGCGGGCTGCGCCGGCGGGTGGCGCCGCGTTGGCGGGTGCCATCGGCATCAGCTTGTCTTCAGCGGCGCGCTCGCGCTTTTCCATGACCTTCTTCACCGCCCAGCCGCCGACGACGAGGGCGACCATGCCTGCCGGGCCGAGGGTGCGGACGATGGTGGGGAGCGCCACGCCGACGGCCATGCCGAGCGGTCCGGCGGACGCGCCGCCGACCGATCGTGCAACCCTGCGGGTTGCCAGTGCCGTTGCCATTCTTCCTATCGCGCTCATGCAGCCCGCTCCTCGATGTTCATTCGCATATTGTCTTCACAAACCCCATTTTCCAGTGGCGGTTCCTTCGCGTATCGTGCGGCGGACTGGAGGAGCCTTTCCATGGCCAGCATCGCACCTGCATCGCAACCGGGCCCCGCCGCAGTCCGCGCCGCTGACCGGGTGCTTGCGCTTGCTTGTGTTGTGCTGCTGGGTTTCGTGGTGGCGGCAATCGTGCGCGGCCTGGGCAGCGGTGTCTCGCCGCCGCCGCTGGTCTGGGCGCATCTGTTGAGCATCACCGGCGCGCTGGCGCTCACCCCGCCGCTGCTGTGGCGGCGCAAGGGCACACCGCCGCACCGCAGCCTCGGCAAATTGTGGGCGGCGATGATGATGGCGGCGGCGATGACGAGCCTGTTCTTCAACATGGGCTCCAGCCGGCCGGGAAGCCTCGGGGTGTTCACCCTCGATTTCTCGCCGATCCATATCCTCAGCGTGTTCGTGCTGCTGGGCGTGCCGCGGGCGGTGCGGGCAGCGCGGCGACACGAGGTGGCGCGGCACCGCACCGGCATCCGCGCGCTGGTGATCGGCGCGCTGCTGGTTGCGGGCGCCTTCACCTTTCCGTTCAGCCGACTGATGGGCGTCTGGCTGTCCGGGTGAAGGCCAGTGCCGCTGCCATTGGGGCTCTCAAGGCCTGGGCATTGGCCGAGGTGGTGATGGCGGCGGTCCATGCCGGGCAGTGGCGTGGCCTGCGCTTCGAGGACCAAGCCGGCCCGCCGCCCGCGAGCGCCCTGGTGGCGGGGCTGGAGCTGGCCTATCTGCTGCCGTTTCTGGCCGCTGTGCTGTTCAGCTGGCGCTGGTGGCAGACAAGCCGGCCATCGCTCGACCCCCGCACGGGCTGGGCCATCCTCGTCTACAGCCTCGCCAGCCTCGCCAGCTTCGCGCTGTGGGACGGGGTGGCGACGCTGGGCGATGCGCGGCGGCTCCATGCCTTCGATACCGGGGTGTCGCTGGTCGGGCTGTGGCCGGCGCTTGCCGTGGTGGCGTTCATTCGCCGAACGGCGGCACGGCCCTGATCGCGGCGAGCGGCCCGGCCATGCGGGGGGCGAGGCTGGCCCGCAGGCTTGCGAGAATCTCCGGCCGGGCCGTGGCGGGGGTGCCGCCGCCGAGCGGTGCGGGATCATATTCGAGGGTGAGCTGGACGGTTTCCGCGACATCCCGGCCATGCAGATGCTCGATCACGCGGAAGGCGAAGTCGATGCCCGAGGTGACGCCGCCCGCGGTGATGCGATTGCGGTCGATCACGGTGCGCTCGGGGATGAAACTGGCGCCGAAGCGCGTCAGCTCCTGCCCCCAGGCCCAGTGGCAGCCGGCGCGGTAGCCATCGAGCAACCCGGCCGCAGCCAGGATGAGCGAGCCGTTGCACACGCTGGTCATCAGCTGCGCCGTTTCGGCCTGCGAGCGCAGCCAGCCGATAACCGCGGCATCCGCCATCACCGCCGGCACGCCATAACCGCCGGGCACGACGATCATGTCGTAGCGGTTGCCATCTGCGAGCGTGCGGGTGGGGACGAGCGCCAGCCGGCAGTCGCTCATCACCGGCGCCAGATCTTGTCCGATATACTCGACCACCGCACCCGGCATCCGCGACAGCACCTGCGCCGGCCCGGTGAGATCGAGTTGCGTGACGTTGGGGAAGAGCAGGAACCCGATGCGGAATTCGTCCAACGCTGCCTCCCCTGCCGATTTGCGCTGGCCTAAAATCAAACGGCAGCGCGGTCCAGAGACTGAATGAAGGAGAGCCTCCGGCGGCCGGGGCCTCGGGCCCCGGACCCCAATAGTTGAGCGTGGTCCCCACTAATGGGGTCTGGGGCCGAGGCCCCAGCCGCCGGAGGCCCTTCTAACTGTCGCGCACCGGCAGGCTCGCCGCCCTCGCGTCGCGGGCCACCTTGGCTTCTCGCAGCGCCAGGTAGATGGTGCTGGCGAGGATGATGGCGCCGCCCGCCAGGGTGAGCAGATCGTAGCGCTCCCCGAACAGCAGCACGCCGGCGAGGGTGACGAGCGCGAAGCGGACGAAATCGAAGGGCAGCACGGCGGAG
>JBBSPR010000102.1:0-10061 GCA_038258615.1 Sphingomonadales bacterium
CGGCGCGGGCAAGTCCACCAGTGTCCGACACCTGGCGCAGACCCTTGGCGTCGACGATCGACGCAGCGCCTTCGCCGGTTTCAAGCATTGTTTCGAACACCGTCTTGGCAACGGTATTCGAGATGGTGCCATCGGCAACGAGCGCAAGCAATTCGGCGGCGGCATCGGGGGTGACCGGGGCTGTATCGATGTCCTTGCCCAGCCGCTTCAACGCCCCGAACAGTTCGGACGATATCCAGTTGGCCGCGGTCTTGGCCATGTCTGCCTCGGGGTTGCCACTGCGGGCGGCGAGGTTGGCGCTGAGTGCCTCGAACCAGGCGGCATTCGCCTTTTCGGCGGTGAGCACATCGGCCAGATAGTCGGTAAGACCGAGGTCTTCCACATAACGCTGGCGCTTGGCGACCGGCAGCTCGGGGAGCGTGGCGCGGCAGGCGTCGATATAGTCCTCGGTCAGCTCGACCGGCAGCAGGTCGGGATCGGGGAAATAACGATAGTCGTGCGCATCTTCCTTGCTGCGCATCGAGCGGGTGGTGCCCGTGCCGGGGTCGAACAGCCGGGTTTCCTGCATCACGGTGCCGCCGCTTTCGATCAGCGCCACCTGGCGTCTCGCCTCATGCTCGACGGCTGCCATGATGAACCGCACCGAGTTGACGTTCTTGGTTTCGGTGCGGGTCCCGAACGGGGCGCCCGGCCGGCGAACACTGACATTGACATCGGCGCGCATCGAGCCTTCGTCCATGTTGCCGTCGCAGCTGCCGACATAGCGCAACAGCTGGCGGAGCGCCGCGACATAGGCCCCGGCCTCTTCTGGCGAGCGGATATCGGGGCGCGAGACGATTTCCATCAGCGCGCAGCCCGAGCGGTTGAGGTCGACGAACGACCGCGCCGGGTGGAGATCATGGACCGACTTGCCGGCATCCTGTTCGAGATGGATGCGCTCGATACCGATGGTCTTGGTGGTGCCGTCCGACAGGGTGATGTCAAGCGCGCCCTCGCCGACGATCGGGTGGTAGAGCTGGCTGATCTGGTAACCCTGCGGCAGATCGGCATAGAAATAATTCTTGCGGTCGAACACCGAGACGCGGTTGATCTCGGCACCGAGAGCCAGCCCGGTGCGCACGGCCTGGCGAACGCACTCGCCATTGAGTACCGGGAGCATGCCCGGCATGGCGGCATCGACAAGGCTCACCTGGCTATTGGGCTCTGCGCCGAAGCCGGTGGCGGCACCCGAGAACAGCTTCGATTGCGCAGTGACCTGCGCATGTACTTCGAGACCGACAACGATCTCCCAGTCTCCGGTCGCCGACTTGATGATATAGCTGCTCATGTCGTGTCTTTGAAGCTGGTGGAACCCAGGTGCAAGGGGCTGGCGGGGCCGCGACGGAATTTATGGCGATTTGCGGCGGCGTACCAGTCTGCGTGCGCGGCCCAACGCGGGCTGTTCCACATATTTGTAGGTGAGCGAGGCCGTTATGAACACGATGCACAGCATCAACACCGTGAACACGACGCCTTGTGTTGCCGAACTGCCGGCCAGCATCTTGGCGCGCCCGCTTGCCGAAATCGTGTCGGTCACAACGTCGATGCCGGATGCGCTGCCGAAAAGCCGAAGGGCATCATCGAAGCGCGACTGCACAAAGGCATGAACCATGTAGATCGAGTAGGACAGGGTTCCGAGTTGCACCAGGAAAGGCAGTTTCAAAAGCTGTGACAGGCGGCCCCGCTGATGGGCAAAAATCAGGATCGACACGCCGAAGACGACGGGCGCTGCAAGATTGGCGGGCGAAATTCCAACATTGCTGACATAGGCGACCACAAAGGCGAGGCTTGCGACCTCTGCGGCGGTTGCAATGGCATCGGCCGGTCGGTCCGGATGCGCGATGCGACGACCAAGCCGCTCCCAGACTGCCCAAGCGAGACCACCCGTGGAGAAACCGTATACACAGCGTATCAGCGATCCGCTGTGGGTCAGGGCAATCTGGCCCTCCGGCAGGTAGGCCAGCAGGGCTGCCGCTGCGACCGCCACAATCGCAAGAATGAGGTATGACGATCTGGCACCGACAAAGCATATGGCGGCGAATATCAGATAGGTCCAGAATTCCGCTGCGATGCTCCATGCCGGCTGGTTCCAGGTCACGCGACCTTCGATCCCGAAAATCTGGGTGAACGTCAGGTTGGTGAAAATGGCATAGACCGGTTTGTCATCCGTGAAGGGGACGCGCTGCATGATGCCTGCGCCATCGAGCAACGATCCAAGCAATTCCATGAGTATATAGGCAACCAGGACGACGACGTGGAGCGGCCATACGCGCGCGAAGCGAAGCACGATGTAGGGAATGAGTTCGCGCGAGTCGGAAAGACGGGATCGGTAATTCGCCGTGATCACGAACCCCGAGAGCACGAAGAAGAAGTCGACGAACAGCCAACTTCCGCCGATGAAATCTGACGTCGAAATTGGCCCTGCTGCTCGAAAATGGAACAGGCAGACGGCGATGGCACAAAGCCCACGCAATGAATCCAGCGCGACGAATCGGTCGATCGGCGCCGGCACCGGGCTGCCGCTCATGGACAATCGACCATGATCGCAGCAGGTGCAGAAGCGGATTTCGCGCCAGCGTCCAGGTCGATGCGAAAGCTTTCCTGTGACCAGCGATCAGCCGGAGACCGGATATGAATTCGGCAATGTGACACGAGCCCCCCGTCAGATTGCATTCAGTTGGTCCTATACAGCCATGCCATTCAAACCTGTCGCGAAATCTTCGGCACGGCTGCAAATCCCGCAGCGCGTTCGAGTGCCAGCCCGGCGTTCAGCACACCCTGTTCATCGAGCGGGCGGCCGATGATCTGCAAGCCCAGCGGCAGGCCATCGGCGCTGAGACCGACCGGAACCGACATGGCGGGCAGCCCCGCGAGCGAGGATGGCACAGTGAAGACGTCGTTCAGATACATGTCGAGCGGATCGACCTTGGCGCCAAAGGCGAAGGCGGCGCTGGGGGCGGTGGGGGTGAGCAGCAGGTCGCAGACCTCGAATGCCGCTTCGAAATCACGCGCGATGAGGGTGCGGACCTTTTGGGCCTGGGTGAAATAGGCATCGTAGAAGCCCGCCGACAGCACATAGGTGCCGATCATGATGCGGCGCTTCACTTCCTTGCCGAAGCCGGCGGCGCGGGTCGCCTCGTACATGTCCGCGAGGCTGCCGCCCTCGGGCATGACCCGCTGGCCGAAGCGGACGCCATCGTAGCGGGCGAGGTTGGACGAGGCCTCGGCGGGGGCGATGATGTAATAGGCCGGCAGCGCATATTTGGTGTGCGGCAGCGACACTTCGACCGGCTCGGCGCCGGCGGCGCGCAGCCAGGCGAGGCCATCGTCCCATAGTTTCGCGATCGTCGGGTCGAGCCCGTCGAGGCGATACTCCTTGGGGATGCCGATCTTCTTGCCACGCAGATCGGCGTTCAGCAGGGCGGCGAAATCGGGGACCGGCAGATCGAGCGAGGTGGTGTCCTTGGGGTCGTGGCCGCACATGACGGTGAGCATGTGGGCGCAATCCTCGACGGTGCGCGCCATCGGCCCGGCCTGATCGAGCGAGGAGGCGAAGGCGACCACGCCCCAGCGCGAGCAGCGGCCGTAGGTGGGCTTGATGCCGGTGATGCCGACGAAGGCGGCGGGCTGGCGGATCGAGCCGCCGGTGTCGGTGCCGGTGGCGCCTGCCACCAGCCGTGCGGACACGGCCGCGGCCGAGCCGCCCGAGGAGCCGCCGGGGACCAGCTCTGCATCCGAGCCGTTGGCTTTCCAGGGCGAGATGACGCGGCCGGCAGCGCTCGTCTCGTTCGACGAGCCCATGGCGAATTCGTCGAGGTTGAGCTTGCCGAGCATGACCGAGCCTGCCGCCAGCAGCTTGCCCGAAACGGTCGATTCATACTGCGGCACGAAGCCCTTGAGGATGCGGCTGGCGGCGGTGGTCTCGACGCCCTTGGTGCAGAACAGGTCCTTGATGCCGAGCGGAATGCCGGCGAGCGCGCCTGCAGTCCCGGCGGCGAGTGCGGCATCGGCGGCATCGGCCTGGGCGAGCGCCAGATCGGGGGTTTCCACGGTGAAAGCGTTCAAGTGGCGGTTGGCGGCCATGGCCTGCAGATGTGCGCTCGCCAGCTCGCGTGCCGAAAAGTCGCGCGCGGCGAGGCCGGTGCGCATCGCGGAGAGGGTGAGGTCGGCCAAAGTCATTTCATCACTCTCATTCGATCACCTTCGGTACGGCGAAGAAGCCCGAAAGCGCTTCGGGGGCATTGGCGAGCACAGCTTCGCGCACATTGCCGTCGGTGACGGCATCGGCGCGCCATTCGTGGCGCTTGGGGCTGACCGCTGCCATCGGAGGCACGCCGGCGGTATCGACTTCGGCGAGCTGCTCGACCCATCCGAGAATGGCGGAGAGTTCGGAGGCGAGCGGCGCCACTTCGGCCTCGGTTATACCGATGCGGGCGAGCCGCGCGATACGGCGCACGGTGGCGTCGTCAACCGACATCGATGAGGCTCCGAGGGAACGGGGTGCGGTGCAGCAAGTTCATGGACAGCAGCTAGCAGGCCATTGGCGGTTCCTCAATGCTTGTCGCGGGCCCCGTGCG
Organism: Sphingomonadales bacterium; assembly: GCA_038258615.1. Taxonomy (GTDB): domain Bacteria; phylum Pseudomonadota; class Alphaproteobacteria; order Sphingomonadales; family Sphingomonadaceae; genus Sandarakinorhabdus. The sequence goes on from JBBSPR010000102.1 coordinate 4,617, forward strand.
CCCACGCCGCCTTGCCAGCCGTATCAATGACGGGCACCTGTATGAACGGGGGGCCAGGAGACATGCATGACAACGGCCAAGGCGCATATCAACCGGATCGGCACAGCACTCCCGCCGCATGATGTGCACGATGCCTTCATGCGCTTCGTGGGTGACCTGATCGAGGAGCGTCGTGATGCGCTGCTGTTTCGCCGCATGGTCGGCCGTGCCGGCATTGCGCACCGCTGGAGCTATGTCGAGCCGGTGGAGAACCCCAATCGTTTTCTGGCTGACAAGCAGGGCTTTTACACACCCGGCGCCTTCCCGAGCACTGCGACGCGGATGCAGCGTTATGAGGCACTTGCTCCCGGTTTTGCGGCGCAGGCGATCGACGAACTGGGGCTCGATGCCGATGAGCGCGGGCGGATCACGCATCTTGTGGTGGCGAGCTGCACCGGCTTTGTGGCGCCGGGTCTCGACCAGATGATCGTGCGCGCGGCCGGGCTCGATCCGTCGGTGGAGCGCACGTTGGTGGGGTTCATGGGCTGCTATGCCGCGGTCAATGCGCTGCGGCTGGCGCATCACTTCGTGCGCTCCGAGCCCGAAGCGCGGGTGCTGGTGATCAATCTGGAGCTGTGCACGCTGCACTTCCAGGAGACGACCGAGCTCGAGCGCATCCTGTCGATGCTGTTGTTCGGCGATGGCTGTGCGGCGGCACTGGTGACGGCGGAGCCGGAAGGTCTGGCGCTCGAGGATTTTCGCGCCGCCACCATCGCGGACTCGGCGGACGCGATCACCTGGCGGATCGGCGACCAGGGATTCGACATGCACCTTTCGGGCGAGGTGCCGGGGCGCATCCAGCGGGCACTTGCCACCGAGGCGGGGCGCAATGACGGACAGGGTCTGCTGCGCGGGCAACGGCCGGAGGATTTCGCGCTTTGGGCGGTGCATGCGGGGGGGCGGACGATCCTCGATGCGGTGGACAAGGGGTTCGAGTTGCAGGGGAATGCCCTGCAGGGCTCACGCGATGTGCTGCATGATTGCGGCAACATGAGCTCGGCGACGCTGATGTTCGTGCTGCAGCGTTTGATGGCCGGCGTGGGCACCGGGGAGACGCCGCGGGCTGCGCCGGGCATGGCAATGGCGTTCGGGCCGGGGCTGGCGGCGGAGAGCTTCCGCTTCACCACAGTTTGATTCTGGCTGTGTAATGCTCACCGCGCGCGCCCATGACCCGGAGCTGATGGACGCGGCGGACCTGCCGCCGGCGACTTATGCGCAGGTGCTTGGCGATCTGGCGCGGGTGAACACGGTGACGATGGCACGGCCGATGACATTGCACTGGCTGGCGCGGGCGACCAAGGGGCTGGATTCGTTCAGCTTGATCGACATCGGCTTCGGGCATGGGGACATGTTGCGGGCGATCGCGCGCTGGGCAGCGGGGGCCGGCAAGGTGGTGACGCTGACGGGCTATGACCTGAACCCGAACAGTGCCGCGGTGGCGCAGGCGGCTTCGGCGGGGCTGGGGATCGACTTCGTCACCGGCGATGCGCGACATGCGCCGGCACCGGACTTCATCATCTCGTCGCTGGTGGCGCATCACATGGGGGATGAAGAGCTGGTGGAGTTCATTCGCTGGATGGACGGGGCGGCGCAGCGGGGGTGGTTCATCAACGATCTGCATCGGCATTGGGTGGCGCATCGGGGGTATCAGCTGCTGAGCGCGGTGGCCGGATGGCACCCGATTGTGCGGCATGACGGGGCATTGTCGGTGCGTCGAGGGTTCTCCAGGGACGATTGGGGGCGATTATTGGGTGCTGCGGGGGTGCGCGCGGGCGTGAATTGGCATTTTCCGTTCCGCTGGGGGGTCGAAAGCGTTCGATGAATCGCGCTGTCATCATCGGCGGCGGGTTGGCGGGTGCGGCGGCGGCGGCGCGGCTGGGTTCGGGGGCTTTGCTGCTCGAACGCGAGGCCGGTGCGCATGACAAGATCTGCGGCGAGTTTCTGTCCGGCGAGGCGGGGGCGATGCTGGCGGGGCTGGGGTTCGACCTGGCGCGGCTGGGCGGGGCGCCGATCGATCGGATGCGGCTGCATGCGGGGCATCGGACCGTGGATGTGCGGCTGCCGTTCGTGGCGACGGGCATCAGCCGGCGGGTGCTCGATGCGGCACTTGTGGAACATGCGGAACGCCGGGGTGCCGAGGTGCGGCGTGGGGTGAGCGTGCGGCACCTGGCGGATGGCCGGGCGGTGACCGGCTCTGGCGAAGTTGGCGGGCCGCTGCTGCTGGCGACCGGCAAGCATGAGATGCGGGGCATGAAACGCGACACTGCCGGCACGATTTCCGGGCTGATCGGCTTCAAGATGTTCTTTCGGGCACCCGCCCTCGCGGCGCGGATGGGAAGTGCGGTCGAGGTGACACTGTTCGAGGGGGGTTATGCCGGGTTGCAGCCGGTCGAGGGTGGGCGGGTGAACTTGTGCCTGTTGGTCGAGGCCGGGCGCTTGCAGGCCGAGGGGGGTGGATGGCCGGGGCTGTTCGCTGCACTGCTAGCCGAGCCGGGGCTGGCCCGGCTGGCCGAGGCAGAGGCCTTGCTGGCGAAGCCGTTGACGATTTCGGGCGTGCCTTATGGCTTTCTGGCGCGCCCGGATGCCGGTGATGGGGTGTGGCGGCTCGGGGACCAGGCGGCGGTGATTCCGAGCTTTTGTGGGGACGGGATGGCGATGGCGCTGCATGGTGGCAGCCTTGCGGGCTCGATGCTGGCGGCAGGTGCCAGCCCATCGCAATTCCAGGCGCAGCTGCGGCGGGATACGGCGCGGCAGGTGCGGCTGGCGACGCGGTTGCAGCGTTTTGCCATGCATCCCGCTGGCCGCTTTGCGCTGCTCGCCGGGCTGGGCACGGTGCCGGCGGCGATGGCATTGCTGGCGCGCTGGACGCGGGTGGTCGAGCCTGCGCGCTTGCCGGCAGCTGGCTGACGCGGCAGAGCGCGCGCATGGATGTGCTCCCGCTCTTCGTGCCGCTGGCCGGCCGCAAGGTCATCATGGTCGGCACCGGCGAGGCTGCAGCGGCGAAGTTGCGGCTTGTCGAGGCCGCTGGCGGTGTCGGGTGCGATGAAAGTGCCGGGGATGCGGTGCTCGCCTATGTGGCACTCGATGATGAGGCCGAGGCGGCGGCGGCGGCGGCGCGGCTGCGGGCGCGGGGGTTGCTGGTGAATGTGGTCGACCGGCCGGCGATGAGCGATTTTCTGATGGGGGCGATCATCGACCGCTCACCGGTTGTGGTTTCGATCTCGACCGGGGGGGCTTCCGCGAGTTTGGCGCGGGCGCTTCGAGGGCGGTTGGAAGGGTTGCTGCCGGCATCGCTCGGGGGGCTTGCACGGGCCATCGGGGGGGCGCGAAGGGCTGCGAGTGCGGCCCATCCGGCTATTTCCGACCGGCGGCGGCTGTGGGAGCGGTCACTGGCCGAGGGCGGCGCGCTCGATCCGTTGCGGCCGCTGGCGGCGCCCGAGGCTGCAGTGGCGGCGGCGATTGCCGGCAGCTCGGCGGCGGTGACCGAACTGCGCGAGATCATGGTGTCCAGCGACGATCCCGGCGAGCTCAGCCTCAATGCGCTGGCCGCACTCGGTCGCTGCGATGCGCTGCTGTTGATGCCCGGCGTTCCAGCGGCGGTGATCGACCGGGCGCGGCGCGATGCCGTTCGGCTGGAGGTGCTGCCCGATCCGCTGCCTGAAGGGCTGACCGTCGTGCTCCGGCCTCAGGCGAGCAGCTCGGTGTCCCAGTAGAGATAGTCCCGCCAGGTTTCGTGGAGATGGTGGGGCGGGAAGGCGCGGCCATGCTCCTGAAGCTGATGGGTAGTCGGTTGGTGCGGGCGCGAGCGGATATGCATATGCGCCTCGGCGGGGGTGCGGCCACCTTTCTTGAGGTTGCACGGCGCGCAGGCGGTTGTCACATTCGCCCAGGTGGTGCGGCCGCCATAGGCGCGCGGCACCACATGATCGAAGGTGAGATCATTGTGCGCACCGCAATATTGGCAGGCGAACTTGTCCCGCAGGAACAGGTTGAAGCGTGTGAACGCCGGGTGGCTGGCAGGGCGCACATATTGGCGGAGTGCTATGACCGAAGGCAGCCGCATCTCGAAGCTGGGGGAGCGGATGACGCGATCATATTCGGCGACGATATCGACGCGTTCGAGAAAGGCAGCCTTGATCGCGGTCTGCCACGGCCAGAGCGACAGCGGATAATAGGAAAGCGGGGTGAAATCGGCATTGAGCACCAGCGCCGGGCAGCCTTCCGGCGGGGTGACAAAATCGGGCGCATGTTCGGGGGGCGAAAGGATATCGGGGTGATACATGGCTGCGCCGTCTCCCATTTACGGGATCAGCCGATGACCACAGGCCCTGTCGCACTCAAGGCCGCGATCGGCGGCCAATTCCGTGGTTTGGCGGGATATACAACAGTTCGTGTGTCAGGCAAATGACAACACAGGATATGGACGAAACTGTCACACGTTTCGCACCAAGCCCGACCGGCGGGCTGCATCTGGGGCATGGTTTTTCGGCGATGCTGGGGTGGGCGCTGGCGCACGGGACCGGCGGGCGCTGGCTGGTGCGGATGGAGGATATCGACACCGCGCGCTGCCGGCCCGAATATGCGGCGGGCATCCTGGACGATCTGCACTGGCTGGGGCTGGCGCCCGACGGCGTGGTGTGGCGGCAGAGCGACAGGCTGCCGGATCATGCGGCGGCGCTCGAGCGACTGAGGGGGCTGGGGGTGATCTACCCCTGTCGCTGCACACGCGCCGATATTGCTGCGGCCGCCAATGCGCCGCACGGGCCGGAAGGGCCGCTCTATCCGGGCACCTGCCGGGGCCGGCACGTGCCGACGGGCGGTGCGGCATGGCGGCTCGATGCGGGACGCGCGGCGGCGCTGGCGGGGCCGCTGTGGTTCGAAGTTGCAACAGCAGGGCGGGTTGCGGTCGCCCCCGCACTGCTCGGTGATTTCGTGGTGGCGCGCCGCGATGCCGGCGTGGCCTATCATCTGGCCGTGGTGGTGGATGACGCAGCGCAGGGGGTAAGCGATGTGGTGCGCGGCGAGGACCTGCTGGCCGCTTGCCATGGCCAGCGGCTGCTGCAGGCACTGCTCGGCTATCCCGCGCCGCGCTACCACCATCATCTGCTGCTGCTCGGCCCCGATGGCAAGCGGCTGGCCAAGCGCGACCGAGCCGCGACGCTGGCCGGCCGCCGTGCGGCGGGCGCGACCCCGGACGAGGTGCAGGCTGCATGGCGCCCGGCGCTCGCCGCAGCGCTGCGGCAATCCGCGCGCCGATGGTTGCGCTTTGGGATGGCGGCTGCGCCTTTTCAGGGTTAATGATGCCCGATGCAGGCAGCCCTCATCATCCTCATGGTCATTGCCGCGCTCGCCACCTTGGGGGTGCTGGCGCGTGGCATCATCATCATGGCCCGCGGCAAGGATATC
>JBBSPR010000103.1:0-10045 GCA_038258615.1 Sphingomonadales bacterium
ACCCCCACGCGTCCCCTCGGGCCCGCCCCGCCGCTCCTCCGCTCGCCCCGCTGCGCCTCCCGCCGCGCCCGAGGCCCCGGCCGCCGGAGGCCGTTACTGACCGGCCGACTGGTCGCGGCTCCCGAACAGCGCGCTGCCGACGCGGACCATGGTGGCGCCGAGTTGCACGGCGAGCGGATAGTCGCTGGACATGCCCATCGACACTTCGGGCAGCCCGAGATCATGCGCCATCTTGAACAGCAGCGCGAAAAAGGGGGCCGGGTCGAGATCGGCGGGCGGCACTGCCATCAGGCCATGGATTTCGAGCCCGGCCGCGCGTGCGGTGCTGACGAGTGCGGGGGTTTCGGTTATGGCGCAGCCGCCCTTTTGCGGCTCGTCACCGATGTTGACCTGCACGAGCAGCCGCGGCTTGCGATCGCTGGCGGCGATGGCGCGGGCCAGCGCGGTGACAAGCGAAGGCCGGTCGACGGCGTGGATGACATCGAACAGGGCCACCGCCTCGGCGGCCTTGTTCGACTGGAGCTGGCCGACGAGGTGCAGCTCCACGTCCGGCCATTCAGCGCGCAGTGCGGGCCATTTCCCGGCGGCCTCCTGCACGCGGTTCTCCCCGAAGCGGCGCTGGCCGGCGGCGAGCAGCGGGGTGATGGCATCGGCGCCGAAGGTCTTGCTGACCGCGATGAGTGCCACTGTTGCGGGATCGCGGCCGCTGGTGCGACAGGCGCTGCGGATGTGGTACTGCACGTCGGCGAGGCGAGCGGCGGCGAGACGATCGGCGGGCGCATCGGCACCCTGGGGAAGGCCGGCGATGGTCAAATCCCGATCAGAAGGCGATGTTGGTGCCGACGTACACCGACTGGTCGGCGCGGTTGCTTTCGAGCGGCGTCGGCGCTTCCGGGGCCAGCTTGTAGCGGACGCCGCCGGTGACCGACAGCCGCGGTGCCACCATATAGGCCCCACCCAGCGCCACCGAATAGCGGCGATCGACGGGTGCGAAGCCAAGGTCGATGCGCTCCTCGGCGGTGCCCTGAAGGCTGGTGCGCCAGTTGGCGCCGCCGAAGCTCAGGCCGAGATCGACCGAATCGCGGATGCTGGCGAGCGGTGCCGTGCGCTCCGCAGGCTCGGTGTGGCTGTAGCCGGTGTTGATCGCGAAGCCCTTCCACGCGATCGAGACATCGAGATTATAGGCGCGGTTGTTGACGACGATGGGATCGGCCGCCGCCAGGGTGCGCGAACGATCGGGGGCGGGGGTGTTTACGCGGGTGGCGACGCCGACCGAAAGCGCCTTGCGATTGTCGCTCTGGCCCGATGGCGTGAAGCGGAAGGCACGCTCGACCGTCTGCGCGCGCGCCGAAGCTGCGCCGGGCACGGTGAAGCTGAAATTGGTGCTGTCGTCGATGACCGGCGACTTGAACGGGGTGAGCGGCGTCTCGAGCACGAGCTTGGGCTTGCCGGGGGCCTTTGCAGCCAATGCCGGCGCAGCGGCGCACAGAGCTGCTGCCACGGGCAGTGCCCATGCCAAAGCGCTTGCCATTGCGCGCGAATCAGACGTCCCGGTCATCATTTCGCCCTACCAGTCCCTCATCTTGCCGCCCATAGCTTAACGACTGCTGAGCAACCCGGTTGCCCCGCATTTTTATGCATCTGTGGTTTGAAGCCCACAGTTTGGGCGGTGACCTTGCGTTGCGGCGGAAGGGATTGGCGCAATGGCTTGGGGCGGCTTATATGCGTGCATCCGTTGCACTGAAAGATTGACGATGCGTCGCCCCTCAGCCCTGCTCGCTTCCGCCCTTGTGATCGCGCTTGCCACCACGCTCTCGGGCTGCGGCAAATCCCGCGAGGAGGGCCTGGCCAGCCGGGAAGCACCGGCGCGTGTGACGACCATCGGGGTGAACGCCTATCTGTGGCGCGCCTCGCTCGACACGCTGGGCTTCATGCCGATCATGCAGGTCGATTCGAACGGCGGCGTGATCGTGACCGACTGGTACAGCACGCCGGCGGCCCCCAATGAGCGGGTGAAGGTGACCGTGGCGATCCTCGATACCGAGCTGCGCGCCGATGCGCTGAAGGTATCTGCCGTGCGGCAGACGCTCGCCGGCTCGGGCTGGGTCGATGCCGCGGTGCGCGCCGGCACGGTGCAGAAGCTGGAGGAAGTGATCCTCGGCCGTGCGCGCGACCTGCGCCGCGCCCAGATGATCGGCTGACCACGGCAGATGGCGGAAAAGTTCGATTCAGGCGCCGCCGAGCGGCGCTGGCAGGCCGCATGGGACACGGCCGGGAGCTTTCGCGCGCGCGATGACAGCCCCAAGCCCAAGGCCTATGTGCTTGAGATGTTTCCCTATCCTTCGGGGCGCATCCATATCGGCCATGTGCGCAACTATACCATGGGCGATGTGATTGCGCGGACGCGCCGCGCCCAGGGCTTCGAGGTGCTGCATCCGATGGGCTGGGATGCCTTCGGGATGCCGGCCGAAAATGCCGCAATGGAGCGCAAGGTGCATCCCGGCGCCTGGACGCGCGCCAACATCGCCAACATGAAGGCGCAGCTGCAGCGGCTGGGGTTCGCGCTCGACTGGTCGCGTGAGCTGGCGACATGCGACCCCGATTATTATGGGCAGGAGCAGGCGCTGTTCCTCGACATGCTCGAAGCCGGGCTGGTGTATCGCAAGGAGTCGGCGGTCAACTGGGATCCGATTGACAACACCGTGCTTGCCAATGAGCAAGTGATCGATGGCCGCGGCTGGCGTTCGGGGGCGCTGGTGGAGCGGCGGCGGCTGAGCCAGTGGTTCCTGCGCATCACCGACTTTGCCGATGAATTGCTCGAAGGGCTGGCGACGCTCGACGCCTGGCCCGAGAAGGTGCGGCTGATGCAGGAGAACTGGATCGGCCGGTCGCGCGGCATGAAGTTCCGCTTCGCGCTTGCGGGGCGCGATGATGGCTTCGAGGTGTTCACGACCCGCCCCGACACGCTGTTCGGTGCCAGCTTTGCTGCGATTGCCGCCGAGCATCCGCTCGCACTGGCGCTCGCCGAGACTGACCCTGCCCTTGCCGCCTTCATCGCCGAATGCCGGGCCGGGGGCACTGCCACCGCCGACATCGAGACGCAGGAAAAGCGCGGCCATGACACCGGGCTGGAGGTGGTGCATCCGCTCGATCCCGCCATTCGGTTGCCGGTGTTCGTCGCCAATTTCGTGCTGATGGATTATGGCACCGGCGCCATTTTCGGATGCCCGGCGCATGACCAGCGCGACCTTGATTTCGCACGCAAATATGCGCTGCCGGTGCCGCGCGTTGTGGCCCCCGAAGGCGAGGCCGATGTGCCGATCCAGGATGAGGCCTACACCGGCTCCGGCGTGCTGGTGCACTCGCACTTCCTCGACGGCATGGGGGTCGATGCCGCCAAGGCTGCGGTGATCGCGCGCGGCGAGGCCGAGGGCTGGGGACAGGGCACGACGCAGTATCGGCTGCGTGACTGGGGGGTTTCGCGCCAGCGCTATTGGGGCACGCCGATCCCGATCATTCATTGCGATGCGTGCGGGCCGGTGCCGGTGCCGCGCGAGGCGCTGCCGGTGGTGCTCCCCGAGGATGTGAGCTTCGATGCGCCAGGCAACCCGCTCGACCGCCATCCGAGCTGGAAGCATGTCGATTGCCCGGTGTGCGGCAAGCCGGCGCGGCGCGAGACCGACACGCTCGACACTTTCACCAATTCCTCCTGGTATTTCATCCGCTTCGCCAGTGCGCCGGCGGATAAGCCGTTCGACCGTGCGGTGGCCGAGCAGTGGCTGCCGGTGGGCCAGTATATCGGCGGGGTGGAGCATGCGATCCTGCATCTGCTCTATGCGCGCTTCTGGACGCGGGCGCTGTCGCACATCGGCAAGCTCGATGTGGCCGAGCCGTTTGCCGGGCTGTTCACGCAAGGCATGGTGACGCACGAGACCTACAAGTCGGAAGCCGGGGCCTGGCTTGAGCCAGGGGCCGTGGAGCGGCGTGAGGGGGCGCTGATCGAGACGGCGACCGGGCTGCCGGTGGCGCTCGGGCGTGCGGAGAAAATGTCCAAATCGAAGAAGAACACCATCGATCCGGACGCGATCATCGCCACCTATGGGGCCGATGCGGTGCGCTGGTTCATGCTCTCCGACAGCCCGCCCGAGCGCGACCTCGCCTGGTCTGAATCGGGTATCGATGGCGCCTGGCGGTTCGTGCAGCGCGTCTGGCGGCTGGCGAGCGATGATGCCGTGGCTGGCGACGCCAGCGACAACAAGCTGGCGCGTGTGCTGCACCGCACCATTGCCGGGGTGACCGAGGATATCGACCGGCTGCAGTTCAACAAGGCCGTCGCCAAGCTATATGAGCTGGTGAATGCGCTGGAGCGGGCCGCACCTTCCGCCACGCGCACTGCCGCCATTCCGGTGCTGCTGCAGCTGGTGGCGCCGATGTGCCCGCATCTGGCCGAAGAGGGCTGGGCGGCGCGCGGGCTGGAGGGCATGGTGTGCGATGCCGCCTGGCCTGTTGCCGATCCGGCGCTGCTGGTGGATGATCAGGTGACGATCGCCATCCAGATCAACGGCAAGCTGCGCGACAGTTTCGACACGGGGAAGGGCCGGGACCGGGCCGAGCTGGAGGCCGAGGTGCTGGCGCGCGACAAGGTGGTTCGCGCGCTCGAAGGCAAGGCGCCGCGCAAGGTGATCGTGGTCCCCGACCGGCTGGTGAACCTTGTTGCTTAGGCCAGCCCTTGCCGCTGCGGCGCTGGCTTTGGCTGGCTGCGGGCTGTCCCCGATTTACTCGGGTGGGGCCGCAGGGTCGGCGGCGGCGAGCTTTTGCAACATCAGCGTGGCACCCATCCCCGACCGATCCGGGTTTCTGGTGCGCCAGGCGCTGCTCGATCGGCTGGGTGGGCCGGTGGACGATGCCCGTTACCGGCTGGAGATCGAGCTCGATGACCAGATCGTTGCCTTTGGTGTGCGCGGCGACAACTCGGCGGCGCGCGAGCGGCGGACGCTGCGGGCGCGCTACCGGCTGGTCGATACGACCACCAACGCCGTTGTGCTCGATGCGACCGCCGGCTCCGATTCAGGCATCGATCGGGTGAGCTCCAACTATGCGGTTGTCGCGGCGGAAGCCACTGCATTGGAACGACTTTCCACCGAGATCGCTCGCCAGATCAGCGCGAAGCTGGCGCTGTTCGCGCGCGGCCGCTGAGGGCCTGCCGGGGTGAACGCGCGCGTCGGCGAACTGTCCCGCCGCTGGCCCGATGGACTGCGGCTGGTTCTGCTGCACGGCTATGATCCCAGCCAGTCGCTTGAGCATGCCGGGCGGATCGTCCGCGGGCTGGTCGACCCGGCCAATCCGATGGGGCTGGAGCGGCTGACGGGGGAGCAGATCGTTGCCGATCCGGAGGCGCTGGTGGCGGCTGCAGGCGGCATTTCGATGTTCGGCGGGCAGAGCGTGGTGCGGGTTGATGGTGTCGATGACAAGTCCGCCCCGGCGCTGGCGCGGCTGCTCGATGCGCCGCCGGGCAATCCGGTGATTGCGGTGGCGGAAGGGCTGAAGAAATCGAGCGCGCTGCTGGCGCTGGCGGGGCGACCCGGAGTGCTGGCGATCGAGAGCCGGCAGACGGGGCCGGGCGATTTGAAGGACATGGCGGCGGAGTTCGGGCTGCGGCCCGACCGGGAGGCGCTGCAGATGCTGTTTGATGCCAATGCCGGCGACCGCACGCTGATCCGCAGCGAGCTGGAAAAGCTGGCGCTCTACGTCGATGCCAGGCCCGATGCGCCGCAGCCGCTCGATGCGGGCGCGCTCACTGCGGTGGCGGCCGGGATCGATCCGTTTGACTTGGGCGCGCTGTTGCAGGCGGTGCTTGCGGGGCGCAAGGCGGAGGCCGTGGCGTTGCTGAGCGCCATGCCGGATGGCTTCGGGATTGTGGTGCTGCGCCAGCTTGGCAGCCGACTGGCGCAGCTGGCGGAAATGCGGCTGGCGATCGATCGTGGCCAGCGGGCCGAGGCGGCGGTGGATGCCGCACGGCCACCAGTGTTCTTCAAGGAAAAAAAGGTTTGGCTTGCCGCGCTGCAGCGCTTCAGCGCCAGGACGCTGGGCGAGGCGCTTGCTGCAACGCTGGCGGCGGAGCGGGCGGTCAAGTCGAGTGGCAGCGCCGGGGATCTGCTTGCGCATGCGCTGGTTGTGCGGCTGGCGCGGGTCTAATTCTTTGTTTCAGTGTGTTTTTATCGCAAAACCGGTGCCCACTTTTGCGAAACACACTCTAACCCCCAAGCCGCGCGCACAGCCAGTCGAGCTGGTCCAGGCTGTCGAAACGCACGGTGAGGCTGCCACTGTTCGCTGCAGCGCCCATGGCGAGCGCCACCGGCATGCCGATCTGCTCGGCGAGCTGCAGCTCGAGCGCCTCTAGGTTGGCGTCGTTGGTGGTGGCAGGGGCTGCAAGGGCGTGACGAGGACGCGGGGTCTTGGTGCCGGCTGCGAGCGTCTCGGTGGCGCGGACCGAAAGCCCTTCCTTGATCACCCGCTGCGCCAATGTCATCGGATCGGCTGCGGCCGCCACCGCGCGCGCATGGCCCATGGAGAGTTCACCCGCTTCGAGCATCGTCTGGACGGCTTCGGGGAGATCGAGCAGCCGCAGCAGATTGGCGACATGGCTGCGCGACTTGCCGATGATATCGGCCATGGCCGCCTGGGTGTGGCCGAACTCGGTCATCAGGCGGCGATACCCGCGAGCCTCTTCCATGGCATTGAGATCACTGCGCTGGATATTCTCGATGAGCGCAAATTCAAAGGCTTGGCCATCGTCAAGCGGCTTGATGAGCGCCGGGATGTCGTGCGCACCGGCTGCCTGCGATGCCCGCCAGCGCCGCTCGCCAGCGACGATTTCGTAGCGATCGCCGGCGACGGGCCGAACGAGGATGGGCTGCAGCACGCCATGCGCCTTCACCGAGGCGACAAGCTCGGCCATGGCTTCGGGCGCGAACTGGCGGCGCGGCTGGGTGGGGTGGGCGACGATGTCCGCCAGCGACAGCCGGGTCGCGCTGGCGGCGGCGGCCGGGCTGCTTGCCTCTTCGAGCAGGGCGGAAAGCCCGCGTCCAAGCCCCGACATGCGTTTCTTTTCGGCCATCAGAGCGCCTCGGCTGGAATTGCAGTGCGGGTGCGGCCGAGCAGCTCGCGGGCGAGCGCCATATAGGCTTCGGACCCGGCGCAGCGATTGTCATAGAGCAGTGCCGGCAGGCCGTGGCTCGGGGCTTCGGAAAGACGGACGTTGCGCGGGATCATGGTGTCGAACACCTTGGCACCCATCACGCTGCGCACATCATCGGCGACATTCTCGCTCAGACGGTTGCGGCGATCGACCATGGTGAGGAGGATGCCGAGCAGCTTGAGCCCGGGGTTGAGCTTGCCGCGCACGCGCTCGATGGTGCCGAGCAATTGGCTGAGCCCTTCGAGCGCGAAGAATTCGGCCTGCAGCGGCACGATCACCTGGTCCGCGGCGACAAGCGCGTTGACGGTGAGGAGACCTAGCGACGGCGGGCAATCGATCAGGATGAAATCGAACTCCTTGAGCGTTTCCAACGCGTTCGCCAGGCGGTGGCTGCGCTGCGCCATTTCGACAAGTTCGATCTCGGCGCCTGACAATGCCGCTGCAGCGGGCATGATCATCAGCCCTGGCACACATGTGGGCAGCAGCGCCTCGGCGGCTTCATTGTCTCCGATCAGGACCTGATAGGTGGAAACGTCCCGGGCTTTGCGATCGATGCCGAGTCCTGTCGAGGCATTGCCCTGGGGATCGCAATCCACCACCAGCACGCGCAGGCCTGAGGCGGCGAGCGCGGTTGCCAGGTTGATCGTGGTCGTGGTCTTGCCCACGCCGCCTTTCTGGTTCGCCAAGGCTATGATCATCGCGGCACCACATCAAGCGCGACAATGATTCGCGCCTGGTCGTCGGTGATGCTCGGATGCGTTGCATGGGTGAAATGATAGCGCCGCTGCGCGGCTGCGACCTCCTCCGCCCAGCGGGCGCCTTTGGGAAGCAGACATTGTGTCGTGGTATCGGCAAAGGGCCGCGCCCATTCGAAGATTTGGGCAAGCGGTGCAAGTGCCCGCGCTGTGATGATGTCGAAACGCTGCAGCGGCAGCGCTTCGATGCGACGGTTCTCGATTCTCACGCGATCGTCCAATCCAAGCTCCGAAGCCACAGTCTCCAGAAATCGACACTTTTTGGCAATCGATTCGACAAGGGTGACGCGAGATTTCGGATCGATCGTTGCAATGAGGAGGCCGGGGAAGCCGCCGCCGGCACCGATGTCGAGCCAGTGCAAGCCCTTCCCAGCGAGCGGCAGGAGCTGTGCCGAGTCGGCGAAGTGACGATGCCACGTCTGGGGTAGCGTGCTCGGGCCGACGAGGTTCATCCGGGTTTGCCAATCTGCCAGCAGCGCAGCGTAGCGATCCAGCCGCACCAATGTTTCACGTGGAACATCGAACGCAGCCCCAAACCCGATCCGATCGATCATGCGGCGCGGCGCACGAACGGCAGCAGTGCGATAAGCGCTGCCGGTGACACGCCGGGAACGCGGCCGGCGGCGCCCAGCGTGGATGGACGAGCAGCGGCCAGCCGCTCCGCCATCTCATGGCCGACGCCGGGAATGGCTCGGTAATCCAGCGTCTCGGGCAGTTGGAGGTTCTCATCGCGACGGAAGGACTGCAGGTCCTGCTCTTGTCGTTCGACATAGGTGGCGTAGCGCGCGTCGGTGACCAGAGTATCGAGCAGCGGACGCGGCAGGGTCGACAGTTCCGGCCAAATCCGCAGGGCTTCCTCGGCGCCGACCATCGGAAAGCGCAGCCATTCGAAGGCGCTGCGGCTTACACCGTCCTGACGTGTTTCGATGCCATTCATCGTCAGCTGATGCGGCGTTGCGCGCAGCATGTGGAGCAGGGTCCTTGCTGCGCTGCGCTCGACGAGATCGGCTTGCAGCTGTGACGAGCGTGTGGCGTCGATCAGGCCATGAGCGATCGCGGCCGGACCAAGCCGCTCGCTGGCGTTGTCGGTGCGCAGCCGCAGCCGATATTCGGCGCGTGAGGTGAACATGCGATAGGGCTCGCTGACGCCATGGGTCACGAGGTCATCGATCATGACGCCGATATAGCCTTGGTCGCGGCCGATGAGGAGGGGAGCCAGTGCGCATGCGACGGCGGCGGCATTGGCACCTGCGACAAGCCCCTGGGCGGCAGCCTCCTCGTAACCGGTGGTCCCGTTGATTTGGCCGGCGAGGAAAAGGCCGTTCAAATGATGCGCTTCGAGCGTCGGCTTCAGAGCGCGTGGATCGACGTGATCATATTCGATGGCATAGCCGGGCTTGAGAATATGTGCGTGCTCGAGCCCGGCAATGGTGGCGAGCATCGCGCGCTGGACGTCTTCCGGGAGCGACGTGGAAAGGCCGTTCGGGTAGATGCTGATGTCATCATAGCCTTCGGGCTCGAGGTAAATCTGATGGCCGTCGCGATCCCCGAAGCGGACCACCTTGTCCTCGATGGACGGGCAGTAGCGTGGGCCGACCGAGCTTATGTACCCGCCATAAAGCGCCGAGCGCTGGAGGTTTGCGCGGATGATCTGATGGGTTTCAACGGTCGTGCGCGTGATGGCGCAGGGCAGCGGCGGGGTGCGCGCGGGGGGTGGCGGGCCGAAACAGGGGTCATCCGGGTCCGCAAACTGCCAATCCAGGCGTGCCCAGTCGATGGTTCGCGCGTCGAGGCGGGGCGGTGTGCCGGTCTTCAAGCGCGCCACCGGGAGCCCTAGATGGCGCAGCGCATCACCAAGCGTCGAAGCCTGCGCGCCCAGCCGACCGCCGGGCGCACGCTCGGCGCCGCGATGCATGACACCGCCTAGGAAGGTGCCGGTTGTGAGAACTGTCGCCTGAGCGCGAATGTCGCCTTCGGCGGTATGCACGCCGATAACCGCCCCATCGTGCCGGAGCAGTGCCGTGGCGTGCCCGACGAGGATGGTGACACCCGGGATGGCAGCAAGCGCTTGGGCCATGGCGGCGCGGTAGCG
>JBBSPR010000104.1:0-9952 GCA_038258615.1 Sphingomonadales bacterium
AGGTTGCCGCATAGCGCCAGCCGCTTTTCTCATCTCGCTTTGTACCCTGCGCCCCGGCATTTTGGCGGATTTCTACAATTCAGCCCCGGCCTGCCATGGCAGGTTAACAAGGTGTGTCGCGCGCGTCGCAGGGGCACCAGCACAGGAATGGGAGAAAACCGATGCTGAAAACCACCCTCATCACTGCAGCCGCACTGCTGGCTGCACCGGCCATCGCCACCACCGAGGTTCCGGTGAATCTGTCCAGCTGGACCGCACAGGGCAGCGGCACCTGGAATGTGGAGGCCGGCGGCAATTCCGTGGTGCAGACCGTCAACACGGCGCTGCCCACCGTGTTCTTCGCGCCGGGCAACGCCCAGGGCACGCGGCTCAGCGGCACCATCCAGCATTATGCGCCCTTCACCGACGATGATTTCATGGGCTTCGTGCTGGGCTTCAAGTCCGGCGATCTCACGGCCAGCGCCACCGATTTCCTGCTCATCGACTGGAAGCAGGGCACGCAGGCCAGCGGCGGCTGCACGGCCGTTGCCGGCCTCGCCATCTCACGGGTGTCGCAGGGCCTGTCGAACGGAAACAGCGCATGGTGCCACAATGCCGGCATCACCGAGCTGGCGCGCGCCAGCACACTCGGCAGCACCGGCTGGTCCGATGGCACCGAATATCGCTTCGATATCGAATTCACCGCCAGCAACGTCCGCGTGCTCGTCGATGATGTCGAGCAGTTCAATATCGGCGGCACCTTCGCGGATGGCGCCTTCGGCTTCTACAATTATTCGCAGGCCCGTGTGCGCTACGCCGGCATCACCACCGCCGATCTGCCTGCGCTGGTGCCAGAGCCGGCCAGCTGGGCCATGCTCATCACCGGCTTCGGCCTGGTCGGCAGCAGCATGCGGCGGCGGCGGCTGGCACAAGCCTAAACCCGCCCACAGCCCCGCAAAAACCATGTCTTTTGTCCGCCCGCGCGGCTATTGCGGGGCGGACAGGAGACGCCATGGGCCCGCTCGCCACCGAAATCGCATCCCGCCTCACGGCCGCCCTCACACCGGCGTCGCTCGATGTGGCTGATGACAGCCATCATCACCGCGGCCATGTCGGGCACCGCGGCGATGATGCCGAATCGCATTTCACCATCACCATCAGCGCTGCCGCCTTTGCCGGCATGAGCCGCATCGCCCGCCAGCGCGCCGTCTATGCCGCCCTTGGCGAACTGATGGCGCCCGATCGCATCCACGCGCTGCGCATCATCGCCAGCGTGCCCGGCGAAGCATGATCCGCCTGGTTGGAGGCGCAGCGACGGCGTTGCTGCTGGCCCAGCCGATCGCTGCCCAAACCGAGCCGGTGGGCATGCTCGACGGCATTGCAGTCATCGACGCGCTCGATGCAGCCGATACCCCGGCAGGCCAGACGACACGCTACTGGTTCCGCGCCGGCGAAACCGCAACCGGCCAGCGGTGGCTGGTGCCGGTCATCGTCGTCAAGGGCGCCCGCCCCGGCCCGCGGCTGCTGGTGACCGCCGGCATCCATGGCGATGAGCTCAACGGCATCGATGTCATCCACAGGCTGGTCGCAGGGCTCGATCCGGCAGCACTTTCCGGCACGCTGGTCGCAGTGCCCGGCCTCAACCCGCCGGGGTTGCTGCAGGGCACGCGCGAGTTCGCCGCCAACGACAGCCGCGCCGCCGCCAACCTCAACCGCGCGATGCCGGGCAAGCTCGATGGCGGCTATGTCGATCATCACGCCGCCCTGCTCTGGCAGAAGCTGCTGCGCCCCAATGCCGATCTCGCGGTCGATCTCCACACCCAGTCACGCGGCACGTCCTATGTGATGTACGCCTTCGCCTCCACGGCGCGGACGAAGCGCATGGCCGAGCTGCTCGCCCCCGATGTCCTCAAGCTCGATCGCGGCGACAAGGGCACCGTCGAAAACACGCTGACCGATGACGGCGTGCCGGCGGTGACGCTCGAGCTCGGCATGCCCGAGCGCTTCGATGCGGTGTTGGTGAAGCGCGGCGTCGATGGCCTCCGCAACCTGATGCGCGAGCAGAAGATGCTGCCCGGTGCCGCCACGGAGCCGCCGGCCGCAATGGTCGTCGGCAACGTGCTTGCCGTCGTCCGCGCCCCGCGCGGCGGCTGGGCGACCTTGCTCGCGCCGCTCGGATCGAAAGTGGAGAAGGGTCAGCTCGTCGCCACCATGGCCGATGCCTTCGGCCGCACCACCGACATGCTGATGGCGCCTGAAGCCGGCACCATCGCCGCCGCCTTCACCGATCCCCGCCGGGATCGCGGCAGCACGATCGTGCGGATCATCTACATGAAGGACGATCCCGCCTGCGCATTCGGCTGCCCCTGATACCCCCGGAGACGTCCCCATGATCACCCGTGTTTCTGCCCTTGCCGCCCTCGCGCTGATCGCCACCCCCGCCGCAGCACAAGTGCCCCCCGCCGAGCTTGGTGCGCGCTATGTCCCGGCCCCCTGGTGGATGCGCGAGCCCGTCATCGCTTCGATCGGCATGGTCCGCACCGAGATCCAGGCCAATCGCGCCCAGTTCGGGGCAAGGTTCAGCGCCGTCGAGCGCACGTCCGATGCCGCCCTGGCTGCTGCCGCCGCCAAGGTGCGCGAGATCGATTCGGTGCTGCGCAGCCAGGGTGCCGACCGGGTGCGCATTGCCACCACCTTCCGCACCACGCCGCTCTACGAACAGTACAAGGACAAGGAGGGCAATCTCCAGACCAACGACCGCGCCGACAAGATCGAGCGCTACGAGGTGCAGGCAAATCTTTCGCTCGAGGTCCGTGATCTGGCAGCGCTCGAAGCTGCCTATGCCGCCGTGGTGGCAGCAAAGCCCCAGGCGATCGACCCCGTCCGCTTCAGCCTCGAACCCGACAATGCCGCGAAAACCTTCCTGCAGGTCGAGGCGGTGAAGGATGCCACCCGCCGCGCCCGCGCCGCCGCCGAAGCCACCGGCAGCCGCTTGGGGCCAGTCAAGGTCATCGATCCCACCAGCCGCGCCTGCCAGACCGACGTGCTCGCCGGCTGGCCGAGCTATGGCCGCGCCGAATCCCGCACCGATGTGCAATATGCCGCTGCCCCACCACCGCCACCACCACCGCCGCCGATCATGGTCACCGGCAGCCGCGTGGCCGGGGCACCCGCCGTACAGGTCAGCCTGCAGCCGCCGTTCGAGCGGCTGGAAGACGATGCCTGTGTGGTGTTTGCGCTGCTGCCCTGATCCGGCGCTCCGCAGCGTCAGGGGTATGTCGGCACCCGGCAGCGTGCGAAACCGGTGCGCCGCGAAACTGGATCGGTATCGGGCCGAACAGTCACTATCCCCGCAGCGCCGTCCACCGCCATGATCGTCACATCCTGCCACTCGCCTGCATCGGTGGCACATTCGATCTTCGAATCGACCGTCCAGGCCAGCGGCTGCAGTTCGCCCGCAAGGTGGCTGCGCGTCTCCTCACCGAATGCCAGCGTCACCGATTGGCCGCTCACTGCACGCACCGTGCCGGGAACAAGATAGCCACCTGATGGAGAGGGCGCCAGCATCCAGTCTCCCGTCTGCTGCGCCAAAGCCGGCGCAACCACGAGCACGGACGCGAGGAAAAGGTGAAGAGGATTCGGCATGTCATGGGTTCTGCCACGCCGCTGGCCACCTCGCAACGACTACAGCACCTCGCGCGGTCAACCGACATCGGCCCGCCAATACCTTGTCCGGGGCCTTTGCCCCTTGCGATCTGCAGCGCTTTTCAGCAAGGCATTCGCGGCGCGCCGGATTAGCTCAGCGGTAGAGCAGCGGTTTTGTAAACCGAAGGTCGGGGGTTCAATCCCCTCATCCGGCACCACGCTATCATTGCAATCGGAAAGCCGGGGCCCGATATTTCCGAAACACGCTAGCGCTTGCGCGGGTCACGTCCCCGGTTCGGCTGCAGCACCAGCGTGGCACCCGGCCGCGGCGCGCCCTTCACCGGCGTCGGTGAGTGCGAATCCGGGCGCGCACCGCTGAACAGCGACGGCCCCGGCGGGGCTTGGCCCGCGCGCTCCATCAGCACCGCCCCCCAGGCCAGCCGCCGCGCCCAGAGCAGCGCCCGCGCATGATGGGCGCCGCCAAAACCATAGGAGGGCACTTCGCCCAGGCTGTAGCGCAGCTCCTGCCGCACATAGCTGGCGCCCCCCGCATCGATCCTGCGCGCATTGCGCCCGAACTGCAGCGTGGCCGTCTCGATCGCCGCCAGTGACGAGCGCAGCCGCAGCCAGCGATGGTTGCGCCACGCAGCACTCCCCGGCGCAAAGCGCGCGTTCAGCATCGCCCCCGCCGTGCGCCCCGCGGCATCGAGCGCCTCGATCGTGGCCCCGTCCATGTCGAGGTTCAGCCCGCCCTGGCTTGTCGGGTCGAGCAGGATGGTCACGATCCGGTCGCGCTGCCCTGCCATTGCCGCCAGCTCGTTCTCGCGGCCGTTGCGCGCCGATTCGACCATCGCCGCCAGAAATCCCCGCACGCTGCGATCCGCCGCAGCGCCGTGCGGCACCATCAGCCCATCGGCATTGGTCTGTGTCATCCGCACGATCGGCGGCTTGCCGAGCCGCTGGTCGCGCTCATCCATATTGGCCAGATTGATGCAGAAGGTCGGCCGGCTCGGCAGCAGCGCATCGAAGCTGGACACCGGAAAGTTGGACGTGATCCCGCCATCGGAAAACCAGATCGGCTGGAGCCGCGCCAGCGCATTGGCCCTCGAGGCCGGGTTGCCGCGCGTCCACCCCTGCGTCACCCAAAGCCGCACCGCCGCGATAAGCAGCGGAAAACTCAAGGACAGTCGCAGCCCCAGCAGCACCGGCAGGTCGGGCGGGTAGGGCAGGCGGTGGAACTGGCGGCCGTCCTTCTCCAGCACGAAGCGCGGGTCGGCAGCAGCCACCAGATGCGCCACCACAGCCGCTGGCAGAACCCGCCGCAGGTCGCCCTCCAGGAAATACAATGTCGTGCCCGAGGCTTCCAGAAACGGAAAGCTCGCCGGCAGCCGTTGGGACACATTGGTCGTCGTCAGCAGCAGGTCGATATCGCGCTCCGCATCCCACTCGCTCGCCCGCTCGGGCTCGCCGCCATCTGCTTCGAACCGGTCCGCCCGCCAAAGGTCGCGCATCGTCAGCGGCGCCTCGCTTCCCCGGCCCGCCAACTGCTGGATCACCGCATGCATCCAGTCGGCCAGTGCCCCGTCATCGCGCAGCCGCGCAAGCGGCGTCGCTGCGTCCCAGCCCGCCACGCTGCCGGGGCACAGCCCCATGCCGAGCCGAACCAGGTCGAAGCGCCAGCCGCCCAGCAGCAGCACCAGCCAGCCACCGAGCGCGCCGCCGAACACCGTCAGCCCCGCCAGCCACAACCACCCGCCGTCGACTGGCTGCACCGCCAGCGCCACCACTGCCAGCGCGGCGAGTCCGGCTGCCATCACCAGCCCCGGCCAGACGCTCGCCAGCAGGTCGATCAGCACACCTCGCCGCTTCGCCTTCGCCCGCAGCATCGCCCACACCAGCGCCATCGCCGGGGCCAGCGCCGGTGCCGGCTGGAACAGCCGCTGGAGCCGTGTCGGCAGCCGATAGTTCGCGCGCGCGCCAAGCTCCGCCGGAATGCGCGCCATCTCGTCGAACGCCGCCGGGTTGGTGCCGCTGCGGCGCCCATATTCCGCTGCCGCCAGCACCCCGGCGCCGATCGCCCCCGCCGATGCGCCGCCGATGTTGCGAAACTGCCAGTGCTGCGCCAGCACCGCCAGCGCGCCGGGATACACCAGCCCTGAGGTGATCCCGCCGCGCATCACCACATCGCACGGCGGCAGGTCGCGCGGAAGTTCGGGCGGCAGGTCGGGCGGCTTCATTGCCGCGCCAGCGCCTCGCGCACCAGCACCAGCCGGTCCTGCCCGAAGTACATGTCGTCGCCCACATAGAAGGTCGGCGTGCCGAAGCCGCCACGCGCGATGATCTCGTCGGTGTTCGCCCGCAGCCGCGCCTTCAACTCGGGGCTGTCCGCCGCCGCCAGCGTCGTTGCCGCATCCAGCCCTGCCGCCGCACACGCCTCCGCCAGCACAGCGGCGTCGGCGATATCCCGGTCCTCCCCCCAGTAAAGCTCGAAGGTCCGCCGCGCGAACGCCTCGCACACCCCGGCATCGTCGGCGAGCAGCGCGCATCGCATCGCGCGCGCCGAATTGATCGGAAAGATGCTCGGCCGCCACTTGATCGCCAGCCCCGATCGGCGGATCCAGTCGTGCAGATCCTTCCAGAAATACAGGGTCTTGGGGCTCGCCTCGGCGGCGCGCGCCTCATAGACCGATTTGTTGACCGTGTTGAACACGCCCCCCACGAGGAACGGTCGCCAGGCGATCTCGAAGCCGTCCCGTGCCTGCGCCTTCACCAGCCCGTCGAAACCCAGATAGGTCCAGGGGCTCGAACAATCGAAGAAGAACTCGACCCGCGCCATGGCATTTGCTCCCGCTGCAGCGAGTTTGCCGCGACATGCGCAGCATTGCCAGCCCTCGCCGCTGCGGCCATGTTGGCACCATGCGTATTCTGGCCCTTGCCCTCCTCCTCGCCGCCGCCCCGCTGGCAGCGCAACCGCTCGATATCAGCCCGGCGGTGCAAGCCGCCATCCAGCAGGGCCTCACGCTGATGAACGAAAACCGCGAGGCCGAGGCCCTCGCCGGCCTTGAGGCCGCCCTCGCCCGCACCAGCCTGCCCGCCGAGCGCGGCCGCATCGAGCAGCTGCGCGGCTTCATCCTTGCCCGGCTGAATCGGCTGGAAGAGGCGCGCACGGCGATGGAGTTCGCCGTCGCCACCGATCCAGCCCCCAATGTTGCCGTGCTCTCCACCCTGTTCAAGCTGCAGTTGTTCACCGACAAGCACCTGCCGGCGTCGGAAACGCTGGTGCTGCTCGCCACCACCGATCCCAAGGCGCTCGCGCTTGTAACCCCTGATATGGTCTATCGTCTGCGCAACGCCCTGATCGATGATCAGCCGCGCGTCTTCGATCTCGATCTCACGCTCATCAACGCCGGATGGCTGCAGGGCACGCCGAGCGAAGGTGTCGTCGATGGCCTGATCGAGGGCGCCATTGCCGGCCTGCTGGCGCAGGGCCGCACCGAGGAGGCGACTGCCCTGCTGGCGCGCGTTTACAAGGCCTCGGCACTGCTCAACATGGCGATCGACCGCCGCTACACGGGCCTTTGGCCCGCCATCGAAACCCGCCTCGGACCGGGCGCCCGCACCGCCAGCGCCGCGGAAGTGGCGCGCACGAAAACCCGTTTCGATGCCGATCCCGCAGATGGCGCCGCCCGCCTGGCTTACGCCAGCGCCCTCAACAACGCCGCCCGCGAGGCTGATGCGCTTGTCGTCGCCGCCGCCGCCGCGCCGGATGCCGCCGCCCTCGATGCGCTGCCCGAGGAAGATCTCTGGCTCGTCGATCTCGAAGCCCGGCTGCTCGGCCATCTCGGCCGCGATGACGAGGCGCTCGCCCGCTACGAAAGCCTGGCCAAGTCGCGGATGGAAGGCCGCGGCGGCCTCATCGCCCAGATCATCAACTGGGGCCTGTTCGCCATCGAGCTCGATCGTCCGCAAGCCGCCCTGACCGCCACCGATTTTGCTGCCAGCAAGTCCGATGCCGCCTCGGCCTATGGAAAGCTGTTCATCGACGCCGCCCGCACCTGCGCCCTCGCCCGGCTCGATCGCACTCCAGACGCAGAAGCGGCCATCGCCCCGCTGCTGGCGCCGGCTGCAAGCAACGCCAAACCCGCCAACGCCGACGCACTGCTCGTGGCCCTGCTCTGCCTCGGCCGCACCGACGCCGCCGCCGCCCTCGTCGTCGAGCAGCTTCAGGACCCTGTCCGCGCGCCCGCCATGCTCTGGAAACTCCAGCCGCTGCTCATCGAAGACCGGGAAGGCGCCATCGACAAGCGCCACCGCGCCGGCTTGCGCACCCTCAAGGCCCGGCCGGACGTCCGCGCCGCCTTCACCGCCAAGGGTCGCGACCTGCCACCGGCGGTCAGCCCGCCGCGTTGAGCCTGCCGCTTGCGCCCTGTCCTACAACGCCGAAATATGTCATGGTCTTGAAATCGCCGGCATTTCGATCAGGAGGTGGCGCGCAGAAAAACAGCGTTTCGTGTCAACTTCGTATACTTTGCAATCTTGTCAATTCGCCCCGAACACCCGCTCGAAGATCGTGTCCACGGCTTTCAGATGATAGCCCAGGTCGAAATTTTCGGCGATGGCGGCGGGGGGAAGGTAGGCGGTGACGTCCGGATCGGCTTCGAGCAGCGCCTGCAGCTGCAATTCGCCGTCGGATTCCCAAACCTTCATCGCGTTGCGCTGGACGAGCCTATAGGAATCCTCGCGGCTGGCACCGGCCTGGGTAAGGGCAAGCAGCACCCGCTGCGAATGGATGAGGCCGCCCATTTTGTTCAAATTCTTTAACATCCGCTCGGGGTAGACGATCAGCTTCTCGATCACGCCGGTCAGCCGGGCCAGCGCAAAATCGAGCGTGATCGTGGCATCGGGGCCGATCATCCGCTCGACGCTGGAGTGTGAAATGTCACGTTCGTGCCAAAGCGCCACATTCTCCATCGCCGGCAGCGCCATGCCCCGCACCAGCCGGGCAAGGCCGGTGAGGTTTTCGGTGAGCACCGGATTGCGCTTGTGCGGCATTGCACTGCTGCCCTTCTGGCCGGGCGAGAAATATTCTTCCGCTTCCAGCACTTCGGTCCGCTGCAGATGCCGGATTTCCGTCGCCAGCCGCTCGACCGAAGAGGCGATCACCCCCAATGTGGCAAAGAACATCGCATGCCGATCGCGGGGAATCACCTGCGTGCTCACCGGCTCCACCGTCAGCCCGAGCTTGGCCGCGACATGCGCTTCCACTCTTGGGTCGATGTTGGCAAAAGTGCCCACCGCGCCGGAAATCGCACAGGTGGCAATATCGGCCCGCGCCGCCACCAACCGGGCCCGGTTGCGGCTGAATTCGGCATAAGCCTGCGCCATCTTCAGTCCGAAGGTCACCGGCTCGGCATGGATGCCATGGCTGCGGCCGATGCAGACGCTGTGCTTGTGCTCGAAGGCACGGGTCTTGATGGCGGCGAGCAGCGCGTCGATGTCGGCCAGCAATATGTCCGAAGCCCGGGCAAGCTGGACGGCGAGGCAGGTGTCGAGCACGTCCGAGCTGGTCAGCCCCTGGTGAAGAAACCGCGCCGGCTCCCCCACATGCTCGGCAACCGAGGTGAGGAAGGCGATGACATCGTGCTTGGTCTCCCGCTCGATCTCGTCGATGCGGGCAATGTCGAAGCCACCCTTGGCCCAGATGGCTTCAGCGGCGGATTTGGGCACCACGCCCAGCTCGGCCAGCGCATCGGTGGCATGCGCCTCGATCTCGAACCAGATCTGGAATCGCGTCTGCGGCTCCCAAAGGGCAACCATTTTGGGGCGGGAATAGCGGGGTATCATGGGCGGGGCGTAAGTGCTGGGTTGCGGCGGGTCAAGCACGAGGGCTATCGCCACGATATGGCGGAGCAGGTTCGTGTGGTGGTGATGCAGGCGGGCCTCGGCCCGCTGGATTATGCCGTGCCCCCCGGCCAGCCGCTCGAAGCCGGCCAACCGGTGCTGGTGCCGCTCGGCCCGCGCCAGATCATGGGGGTGGTGTGGGACGGGCTGGAGGGCCCGGCCTTCACCGGCAAGGGGCTGCGGCCCGTGGCGGGCGTGCTGCCGCTGCCGCCGGTGCCCGAGCCGCTGCGCCGGCTGTGCGACTGGGTGGCGGACTATTATCTGGCGTCGCTCGCCGGCGTGCTGCGGATGGTGCTGCCCTCGGTGGCTGCCCTCGGCGAGCGCCATGTGGTCGAATATCGGCTGTCGGGCATTCAGCCGCCGCGGCTGACGCCCGAGCGGAGCAAGGCGCTGGCGGCGCTGGAAGGCCGCGCCGGGACCGTGCGCG
>JBBSPR010000105.1:0-9880 GCA_038258615.1 Sphingomonadales bacterium
CCGGCGGCTGGCGCCGGGGGCCCCAGACCCCAGGACTTGGGGCTGAGCGAGGTCTGACACGTCCGGATTTTGCGATGGGTGATCAATGGGGTTTGGAGCCTGCGGCCCCAGCCGCCGGAGGCCCCAATACTCACTTGAATCGTAGACTCATAAGACGCGAATGGCCGAAGCGGTTGGGAAGCCGACCTAGGTGGATAGAGAGCCTGCCATAAAATCGCTGAGCTTAGTGATGATGGTCGTATTCCAGGAGCCGAGCACAATATCCTCCCCGTTCGGGAGAAATGCCACGCTGGAGGGGTATTGGCAGGGTATTTGTCCAACAATCGCCAAGTCCGACGATCTGAAGAGCACGAACATACGTTTTGATACAGCGGCGACGTAGCTACCGTCCGTAGACCAAGCCAACTCGCTGCCGGTGCCGCCTTGCTCTAGCGGGATGCTACTTGTTAGAATCTGGCCATCGGAAGTCTGGGCGATGTGGACCCGCCTTTCGGACGACTTGTGGAAGTAACAGAAACGCGATCCGTCCGGCGACAGGGTCGCGGACTCGATATGCAGCCCGTACGAAATCGTGCGTGTCGTCTGGGACGAGAACGGCCATTGCCGAATAGTCACGTAATCCGGTGGAGGCATGTTTTCGCCCGGCCTCACTATGGGAGAATGCTCTACTAGCCAAGTCGAGCGGCTCTGATCGTGCGTCACGCGGGTTATCATCTCGCCAGCGAAATGATTGCGGCTGATGATTGTGCCATCGACTGCATGACGGACGGTAAGGTGGCCATTCCACGAGCCATCCACCAGCCAAGTGCCGTCCGGAGAAAAGGCGACGCCGCCTCCCTCGCCCTCCTTGTGGTTATTGTGATCGTGCAAAATTTCGCCCGAAAACGGATCAATGACAGCGATCCTTCCGCTCGTGGCCTTCACCGCTAAAGCTTCACCGTTCGGAGCGAGCGCGGCGTTTGACGGATGAGACAATGGATGCCTGGTCCAGAGACGCTTACGAGCGGCAAGGTCAATCATGACTACATTTCGCCCGAGACAGACAAGCAGCCGCCCGTCGGGAGAACATGACAGGTTGTAGGCGGCAGGCCACTTCAAGCGGGTCGGCTTCACAAGGCTTGCCTGCTCCAAAATCCCGGCGTCCGCAATTGGGTTAGCTATTGCTCCAATCCTATGAGCGCAAGACCCTAATCCCGCAGCAGCTCGTTGATGCCGGTCTTGCTGCGGGTCTGGGCGTCGACGGTCTTGACGATGACGGCGCAATAGAGGTTCGGGCCCGGCGACCCATCGGGGAGGGGCTTGCCGGGGAGGGTGCCGGAGACGACGACGGCGTAGGGGGGCACCTTGCCGATGTGGATTTCGCCGGTGGCGCGGTCGATGATCTTGGTGGAGGCGCCGAGATAGACGCCCATCGAGAGCACCGCACCTTCGCCGACCTGCACGCCTTCGGCGACTTCGGCGCGGGCGCCGATGAAGGCGCCGTCGCCGATGATGACGGGGGCGGCCTGGACGGGCTCGAGGACGCCGCCGATGCCGGCACCGCCGGAGATATGGACGTTCTCGCCGACCTGCGCGCAGCTGCCGACGGTGGCCCAGGTGTCGACCATGGTGCCCTTGCCGACGCGCGCGCCGATGTTGACGAAGCTCGGCATCAGCACCGCACCCGGCGCGATATAGGCGCCGCGGCGGACGATGGCGCCGGGGACGGCGCGGAAGCCGGCCTTGCGGAAATCTTCCGGAGTCCAGCTTTCGAACTTGGTCGGCACCTTGTCCCACCACAGGCTGCTGCCGGGGCCGCCATAGATGCCGGCATTGGGGGTGAGGCGGAAGCTCAGGAGCACCGCCTGCTTGAGCCATTGGTTGACCGTCCAGCCTCCGGCCCCATCGGGCTCGGCGACGCGCAGGCTGCCATCGTCGAGGCCGTCGAGGGCGGCCTGCACGGCATCGCGCAGCAGGCCGCTGTTGGCCTCGGTCAGCGATTCGCGGTTGGCCCAGGCTTCGGTGATGATGGCTTCAATACGGGTCATGCGGACTCCAGAAGGGCAAGCGTGGTGGCAAGGAAGCTGCCGACATCGTGAACACGGTAATCGATATGGTCGAGCGCCACGCCGGGGCCCTGCTCCGAGCCGTTGTCGATCCAGACCGTGGTCATGCCGATCGCCTTGGCGGGGACGAGGTTGCGCGCCATGTCTTCCACGAAGAGCGCGCGGGTGGGGTCGATATTGTGCGTTTCGCACAGATGCGCATAGGCGGCGGCCTGCGGCTTGGGGACATAGCCGAGCGCATGGATATCGCAGGTCGCCTCGAAACAGTCGGTCAGCTCCAGCCGCGCCAGCACGCGCTCCGCATAAGGCGCGTCGGCGTTGGTGAAGACCAGCTTGCGGCCCGGCAGGCGGTTGATCATCTCGGCCAGCAGCGGGGCGGGCAGCACGACATCGACATCGACATCATGGACATAGCCCAGGAAATCATGCGGATCGACGCCATGCTCGGCCATCAGCCCCGGCAACGTCATGCCATGGCTGTGATAGAAGCTTTTCTGGATGCGATAGGCTTGCGCCGCATCGACGCCGAGCAGGCGCTGGATATAGCTGCCCATCCGCGCGTCGATCTGCGGGAACAGGCTCGACGCCGCCGGATAGAGCGTATTGTCGAGATCGAAGATCCAGGTGTCGATATGGGCAACCATCGCCGCGGTGTTAGCCGCGATGGATGGCGGGGGGAAGGCCCTCAGCGCCGCGCGCGGAACGGCACGCAGGTGATGGGGCTCATGCGGCCGACGGTGTAGAGCAGCTGCTCGTCCTTGCCGCGAATGCTGTGGGTGGGAGAGGCATAGTGGAAGCCCGAGGCGGCCGGCTGCTGCTCGAGGCGGATGGGGGTGCCGCTGCCGGTATCGAGCATGGCGTGATCGGCCTCGAAACTGACCTTGAACATCGGCACCCGGTCGCAGCGATAGCTTGCCAAATTGGCCGGGCGCGGTGCGGCTGTGGTGGTGCAGCCGGCGAGCATCACCGTCAGCAGCAATGCCGCGCGCATCAACCGATCTCCTTGGCCTCGCTGAACTTGTAGAAGATGCCTTTCTCGTCCTCGCCGTGCAACGTCAGCACGCCCTCGATGGTGCGGACATCATAGGAGACCTTGACCGGCGAGGCGGCGCGCACCTCGACGAACTGCATCGGCATCGGGTTGAGATGGAAGGGGCAATCCGGCGGATAGGCGAGCAGCACGAAATGCGTCTGGTTGGTGCCGTTCTGCAGCGGCAGCATATAGCCATTGAGCTTGATGCGCTTCCCGGCGAGCGACTTGACCGCGGCGGGGAACATCGGCTTGGAGCGGATGAGGTTCTTCTCATCCTTGCGCGTCACTTCCTTGGTCGATTCGAGCACCGACCAGGCGACGCCGCCGGGCGGGGTGGGTGCGGGCTTCCAGATGCTCTCGGAGGGCTTGAGGCTGCGGTCGGGGGCACCCTGCGCCATCAGCGCGGCGGGGACCAGGGCGGCGGGGGCGGCGAGGATGGCCAGGGCAATGAGAAGGCGCATTGAAGGCTCCTAGCGGCTGTTGGTCAGCGTGTCGGCAATGTCGGCGCGGAAGACGCGAAGTGCCGGCAGCAGTGCCGCAACCGCACCGATAGCAAGCGCGCCGCCGACAATCCAGACCTCGCCGATTTCGAAGTGTGCGGCATCGAGGCCCAGCTCGGCCAATTGGCGGAAATTGGCGGCAGCAAGTGCGATGACGCCGTGGCCGAGCAGCACGCCGAGGATGGCGCCGGCGGCGGCAAGCGCGACGCCTTCAAAGATCATCTGGCCGAAGATGCTGGCCCGGCTGGCGCCGATGACGCGGAGCATCGCCATGTCCCCCTCCCGCTGGCGAAGGGCGGTGTAGAGTGCGACGAAGATCGACAGGCCGGCGGTGAGCATCAGCAGCACGGCAAGCGCGCGCACGGCGTCGAGGCCGAGGCCGACGAGCTGGAGCAGCCGGGTGATCTCGACCGCGGGCACGGCGGCCTGAAGGTTGGTCTGGCGGTTGATGAAGCCGGGGAGCTGCACGGCGGCGAGCGGCGAGCCATAGGAGACGAGGAGGGCGGTCACTTCCGGATCGAGCGTGCGGCCTTCGGCTTCATGGTCGTGGTCCTCGTCGCCATGGTCATGCTCGCCGGCCGCGTGGTCCTGCGCGCCGTCGCCATCATGGTCATGGTCGCCCTCGTCATGCTCGTCGCCGTGCTCGATTCCGTGCACGTCCCACACCGATTCGATGCTGGTGAGGATCAGCCGGTCGATAACGCTGCCCGAGGGCTTGAGGATGCCGGTGACGATGAAGGGGGCGTGGTCGTGCCCCTGTGCTGCGTCGTCGTCGGACATGCCGTGGCTGCCGACGAAGCGCTGGCCGAGCGCCATGCCGAGCGCGCTGGCCACATCGGCGCCGATCACCACTTCGGCGGTCTTCGCCCAGAGCCGGCCCTCGGCGAGGGTAGCGCCATAATGTTCGGGGTACGCAGGCTCGGTGCCGACGATGCGGAAGCCGCGGAAATTGTCGCCCTGTGCCAGCGGGATGACCTTGGACACCGAGGGGTTCTCGCGCAGCACCTCGACCGAGGAGAGCGGGATGTTCCCGGTCGGCACATCGGCCTGGTAGATGCTCGACAGGATGAGCTGGAGCGGCGAGCCTTTGGCGCCGACGACGAGATCGATGCCCTGCGCATCGCGATCGAAGCGGGTTTCGAGCTGGCGAGCAAACAGCAGCAGGATGACCAGCGTCGCCACCGCCAGCGCCAGCAGGGCGATGTTGAGCGCCGTGTTGAGGCCGCGATCGCGCAGATAGGCGAAGGAGAGGCCGAAGAAGGTCATGCGGCGGCTCTGGCAGGCGGCCGAAGGGTGAGCACCGTGGCGAAGCGGTTCTGGATGCGGGTGTCATGGGTAGCCACCAGCAGCGTGGCACCGGTGGCGGCGGCGGTCTCGAACAGCAGGTCGATCATCGCCATGGCATTGATGTCGTCGAGCGCCGAGGTTGGTTCGTCGGCGACGACAAGACGGGGGCGGGTGATGAGCGCGCGGGCGATGGCGGCGCGCTGGCCTTCGCCCTGGCTCAGCGTGCGCGGCCGGGCATCGATCCGGTGGGCGAGGCCGACCCGGGCGATGAGCGATTCGATGGCAGCGGCGTCGTGCTTGCCGTGCGCGATGTGCTGGGCGAGGGCGAGGTTCTGCCGGACGCTGAGCGCCGGGATGAGGCGCAGCGTCTGGAACACCAGCCCTATGGTGCGGCGGCGCAGCGCATCGCGCGCGGGGGCCGGCAGCGTGCTCATCGGCGCGCCGTCGATATGTACGGTGCCGCTGCTGGGGGTGATGAGGCCGGTGATGGCGTTGATGAGCGTGGTCTTGCCCGAGCCCGAGGGCCCGAGCACCAGCGCATGGTCACCCGATGTCTGTTGCCAATCGCCGATCGCCATCACCGGCTTGCCGGCGATGCTGTGTGCCAGCCCGGTGAGCTGGACGAGGGGGGCGCCGGCGCTTGCCGGACCGGTCAACGCTGCTCGGTGGTGGCGGCCGGAACAGCGGCGACCCGCTCGGTGGCAACGGGGGCCGGCTCGACATCGGCCAGGCCATATTGCTTGATGAAGGCGGCGCGGGCGTTGGCCATCGCCTCTTCCTTGGCGCGGGCAGCTTCCTCGGCGTCCATGCCGACACGGTAGCTGTGGCCGGCGAAATCGGGGAGATAATCGAGGTCACACGCAGCGATCGGCGCGGCGACCAGCAGCATCGGGGCCAGCAACAGGGCGGAAAGAGCATTGCGCATCGAGTAATCTCCCTTGGTGTGCGCATGATACACATGCTGTTCGCGGTTGACCAGACCGAAGCAGACCCCCTGACGCGACAAATCGGTCACAATCCATCCGAATATGTGTCCGTTTTGAAATTATCTGTTGCATAGCGGCTGAACAATGTGGAACCAAGCGCTTGCGACGGGGTAAGGTCGCTTCGGTCACACGGTCGCCCGCGCATTGGGGCACTCGATCAGGATGGCACAACGCCACCCGGCACGAGGGCAGCGGCGCGATCTGCACGGCAGGCATTTCCTGGGGAGGAAGTGGTTCTGGCTCATGTGACGGGGATTATTGCAATGGAAAATGGTTTCGGGCGCGCCAGTGGTCGTTCCACTGGTCATCAGAGCCGGGGCGTTGTGCTGGCATCGGCAGGGCTCATGGCGCTGGTCCTCGGCGCACAACCGGCGGCGGCACAAATCATCACTGCAGCGGCGGTTGCCGCTGCGGCCGAGCAGCCGGCGAGCGTGGCAGCAGCGCCGGATGATAGTGCGGAAGCGATTGTCGTTACCGGATCGCGCATCGCGCGCAGCGGCTATGATGCGCCGACACCCGTCAATATCGTGACCGAAACCGAGCTCAAGGCCGAGCCGCAGGCGAACATCGGCGATTATGTGAACACGCTGCCGGCGGTGCAGGGCAGCCTCAGCTCCTCCACGAACTCGGGCTCGCTCTCCAACGGCCAGGCCGGTCTCGCCACGGTCAACCTGCGCAACCTCGGCTCGAACCGCACGCTGATCCTCATCGACGGCCAGCGCTCGGTCGCCTCCGCCACGCAAGGTCTCGTCGATATCCAGACGGTGCCGCAGGGCCTCATCAAGGGTGTCGAGGTCGTTACCGGCGGTGCGTCGTCGGCCTATGGGTCGGATGCCGTGGCCGGCGTCGTCAACTTCATCCTCAACAAGGATTACGAGGGCTTCAAGGCCGAATACGAGCATGGCGTCACCACCTATGGCGATGTTCCCAACCATGTGATCCGCCTCACCGCCGGCATCCCCTTCGCGGGCGGCAAGGGCAAGTTGCTGCTTTCGGGTGATTATTTCACCCAGAAGGGTGTCGATACCTATGACCGCAAGTGGCAGGAAAGCGGCTTCTTCCAGATCGACAACCCCGCCTACACGCCGGGCAACGGCCAGCCCGAGCGGTTCGTCGGCAGCGGCATCGGCACCTACCAGTTCACACCGGGCGGCATCGTCAACTCAGGTCCGCTGCGCGGCACCTATTTCGGCACCATCGGCGCCAACGGCCAGGCAACGCTCAACCAGTTCAACTATGGCCCCAACCGCGGCCAGTGGATGATCGGCGGCGATTATCTCATCAGCCGCGAAGGCCATGTCAGCACCAACTCGCTGGCGCCCGACGAGGATCGGCTCAACGCCTTCGGCCGGCTGAGCTATGAAGTGTCGCCGGCGTTCGAAGTCTATGGCCAGATGAGCTATTCGCGCTACGAGGGGCAGAGCTTCTACCAGCAGACACCCTCCACCGGCATCACCATCCAGCGCGACAATGCCTTTTTGCCGACGGCGTTTCGCGACCTGATGGTTGCCAACAACGTCACCAGCGTGTCGATCGGCACCAGCAACAACGGCATCCCGCCGCAAGGCAGCGACAACAAGCGCGAGGTGATGCGCTATGTGCTGGGGGCCGACGGCGATTTCGCCACCGGCGCCGTCAACTGGAACTACAACGCCTATTATCAGCTCGGCATCGCCAAGACGCGCGAACTGCTGACCAACACCTGGCTCAACAGCCGCATGACACTGGCGCAGGATGCGGTGTTCAACAGCGCCGGCGCCATCGTCTGCCGCTCGGCGCTCACCAACCCATCCAATGGCTGCGTGCCGATCAACCGCATCGGCATCGGCGGGGTCTCCGATGCGGCGCTCAACTATATCTTCAACGATGGCGCGCAGCCGTTGCGCAACCAGCGCCTGCGGCAGGACGTGGCCGCGGTGACCTTCCAGACCAACGACATCTGGGACAACTGGGCCGGTCCGGTCAGCCTTGCCTTCGGCGCCGAATATCGCCGCGAGGCGGTGGATGGCGAGGTCGATCCGCAGTTCAATTCGGGCTGGCTCTACGGCAACTATCAGGTCACCGCCGGTTCGTTCGACGTGAAGGAAGCGTTTCTCGAGACCATCTTCCCGCTTTACGACGGGCTGGATCTCAACGGCGCGGTGCGGGTGACCGACTATTCCACCTCGGGCACGGTCACCACCTGGAAGCTGGGGGCCACCTGGCAGGTGATCGACGACCTCAGGTTCCGCGTCACCCGCTCGCGCGATATCCGGGCGCCCAACCTCAACGATCTGTTCGCACCCGGCACGGCGCGCACCAACACGGTCAACGTGCCGGATGCGACCGTTGCGGGCGGCCGCCGCGCCGACCAGTTCCTCGAGCAGATCACCGGCAACATCGGCCTGCAGCCGGAAATCGCGCGCACATGGGGCGTGGGCGCGGTGGTCACGCCCACCTTCCTGCCCGGCTTTGCCGCCTCGATCGACTATTTCGACATCAAGCTCGATGGCGCCATCGCCAACATCACCGCACAGACCACGGTCGATCTCTGCTTCGAGCAGAACGACCAGCAGCAGTGCGGCCAGCTCGATTTCGCGTCGCCGACCGACATCCGCACCATCACGCTGGTGCCGTTCAACTTTGCCTCGGTGAAGACGCGCGGCATCGACATCGAAGCCAGCTACCGGACCGTGGTGGGCACCGGCAACCTTACGCTGCGCGGCGTCGCCTCGCACTATATCGACAACATCACCGACAATGGCATCAACGCGCCGCTCGATATCGCCGGCACCAACGCTGGCGGCGGAATCCCGGCGTGGAACTATCGCCTTTCGGCCAATTATGATCTGGAAAGCTGGGCCTTCAATGTCGTCGGCCGTGGCTTCTCGGGCGGCAACTACAGCAACAACTTCATCGAATGCCAGACCACCTGCGGCGTTTCCACGGCGGATTTCCGCACGATCAACAACAACAGCATCGCCGGCCAATGGTATCTCGATGCCTCGCTCACCAAGCGCTTCGAGATCGGACGCTCCAGGGCCGAAGTGTTCCTCTATGTGCGGAACCTGCTCAACACCGATCCGGTGCTGGTGGGCAACGGCCCGACCGGCAACAACACGCCCGCCTATCCGCAAACCAACCGAGGGCTCTATGATGTGCTCGGCCGCGTGTTCCGGGTTGGCGTGCGCTTCGAATACTGATTGAATTGCATTGTCCGGACCGTGGGGAAGCGGTCCGGACGATCATTTGAGGGGAACCACCGATGACATCCAACTTCGCGCGCATGGCGATCGCACTGCTCGCCTCCACTGCCCTGGCACCCGCCCATGCCGCCGCCCCCGCTGCCGCCAAGAACGCCGCCATTGCCGGCGTCGAATCGCGCACCAAAATGGCACAGGAGATGGTGGACCAGGTGTTCAGCTATGCCGAGCCGGGCTTTCAGGAGATCAGGACGAGCGAATATCTGACCGGCGTGCTCGAGAAGAACGGCTTCAAGATCACCCGCGGCGTCGCCGGCATCCCCACCGCCTGGACGGCGACCTGGGGCGACTCCGGGCCGATGATCGCGCTCGGCTCGGATATCGACGGCCTGCTCGGGCTGAGCCAGGTGCCGGGCTCGCCCGCCATCAAGCCGATTGTCGAGGGCGCGCCCGGCCACGGCGAAGGCCATAATTCGGGCATGCCGATGATGATCATCGCCGCCATCGCCGCCAAGGAGGTGATGGAGAAGAACGGCATCAAGGGCCGGCTGATGCTCTGGCCCGGCGTTGCCGAGGAGTTGCTCGCCACCAAGGCCTATTATGTGCGCGCCGGGCTGTTCAAGGATGTCGACGCCTCGATCTTCGCGCATGTGAGCCGCGATTTCTCCACCGGCTGGGGGGACATGGGCAACAACGGCATGGTCAGCGTCGAATATACCTTCAAGGGCTATACCAGCCATGCCGCCGGCGCGCCGTGGTTCGGCCGCTCGGCGCTCGATGGCGTCGAGATCATGAACACCGCCTGGAACTTCCGCCGCGAGCATCTGCCGCTCACCCAGCGCTCGCC
>JBBSPR010000106.1:0-9812 GCA_038258615.1 Sphingomonadales bacterium
GGGCTCCCCCCCTGCACCCCATTACCGGTGTCAGCCCTTCAGGAGTTCCGCCAGGGTGATGCCGAGGAGGGAGGGGGAGGGGCTCACGCGAATGCCTGCGGCTTCCATCGCCGCCATCTTCGATGCCGCATCGCCCTTGCCGCCCGAGACGATCGCCCCGGCATGGCCCATGCGCCGGCCGGGAGGTGCGGTGGTGCCGGCAATGAACCCGACCATCGGCTTCTTGCGCCCGCGCTTTGCCTCATCGGCGATGAACTGTGCGGCCTGCTCCTCGGCATCGCCGCCGATCTCGCCGATCATGATGATGCTCTTGGTGGCATCATCGGCAAGGAAAAGCTCGAGCATGTCGATGAAGTTGGTGCCGTTCACCGGATCGCCACCGATCCCCACCGCCGTCGTCTGGCCAAGGCCCACCGCCGTCGTCTGGTGCACCGCCTCATAGGTCAGCGTCCCCGAACGCGAAACAACGCCCACTGAGCCCTTGGAGAAGATATTCCCCGGCATGATGCCGATCTTGCACTCGCCAGGCGTCAGCACGCCCGGGCAATTCGGCCCGATCAGCCGCGATTTCGAGCCCGAGAGCGAGCGCTTCACCCGCACCATATCGAGCACCGGAATGCCTTCGGTGATGCAGATGATCAGCGGCACTTCCGCATCGATCGCCTCGCAAATGGCATCGGCCGCACCCGGCGGCGGCACATAGACCACGCTGGCATCGCAGCCCGTCGCCGCGCGCGCTTCATGCACGGTGTTGAACACCGGCAGCCCCAGATGCGTCTGCCCGCCCTTGCCGGGAGCGGTGCCCCCCACAACCTGCGTGCCATAGGCAATCGACGCCTCGGTGTGGAACGTGCCCTGCTTGCCGGTGAAGCCCTGGGTGATGACCCGGGTGTTCTTGCCTACGAGAATCGACATTAAGCAGCCTTCCGCACTTCAGCGACGATCTTCGCCGCGGCATCTCCCAGATTGTCCCCCGAGATGATCGGAAGGCCACTCTCGGCGAGGATCTTCTTGCCCAGTTCCACATTCGTCCCCTCGAGCCGCACAACGAGCGGCACTGAAAGGTTCACTTCCTTGGCCGCGGCAATAATGCCCTCGGCAATGATATCGCAGCGCATGATGCCACCGAAGATGTTGACAAGAATGCCCTTCACCGCCGGGTCCTTCAGGATCAGCTTGAAGGCGTTGGTCACCTTCTCCTTGTCGGCCCCACCGCCCACATCGAGGAAGTTCGCCGGCTCCTCGCCGTTCAGCTTGATGATGTCCATCGTCGCCATCGCAAGACCAGCACCATTCACCAGACAGCCGATCGAGCCATCGAGCTTGATGAAGGCCAGGTCATATTTCGAAGCCTCGACCTCCGCCGGGTCCTCCTCGGTCAGGTCGCGAAGCGCCACCAGGTCGGGGTGGCGGTAGAGCGCATTGGGGTCGAACCCGACCTTGGCATCGAGCACCATCAGCTTGCCATCACCGGTCACCGCCAGCGGGTTGATCTCGATCTGCGAAGCATCGGTGCCCACGAACGCCGCATAGAGCGTCGCCACCACATGCTCGGCCTGCTTGGCGAGGTCCCCGGTCAGCCCCAGCGTGGCGGCCACGGCGCGGCCATGGTGCGGCATGATCCCCGTCGCGGGGTCGATCGTCAGCGTGGTGATCTTCTCCGGCGTGTCATGCGCCACCGTCTCGATGTCCATCCCGCCTTCGGTGGAGACCACCAGCGCAATCCGCCCGGTCGCGCGGTCGACCAGCAGCGCGAGGTAGAATTCCTTCTCGATATCCACACCATCGGTCACGTAAAGCCGGTTGACCTGCTTGCCCGCCGGCCCGGTCTGCACCGTCACCAGCGTGTTGCCGAGCATGTCTGTCGCGGCCGCCCGCACATCATCGGCCGATCGTGCCAGCCGCACGCCGCCCTTGGCTTCGGGCGGCAGCTCGACAAACTTGCCCTTGCCGCGCCCGCCGGCATGAATCTGCGCCTTCACCACATAAAGCGGCCCGGGCAGGGTGCTCGTCGCGGCCACCGCCTCTTCCACAGTCATCGCGGCCACGCCGGCCGGCACCGGCACCCCGAATTTCGCGAGCACCTCCTTGGCCTGATATTCATGGATGTTCATGGGTGTCCCTCATGCTCGGTGTATTTGCGTGCCCGTCTATGCAAGCCGCACCGCACACAGGCAAGCATTCACCAGCGGTGAAGCGTCAAGTCGGCAATATCGGCGAAATCAGCGGCATTGGCAGTCACCAGTGCCGCGCGCCGCGTCAGACATTGCGCAGCGATGAGCCGATCTAGAATGCGCCGCCGATCGAAGCCCCGGGCGGCGACAATGCGCCCATAGGCCAGCACATCGGCCTCACCGAGCGTGAGGACTTCGAATTTCTTCAGCATCGAGTCCAGAAGCGCCCGCCGCATTGCACCCAGCCCAGCATCGCGATTGGCGCCGCTCTCAAGTTCGATACGCGTGACAAACGACAGTTTCGGCTGTTCGCCAAACATCGCCAGCGCTTCGATGATGTTTAGATCGCCGTCGCGAAATCCGATCGCAATGTTGGTGTCGATGATGATCAAAGGCCCGGTCGTTCAGGCCACCAATCCACATCGCGCTCTTCGCGTGGCAGTGGCACACCGCCTCTGATCTTATCCATCTCCGCGACCATTTCGGCAAGATCACGCCGCCACGCGTCCGGGTCCTTTTCAGGCGTCAGCACAATCCGGTCGCCATCACGCTCGATACGAACGCGCGTCCCCACGCCGAACCCCAGCCCCTTCGGCAGCCGCACAGCCTCGCTGTTGCCGGATTTGAAAGTGCGGGCGGAAGAGGAACTCATGCCCCGTATATACCGTATATCCGCCCCGCCTTCAACGCAGCCTCAGCCCCCAGATCACCCCAGTGAAGGATCGATCGCCCGGCACGCTGCCAGCAGTTCCTTCACTGCATCCACCGACACCGTGAAGTTCGCCTGCGCCTCGTCGCCCAGCGCGATCTCGACCACGCGCTCCACGCCGCCGGCACCGATCACGCACGGCACGCCGACATAAAGATCGTTCACGCCATATTGCCCGGTCAGGTTCACGGCACAGGGGATCACGCGCTTCTTGTCCTTCAAGAACGCTTCCGCCATCTCGATGCCGCTCGTCGCCGGCGCATAAAAGGCGCTGCCGGTCTTCAGCAGGCCCACGATCTCGCCGCCGCCCGCGCGCGTGCGCGCCACGATCGCGTCGATCCGCTCCTTGGTGCTCCAGCCCATCTTGATGAGATCGGGGATCGGAATGCCCGCCACGGTCGAATATTCCACCACCGGCACCATCGTGTCGCCATGCCCGCCGAGCACGAAGGCGGTCACATCCTTCACACTCACCTTGAACTCGTCCGCCAGGAAATGCCGGAAGCGCGACGAATCGAGCACGCCGGCCATGCCCACCACCATGTGATGCGGCAGCCCGGAAAATTCGCGCAGCGCCCAAACCATCGCATCGAGCGGGTTGGTGATGCAGATCACGAACGCATCCGGCGCATTCGCCTTGATGCCTTCGCCCACCGCCTTCATCACCTTCAGGTTGATGCCGAGCAGGTCGTCACGGCTCATCCCCGGCTTGCGCGCCACGCCGGCGGTGACGATGATCACGTCGGCGCCGGCGATATCGGCATAATCATTGGTGCCCTTGAGGTGCGAGTCGAACCCCTCCACCGGCCCGCACTGGTTCAGGTCGAGCGCCTTGCCCTGCGGCACGCCTTCCACCACGTCGAACAGCACCACATCGCCCAGCTCCTTCGCCGCCGCCAGATGTGCCAGCGTGCCGCCGATGTTGCCGGCGCCGATGAGAGCGATTTTTGCGCGTGCCATGGTCTGTCGTCCTGCTGCTGTGAGTCCAAGTTGCCGCAGGCGATAGACCGGCAGGCAGGTGTCCGCAACCTCAGCGCAACACGCCCGTCTGCGCCTGCCGCCAGCTGTAGATCGCAAAGAAGATGCACCCCGCCAGCACCACGAACTGCATCCCTGCGGCGTCCCCCATCACCGCCGCCCCGTTCGAAAGCCCATAGGAATAGAGCAGGCTCACCAGAAACGCCGCCAATGACAGCAGCAGCACCGGCACCGACCAGCGCCGCCGCAGCGCCAGCAGCACCGCCCCGCCAAAGGCACCCCAAACGCCGATCGCCCAGATCGCCGTCATCCATTCCGGAAAACTGTCCATGTACGCAATCTGCGGGTCGGTCATGCCCATCTGCCGGTAATAGGCCGCCCCCACCGTCTTCGACATGAAATAGTCGTAAGCCCCGAACGCATTCCACGCGAGGCCGACCACCGCCACAGGCCAGAAATGCCAGGGCGCACGCGCTGTTGTTGCCATTGGACCCTCCCCCAAGGATGGCCCAGTCTACCACGAAATCAGCCCGTGCCAATCGCCCTCAGGCGGGCTGCAGCGCCCAGTCGATCGGCGCCTCGCCTCGCGCTTCTGCCCAAGCATTCACCTTCGAAAATGGCCGGCTCCCGAAAAACCCGTTGTACGCCGAAAGCGGGGAGGGGTGCGGCGCCTTCAGCACAAGATGCCGGCCCCCGTCCACAAACCCCGCCTTCTTCTGCGCATGGCTCCCCCACAGCAGAAACGCTACAGGCTGTGGCCGCGCCGCCACCAAACGGACCACCGCATCGGTGAACGCCTCCCAGCCCTGTCCCTGATGGCTCGCCGCCCGCCCCATCTCCACCGTCAGCACGCTGTTGAGCAGCAGCACGCCCTGGCTCGCCCAATGCTCCAGAAACCCATGCCGCGCCGGCGGGATCCCGAGGTCGGCCTGCATCTCCTTGTAGATGTTCACCAGGCTCGGCGGCACCCGCACACCAGGCCGCACGCTGAACGCCAGCCCATGCGCCTGCCCCTCGCCATGATAGGGGTCCTGCCCCAAAATCACCACGCGCACCGTGTCGAGCGGCGTCAGGTCGAGCGCGCGAAACCACTCGCCCCCGCGCGGAAAGATCCGCTTCCCCGCCGCGCGCTCGGCCAGCAGAAACGCCCGCAGCGCCGCCATCCGCGGGCCGGCCAGCGTCTCCGCCAGCGGCTCCCGCCAGCTTTCGTGCAACTTCGCCTGCGATGCCTCTGCCATCAGGCCTTTTCGGCGAGCAGCTTGCGCACGTAAAGGTCGAAATCCTTTTTCGCCTTGGCATTGAGCGCACCCGTCGCCGGACCCGCCCACCCCACATGCACTTCACGCACCCGGCCATCGCGCCCGATGAAGATCGTCGATGGATAGACCTTCACCGGCCCCAGCGCCCCCAGCGCCTTTGCCGAGCTTTCGGGTGTGGGCTGGCCCGCCAGCAGATGCGGATAGGCAAGGTCGTAGCGCTTGGCAAAGCTGTCCATCTGCCGAAACGCCCGCGCCTGGTCGTCACCATATTCGAAGTTGAGGCTGATCACTTCCAGCCCGTTCTTCTTGTTCGCCTTGGCATAGGGCCCGAGAAACTTCGCTTCGTCATGGCAGTTCGGGCACCAGGCGCCGCCGAGCGTGATCACCACGACCTTGCCCTTGAACTGCGGGTCGCTCAGCGAAATCATCTTGCCGCTGGTATCGGGGAAGCGGAACGCCAGCCGGTCGGACACCGGCTTCTCCACCATCACCGCTTCCAGATCGGCGCCCTTGGCGCGCTCCGCACTCCACGGCGTCGCACTGCGCGAGGTCGCATAGAACACCTCGCCATCGAGCTTCCCGCCCACCAGTTTCGCCACCCAAAGTCCCGAGGTCGAGCCATCGAAGTGCGAGAGCTTCAGCGTGTTGCCGCTGATGTCACCCGCCAGATAGCGCACATCGCCGCTCGGGAACTGGATCGATCCCGTCACCGAATTGCCCTGCTGGCGAAGCTGCGCGAGCCCCTTTTCGCCGCGCGGCCCCCGAACGAGGGACCAGCGCCCGGTCAAATCCGCCGCCGCCTTCACCGGCCGCTGCGCAAAGCGCCATGTCCCGCGCGTGCCCGTCGCTGCCAGTTGCACCGGCCCATTGGCGCGGACGAAATCGGCGGTGCCCGAAAGCTTGTCATCCGCACCCAGCGTCAGCGTCAGCTTGGCATTGTACGAGGGGAAACCCAGCACCAGCGTGTTGCCCTGCACACTCACCGCCTCCACCGCCAGCCGCTCGGGCGGGTTGATCAGCCAGGCCGCCGGCTTGCCGCGCACCCGCCCCACTTCCACCCCGAACGGCAGTTCGCCACCCGGATGGTCGAGCGTCACCCGCCACTTGCCGTCCAGCCCGGCCGCAGCGGCCGGCGCCAGCGCCATCACCGAGAACAGCACCAGCAACGGTGCCACGAATGCGCAAAATCTGTTCATCATGCCTGCCCCATGCCAAACCCCCCGCAACAAGGCGAGAAAGAAGCCCTTGCCCACCGCCAAGCCGCACTTCGGCGTGCTCAGCGCGCGGAAACCCCCGCAGCCCCCAGCCGGCGGATCGCATCGATGATCTCCGGCAGCCGATAGGGCTTGATGAACATCCGGCTCG
Source organism: Sphingomonadales bacterium (assembly GCA_038258615.1). Classification (GTDB taxonomy): domain Bacteria; phylum Pseudomonadota; class Alphaproteobacteria; order Sphingomonadales; family Sphingomonadaceae; genus Sandarakinorhabdus. Next base: position 6,486 of record JBBSPR010000106.1, read on the forward strand.
AAGGCACGGCATCGGGCCGCGACGCGCTGTAGCCGGTGGCGTAGATCACCGCGATCTCCGGCCGCAGCGCCCGCGCCCGCTGCGCCACCGCCCAGCCATCGAGCGCGCCCGGAAAGCGGATGTCGGTGAACAGCGCATCGATCCGCGCCTCGCTCTCGAGATGCGCCATCGCCTCGTCGGAATCGCCGGCGGTCAGCACGATGAACCCCGCATCCTCGAGTTCTTCCTGCGCGATGATCATCACCAGCGCCTCGTCCTCCACCATCAGCACCGTCAGCGGCTCATCCATTGCCATCCCCCTAACCGGCCTTCCCGCCCGAATCTGCAGCCGGAAGCGTAATCATGATCTGCGTCCCAACGCGCTCGGCGCTCTCCAGTTCAATCTCCCCGCCCGATTGTGTTGTAAAGCCGTAAACCTGCGCCAGCCCGAGCCCGCTGCCCTGGCCCACGTCCTTGGTGGTGAAGAACGGCTCCAGCGCCCGCGCCCGCACCGCCGCCGGCATGCCGATCCCGGTGTCGGACACGGTCAGCACCACCCGCCCGGCCGCGGTGCTGGTGGCAAAGGTCAGCGTGCCGCCGTCCGGCATCGCGTCACGGGCATTGATCGCCAGGTTGATCAGCGCATTTTCGGCCTGCACCGGATCGACCACCACCGCCGGCAGCGCCTCCGCAAGATCGAGCACCACCCGGATGCTGCCGCCCAGCGAACGGTCGAGCAGATCCGACATGCCTTCGATCATCCGATTGAGGTCCTGCGGGCTGGGCGTGAACGGTTGGTTACGGGAAAAGGCAAGCAGCTGCCGGGTCAATCGCGCACCGCGCTCCGCGCCCTCCAGCGCATGCGCCAGCGGCCGCTTCAACCGAGCATCCTCGGTCAGCCGTGCCGCACGGTCCAGATTGGTCATCACGATCGTCAGCAGGTTGTTGAAGTCATGGGCGATGCCGCCGGTTAATTGCCCGATCGCCTCCATCTTCTGCGATTGCCGGAGCAGCTCCTCCACCCGCGATCGTTCGGCGATCTCGTGATTGAGCGCCGCCAGCGCCAGGTCGCGCTCGACAATGCGCGCGGTCAGTGCCTCGTTCGCCGCGCGCAGCTGTGCCGGCGCCGGCAATGCCAGCGCGCGCGGCAGCAGCGGCCACAGCGCCACCGCCGTCAGCAACGAAACCGCGGCGGTGGCCAGCTTGAGCAGTCCCTGCACGCCATAGGCGGGCACCCACAGCGTCAGGATCGAGAAGAAGTGCGTCGCCCCGCAGGCGAGGATGAAGGCCACGAACAGCCACGCCACCCAGCCGAAGTCGAGGTCCCGCCGCTTCACCACGAACAGCCCCAGCACCACCGGAATCGAAAAATACGAAAGCCCGATCACCAGGTCGGCAATCACATGCGTCCACACCAGCTCCTCGTCCCAGAACAGGCAGAAGCCGTGCGGCGGAAGCCCCGTCTTGCCGAGCATGTTGTTCAGATAATCGAGCATGGTGCGCCTCGCCGCCTGTCGCGGAGTGAATGGCGCACCCGCATGGCCGCGTCCATATGCCGTCGCAAATCTGCAGGAACGCGCAACCGTCGCAACCAGGCGCGCGCGGGCGGGAGAAAGAAGTTCCTCGCCCGCTGCCGAAGCCCGCGCACGATACCGCACGATGCGCCTGCGCGCAGCGGTCTGGAGGCCCGACCGGGAATCGAACCCGGGTGCACGGATTTGCAGTCCGTTACGTCACCACTCCGCCATCGGGCCGCGCGTGGAAGAGGGCCCATAGCAATGCCGCTTGGCGAGGGCAAGTTTGACCGTTAGAGCAGGGATGGCGAGGGGCAATTTGATTGCCACTCACCTGTATTGCGGTTATACAACAGTCGATCGTGTGAGTACCCAGCCTTGAACGTCTCCAATTCCCTCCCTGCATCCGCCCATCTGCCCGCCGCCCAGGCGGCTGTGCTGCGGCATCGCATGGTCCAGAGCCAGTTGCAGACCGTGGGCGTCAACGATCCCCTTGTCATGGCCGCCTTCGAGCGCGTGTCCCGCGAGGCATATCTTCCCGCGTCGCTCGCCGGGCTCGCCTATGCCGATGCAGCACTCGAAGTCGCCCCCGGCCGCCACCTCCTCGAGCCGATGGCGCTGGCGCTGCTCTTCCAGCACGCCGGTCTCGCCGCCGGCGCTCGTGTCCTCATCGTCGGCGCCGCCACCGGCTATTCCGCTGCCGTCGCCGCCAGTGCCGGCGCCACCGTCACGGCGCTGGAAGATGACGAGCGCCTGCTGCCGCTGCTCCACACGGCGCTCGGCGGCTGCACCATCGCCGAAGGGCCGCTGCAAGCCGGCTGGGCCGCCACCGCACCGTACGACATCATCCTTTTCGAAGGCGCCATCGAGCATGTCCCCCCCGCCATCGCCGCGCAACTCGCGCCCGGCGGCCGCGTCGCCGCGGTGGTGCGGGAGGACGGGGTCGGCCACGCCAAGGCGGGGCCGCTCGTCGCCGGGCAGATCGTCGCCCCCGCCTTCCTCGAAGTCGCGGCGCGGCCGCTCCCGGGCTTTGCCCGGCCTCGCGATTTTGCATTCTGAAAGTTCATCCATGGCTGCATCGTTCCGCTCAGCGCTTCTCGCCACCCTTGTGCTCGTCGCAGCACCCGCCGCGACCCTGGTGTTTGCCGCATCCGCGGTGCACGCCGACACCCTCGCCGAGGCCATCGCCGCAGCCTATGCCAGCAACCCCGAAATCGCCGCCGAGCGCGCCCGCGTCCGCGTCGTCGATGAGCAGGTGCCGCTGGCGCTCGCCGGTGGCCGCCCGGCGCTCGGCGCCCGCCTCAATTTCGATCAGGCCGGTCTCGATGCCTTTGCCGACAACGGCCGCACCTACACCGCCGGCGCCAACATCGTCTGGAACTTCTACCAGGGCGGCCGCATCCGTGCCGCCACCAACGCCGCGGACAACCGCATCCTCGCCGCCCGCGCCCGGCTCCGCGCCGCCGAAAACCAGCTGATTCTCAACACCGTCACCGCCTATGCCGATGTCATCCGCTTCGCCGAGGTCGTCCGCCTCAACGAAGGCCAGGTCTCGGTGCTCGATCGCGAGCTGCAGGCAAATTCCGATCGCTTCGAGGTCGGCGATCTCACCCGCACCGATGTCGCCCAGTCACAGGCTCGCCTCGCCAACGCCAAGGCCAACCTTGTCACCGCGCAAAACCAGCTCGCCGCCTCCCGCCAGGCCTATATCCGCGTCGTCGGCCGCGCGCCCGCAAAACTGGAGCCGCGGCCCCCCCCCCCCCGCAAACCCCCCCCCCACGGGCGCGCCCGCGCGCGAGCCCCCCCCCAACAAACCCCCCCCCCCCCCCCCCCC
>JBBSPR010000107.1:0-9778 GCA_038258615.1 Sphingomonadales bacterium
GCGTCCTTGCGCCGCCAGCGGCATATGGACGGTCGCGGCAGCCATGCTGACGACCAGTAACGAAAGGATATATCTTTTCACGCAATGCCTCCCAAGCGGCCTCCCGCCGCCGGCGTCAGATGGCGTCGGTTGCGCGATATTCAAGGGTTCCCCCCCACGTCAGGAACAGTCAGGAAAGGTCAGGAACAGTCAGAAATGGCGCGCAAAGCGCCTGTCCCAGCGAGAGCGGCGGCGCGTCTTTGCCTGCTATGCCCATCGGCACATCCGGCCGCGCGGCCGAAAAGGTCCCGAACACCCGGTCCCACACCGAAAGCCCGCTCGAATAATTGCTGTCGGTCGCCGCCTCGGTGGCGCGGTGGTGGATATCGTGCATCCCCGGCGAGGTCATGAACCAGGCCAGCTGCCGGTCGAAAGGCAGCCCGAGATTGGCATGGTGGAACGCGACATTGGCGAAGAACCAGCCATTGTAGATCGCCAGCGCCCGCGGGCTGACGCCGAGCACCCGCACCTCCGCCATCCGCACCGGCACGCTCAGCACCATGTCGGCGGCATGGAAGCGCAGCGCCGTCGTCCAGTCCATGTCATGATCGGCATGGTGCACGGCGTGGAGCCGCCACAGCATCGGCACCCGGTGCGTCGCCACATGCCAATGGTAAGTGGCGAAATCGAGCAGCACCACGCCGGCCAGGTCGCGAAGCCACGCCGGGCCCGGCAGCGCCTGCGCCAGCCCCAGCCGGCTTGACTCGACCCGCGCCGCCACCCGGCCCGCCAGCGGTCGCTCCACCAGCGCCACCACCGCCAGGCTCATCGCCCCCAGCGCCAGATTGACCGGCAGCCGGTCGACAGGGCGCTCACGCGGGGTGCGCCGCGGCCAGCGCCGCTCGGCCCACCACAGCAGCCCCACCCCCAGCAGCAGCGCTGCACCCATCGTCCGCTCTTGTTTCATCGCGTCCAGGGTCTAGTCTGCGCGCAGAGAACGCAAGCCCCCGCAAAGGAGCGACCATGCCCGACCTGCCCCCCGCCACCCTGCCGGACGATTACAGCCTCACTCGCCGCGGCGCCGCCGCCGCCATCGCCGCCGGCTATGCCGTGCTCGCCTCCGCAGCCGATGCCGATCCGATCGTCACCCCCACCACCGGGCTCATCATCGAGGATGTGACGATGGGCGGCGGCCTGCCGGGCCATGTCGCCCGCCCCGCCAAGGCCGGCACCTATCCCGCCGTCATCGTTGTCTGCGAAATCTTCGGCGTCCACCAATGGATCAAGGATGTCTGCCGCCGCTTCGCCCAGGCCGGCTATGTCGCGGTTGCCCCCGGTTTCTTCTATCGGGCGGACGCCGAGAACAGGATCGTTTCCCTCACCGAAATGTCGGCGGTGCGCGAAATCGTCAACACCGCCGGGCTCGATCAGCAGATGGGCGATGTGAAGACCACCGTCGCCTGGCTGGCCGCACAGCCCTTCGCTGCCAGGGGTCGCACCGCCATCACCGGCTTCTGCTGGGGCGGCGCTGTCACCTGGATGGCCGCCGCGCAGGTTCCCGGCCTCAAGGCCGGCGGCGCCTGGTACGGCCGCCTCTCGGGCGGCACCGACACCTCGCGCCCCTATCCGCTCACCTCCGTCGACAAGCTCGGCGCGCCCGTGCTCGGCCTTTATGGTGGCAAGGATCGCGGTATCCCCGTGAGCGACGTGGAAGCGATGAACGCCGCCCTCAAGGCCTCGCCCAACCCGAACGCCAGCGCGAGCAGGATCGAGCTCTATCCCGATGCCGACCATGGCTTCCTCGCCGATTATCGCCCGAGCTTCAACGAGGCCGCCGCGAAGGACGCTTGGGCGAAGCTCATGGCGCATTTCAAGCAGCATGTCTGATCTGCTCGAAGCCGCCCATGCGTTGTCCGATGAACTGACAGCGCTGCGCCGCGCCATCCATGCCGAGCCCGAAATCGGCCTGCACAACCCGCGCACGGCAGCGAAAATCCGCGAAGCCCTTGCCGGGCTGCCGCTCGAATGGCGTTCCGGCCCCAGCACCACCGGGCTGGTGGCGCATCTGCGGGGGAGCCAGAACGGCCGCACCGTGCTGCTGCGCGGGGATACCGATGCGCTGCCGATGCCCGAGGACACCGGCCTCGCCTTCGCCTCCACCACGCCCAACACCATGCACGCCTGCGGTCACGACAGCCATGTCGCCATGCTCGTCGGCGCGGCAAAGCTCCTCTGCGCGCGGCAGGACCAGCTCGCCGGCTCGGTGATATTCATGTTCCAGCCCGGCGAGGAAGGGCACCACGGTGCCCGCTTAATGCTCGAGGACGGCCTGCTCGATCCGCTCCCCGATGCCGCCTTCGCGCTCCACATCATGCCCAATGGCCGCCACGGCGTCTTCGCCGGCCGGCCAGGGCCATTGCTGGCCTCGTCGGACCGGCTGTTCGTCACTGTTCACGGTCGTGGCGGCCATGCCTCGATGCCGCACGACGCGCTCGACCCGATGCCGATCGCTTGCGAGATCGTGCTCGCCATCCAGAGCCATGTCACCCGCGCCGTGCCGATCTTCGATCCCGCCATCGTCACCATCGGCAAGATGGTTGCCGGCACCACCGACAATGTCATCCCCGCCCATGTCGAGCTGCTCGGCACCGTCCGCACCCTCTCCCCCGAGCGTCGCGCCGCGATGCAGACTGGCCTGCGACACCTCATCACAGGGATTGCCGCCGCGCACGGGGCCAGCGCCGATGTGCGCTTCGAGCCGGGCTTTCCGGTCACCGTCTGTGATGCACGCGCCGTCGCACTCGGCCGCAGCGTCACCCGCGCGGTCTTCGGCGATGAGCGCTGGGAGGATCTCGCGCACCCCATCATGGGCGCCGAAGATTTCGCCTATGTCCTTGAAAAAGTGCCCGGCGCCATGTTTTTTCTCGGTGCGGCGGCCGAAGGGTCGGACTGGCGGCAATGCTGCGGCCTGCACAGCAACCGCATGACGCTCGATGAAGCAGTGATGCCGGCAGGTGCCGCACTGCACGCCGCAATTGCCGCACGCTTCCTCGAAACGGGCTTCGCGAACAGCTGATTTCGGATTGTCCGGCGAGCGTTTCGCGGAACCGATAACATCTACGTCCGTTTTCTGTCGACTGCAACTCGACAAGGAAACTTTCTCATGAAACGCACTTCGATCACGCGACCGTCCCTGCTTCTTGTGCCCCTGATGCTGGGCGTCGCCGCCTGCGGGTCAGAGCGGGACGACACCACGGTCACCACCGATACGACCGTGCCGGCCGGCACCGTTCCCGCCGATCCGATGGCTGGTGACGGTATGGGCGGCATGGACTCGGGCATGGGAGCGGGAGGTACCGGCATGGGCACCACCCCCGGCGGCGCGGTCCCGCCATCGACCATCGAGCCCAACACAACCGACACCATGATCACGCCGGAAGAGCCCGGTGCGATGGGCAACACCGGCACCGGGATGGAAACCGGAATCGGAAACACCAACGTCGATAGCGGCACGCGCTGATCGACCCGCAATCGAACCGCCACGCCGCACGGCGCGGAGCCAAGGGCGGCATCGCACATTGACCCCGCAGACCATCAGGGTCGCAGGAGACACATCATGAACAACAAGATTATCATGGGCTTGGCCTCGGCAACATTGCTCGTCGGCTCGGTCGCCATCGCACAGACTGCCGGCCAACCCGGCACCAGCACGGGCACCAACACCATGGGCACCAACCCGGGCATGGGCACGTCGACCAACCAACCCGCCACGATGAACAACCAGCCCGGTACGATGGGCAATCAGCCCGGCACAATGAACAACCAGCCGGGTACGATGAACAACCAGCCCGGCGCCACGAACAACCAGCCGGGCACCATGGGCAACCAGCCCGGCGCCATGAACAACCAGCCGGGCACCATGGGTCAGACCGATGACCGTAACACCGCCGGCCAGACTGGCGCCTATGGCAACACCGGTCAGTCCGGCAGCGCCTACGGCACGACTGCCCAGCGCGCCGGCGAGCGCGGCTGAACCGCGCCGTCACGGCCGTGCCGATGACAAACCCCGAGCACCGACCCGGAGGCTGGCAAGCCGCCCTCCGGGTCGTTTGCATGGGCCTCACCATCGCCGCGTGCCGTCCGACCAATGTTCCACGGCCGCCTGCGGTCGATCCTGTTGTCGAAGCAAACCCCGCCCGGGCGCCGCTCATGGCGCATGCCGACGCGCTGGTCGCCGCCTTTGCCGACAGCAGCCGCCACAACCGCGATCCGGGCGACTATCTCACGCCCCGCCTCACGCGAACGCTTGCCGCCGCTCGCCGCGGCGATGGCGCCGCCCGCCGCCGCGCCGACGCCCTGCTCGCGCAAGGCTTCATCGCCTGGGCGCGCGATCTCGATACGCCCCGCGGCGTCAACCCGGTCGTCACCGATCCCGCCGCCGTCACGCCCTTCGATCCGGATGCAACTCTCGCTGCCGCCGTGCGCGCGCCCGACATGAGCGCGCACCTTGCAGCACTGCAAACGCGCCACCCGCTCTATGAAGCGCTGTCATCGGCGCTGGCCGGCGCCATCGCCAAGGGCGAAGACGTGCGGCTGCATGCTGCCAACCTCGAGCGCGCCCGCACCCTGCCTGCCGCCCCGGCCGGCCGCCACATCGTGGTCGATGCCGCCGGCGCCCGGCTCTGGATGTTCGAGGGCCGCCGCCTTGCCGGCACGATGAAGACCGTCGTCGGCCGTCCGGACATGCCGACGCCGCTCATGTCGGGCATGATCCGCCATGTGGTCACCCGGCCCTATTGGAATATCCCCGAAGACATCGTGCAGAACAGCATTGCCCCGGCAGTGCTGCGCGCCGGCGCCCCCGAAGTCCGCCGCCGCGACCTCGAAATCCTCGCCGACTGGTCACCCGCGGCCAAGCCGCTCGATCCGGCGACGGTCGATTGGGCAGCGGTGGCGCGCGGTGAGCTGCCGCTGCGTGTCCGCCAGCGCCCGGGGCCGGGCAACATGATGGGGCGGATCAAGTTCATGCTTCCCAACGATCTCGGCATCTATCTCCACGACACCCCCAAGCGCGCCGATTTCGCCCGTGCCGCCCGCTTCCGCAGTTCGGGATGCGTCCGCGTCGAGGACGCCCCGCGGCTGGCAGCCTGGCTGTTCGATGGTGCCAGCCCGCTCGCGAAACCGGGCCGTGATCGCACCACCCCGCTGCCGACACCGGTACCCGTGCATATCAGCTATTTCACGCTGGCCCCGAAATCGGACGAACTGCAGGCGGACGGGCTGCGGCGCAATCGCGACGTCTATCGCCGCGACGAGGCAGCGATGGTGCGGGCGGTCGGGCTCGAACCGACACTCCTTGCGGAACGGGATTTTGAGTCCCGCGCGTCTACCAGTTTCACCACGCCCGCGCGATCGATGCCCTAGCCCGAACCCGCATGCACTTGCAACCATGCTGGACAAGTCGCCTGCCAGCCCGCACTGAACGGCGATGCGTCCCCCCAAAAAGCCTTCGGACACCGATCGTCCCGCCCCCCAAAGCGCCCCACGCCCCGCCAACCGCACCGGCAGCAGCCGTCCGCCGCGCCCGCCGCGCGAGTCGGATGATGGCGAGAGCCGACCCAGGCGCGCTGCGAAGGCGCCGCCGGAAGGGGCCACCAACCGCGCCGCCCGCCGCTTCGCCGCGCGCGCCGATGCCCCTGCCGAAACGAAGCGCAGCGACCGCACCCGGCCCGGCCGCCCGGAACGTGCCGCGACCAGCGATCGTTCTCGCCCCGACCGTCCCCGATCCGACCGCCCCCAGCGCCCCGACGGCCCCGCACGCCCGCCGCGCCCGGATCGTCCCGAGCGGCCCGAGCGGTCCATCCGCACCGACCGCCCCGAGCGGTCCACCCGCACCGATCGGCCCGAGCGGTCCACCCGCACCGATCGGCCCGTCCGCCCCGCCCGCGCCGGCATGCCTGGCCGGCCGGGCTTCGCCCTCCATAGCCGGCCCGAGGCCGCCGCCGCCGATGCCGCCGCCAACCCCGGCCGTCGCAACAACCCGGCCACAAGGCCTGCTCGCCCTGCCCCGCGCAGGCCCGATACCCGCCCCGAAGACACCCCGCGCGACCGCACACCCGCCCGCGCTGCGGCCCCCAGGCCGCCCGAGTCGGTCGAGCCGCAGCGCGTCGCCCGGCTCCTCGCCCGCGCCGGCGTCGCCTCGCGCCGCGACATCGAGAAGATGATCACCGAGGGCCGCATCGCGCTTCACGGCGAGGTCATCACCACGCCGGCCACCATCGTGTCCGGCCTCATGGGAATCACCGTCAACGGCCTCACCATCGACAGCATCGAGCCCAGCCGCATCTTCCGCTTCCACAAGCCTGCCGGCGTGCTCACCACGGCGCGCGATCCGGGCGGCCGGCCCACCATCTTCGACGTGCTGCCCCCCGGCCTGCCACGCCTCGTCCCAGTCGGCCGGCTCGACATGAACACCGAAGGCCTGCTGCTGCTCACCACCGACGGCGGCCTCAAGCGCTCGCTCGAACTGCCGAGCTCGGGCGTGCCACGCGCCTACCGCGTCCGCGCCTATGGCGAAATCCACCAGCGCACGCTCGAAAGCCTCATCGATGGCCTCACCATCGAAGGCACGGTCTATGGCCCCATCGACGCCGGCATCGAGCGCCGGACGGGCCGCAATCTGTGGATTTCGATGATGCTCACCGAAGGCAAGAACCGCGAAATCCGCCGTGTGCTCGAATTTCTCGGCCTGCAGGTCTCGCGCCTCATCCGCATCAGCTATGGCCCGATCGAGCTCGGCGATCTCGCCCCCCGCGAAGTCGATGAAGTTCCCGCACAGCTCGTCGGCCAGCTGATGAACCAGCTCAAGCGCGGTGGCGCCAACGCATGATGGGCGGCTGATGCGCATCATCGCCGGCCAGTGGCGGGGCCGCGCGCTGGCCGCACCGCCAGGCGACTCCACCCGCCCCACCGCCGACCGCGTCCGCGAGGCGCTGTTCTCGATGCTCACCTCGCGCCTCGGCAGCTTCGAAGGCCTGCGCGTGCTCGATGGCTTCGCCGGCACCGGCGCCCTCGGCCTCGAAGCCCTGTCGCGCGGCGCTGCCCACTGCACCTTCATCGAGAGCGACGGTGCTGCGGCACGCGTGCTTGCCGCCAATGTGGCAACACTCGGCGCCGGGTCACAAGCGCGGGTCGTCTCGATGCGCGTCGAGCAGGTCGGGCGCGCCGAGGCCCCGGCCGATCTGGTGCTGCTCGACCCGCCCTACGCGCTCGGGCTTGCTGTCCCGGCGCTGGAGCGGCTCGCCAAGCAAGGCTGGCTGGGGCCGGCAACGCTGGTCAGCGTCGAGACGGGGAAGGCCGAGCCGCTGGTCGTGGAGGGGTTCGAGCGACTTGTGGACCGGGTGCATGGAAAGGCCCGGCTGCATTTGCTGCGGCCGGGCCCTTGAAGGTCGGGAAGTAAGGAAGGGGCGCGGGCAAAGCCCGCGCTGACGTCGGACGGGTTCGGTCAGCGTAGCTGACCGCCCCGCCGGCCGCGCCGCGCACGAGTCGGCGAATAGCTCCGCTATTCGCCCGCCGTGCTGGCGTTGAGTCGGCAAATAACTTCGTTATTTGCTCGCCGTGCTGGCGGCAAACTGCCTCTCGAACAGCGGCGAAATCAGCGCCAGCGAGAACAGATGCGCATAAATCAGCCCGAGCATGCCGGACTGCACCAGCTTGCGCGCCTGGTCGCCGCGCAGCGCCTGCAGCTTCTCTTCCGAAACCATGCGGAAGCCGCGATACACCGCCGGCTGGTCGAGCCCTTCGCGGTTGATGGTCACTTCGCCGTCCATCAGCAGATCGAGCTTGGCCAGCTCGTCCATGAACGCGCGGGTGCGCATCACCGCCTGCTCGAACTGCTCGCAGAACTGCAGGATGTTCTTGGTCAGCTCGCTCGGCGCGGTGCCGTCGAACAGCTTCTGTTCGGCATCGGCCGTCACCAGCCCGGCACCGTCGTCGAAGCACAGGCTCAGCTCTTCGCTCGTCGGCTGCAGCCGGGCGAGCATGAAGGGATGGCGGCGCACGAAAGCAGGCACATACTGGTTGGATTCCCACATATTGTCGGCGCCCACATAGAGGTTCTGCCCCTCCTGCAGGCCCACAAGCGCCAGCGGTGCCGGGTTCTCGCCCAGACCGAACACGATCGGATAATGGCGCTGCACCACGGTGAACTCGTCCACGGTCACCGGAATCGCGTGCGTGCCCTTGGTAAAGGCCATGTCATCGCGCGTCTTCAGGCCGAAGCCCGCATGCTGCTGCGAGGAAAGCGGCACCAGGCTCGAGTAGAACAGCGGAAGCGTGTTCTGCCCCGAATTACCCTGGGTCGGCGGTGTGCTGGCCATGAAATGACTTTCTCAAAGCGAATGGACGATCCGAGCCCCCATGGCCCCGATGAGTGGCGCATCCCTAGGAAACCCTGCCGCCAAGCGCAAGCCATGCTGATGCATGCTGCCTCTCGACAAGCCATGGTTGCGCCTGCCATGTTGCGAACAACAGTTCGTATACCGCCCGGAGGCCCATGGTCCGCATATTCAAGCTCTTGCCAGCCCTGCTCCTGGCACTCGCCGCACCCTCCACCGCCAACGCTGCCGCCCAAGATCCCGACATGCCCGCCATCCCGGACCTGCGCACCCAGGCCAGCGTCCGCGATGCCATCCTCTCCGCCCGGCTCGACACCGTGGTGCCCAAGCTCATGCGCAAGCATGGCGTGGACATGTGGATCCTGGTGGCGCGCGAATACAATGAAGACCCGGTGGTCAAGTCGATGCTGCCCGCCACCTGGATGTCGGCCCGCCGCCGCACCGTCCTCATTTTCCAGGACAAGACGGCGTCCGGGGGCCCGGACGCCGGAGTCGATCGCCTCGCCGTCGCCCGCTACCAGGTCGGGGATTTCACCCCCGCATGGAACCCCGAGGAGCAGAAGGACCAATGGGCGCGGATCGGCGAAATCGTCCGCGAGCGTGATCCCAAATCCATCGCCATCAACATTTCGGACGAGTTCGCCCTCGCCGATGGCCTCAGCGTTTCGCAGCACCGCCAGCTCATCGCCGCCCTCGGCCCCGACTATGCCTCGCGCCTCGTCAGCCATGATGGCCTTGCGCTCGGCTGGCTGGAAACCCGCATCCCTGCCGAAATGGCGCTTTACCGCACCATCATGCGCGCCGCCCATGCCCTTATCCCGATGGGCCTTTCGGAAAAGGTCATCACGCCGGGCGTCACCAGCACCCAGGATGTCGTCTGGTGGTACCGCGAGCGACTCGCCGACCTCCGTCTGGAGCCATGGTGCCAGCCCACCGTCTCGATCCAGCGCGCGGCGGCACCCACCTTCAGCATCGCCGGCATGGCAGCACCCAACCGCGCCAGCGGCCCGCAGATCATCGCGCACGGCGATCTCCTCCATGTCGATTTCTGCACCGGCACGCTCGGCCTCAAGACCGACACCCAGCAGATGGCCTATGTGCTGAAAGCGGGCGAAACCACCGCCCCCGCCGGCCTCACCGCCGGCCTGCACGCCGCAAATCAAGTGCAGGATGCCGTGACGAGCAGCTTCGCCACCGGCATCACCGGCAACCAGTTGCTCGCCGCGGCACGCGAAAAGGCGCTTGCCACCGGCCTCGATCCGCTCATCTACACCCACCCCATCGGCATCCACGGCCACGGTGCCGGCCCCTGGATCGGCGCCTGGGAAGACCAGTCGGGCGTCCCCGGCCTCGGTGACTATCCGGTGGGCGCCGACACCGCCTGGTCGATCGAGCTGTCCGCC
>JBBSPR010000108.1:0-9756 GCA_038258615.1 Sphingomonadales bacterium
AGCGTCGCCTCCAGCGGAAAGCTGTATCCCGGCCCGTCGACAATGCCCGACGTGTGGCTCAGCAACTGCCGCAGCGTCACCGGCACATCGGCGAACCCCGGATGCCGCAGCCGCTGCCCAAGCACGCCCGACACATCGGCATCGAGGTCGAGCCGGCCCTCTTCCACCAGCCGCCACACTCCGATCGCCACCACCAGCTTGGAGATGCTCGCCACCCGCATCGGCGTATTCGTCCGCAGCGCCTGCTGCCCGATCACCGCATCGCCATGCGCCTCGGCGCGCAGCACTCCGTCCCGGTCCGCCACCACTCCTGTCACCCCGGCCAGCCCCGCGGTAACCGGCGTTCGCCCGGCCGCGATCGACGCAAGATCGGCCGCCGCGACCGGCGTTGCAAAACACAACAGTATCAGCGCCCGGATCTTCATGCCCCCAGCCTCGCAACCGGCAGGCGCCAGCACAAGCACCTTTCGCCGCAGCGGGAACCCCCGCCGGCCTGACCGCTTCTCCAGTTCGACCGACACACTCCGTGCGGCCTGTATAAGTTGCGAAGGATCATCCCAATGGCTGTCCGTTTTGCTGCCACCATCAACGCATTCAACCGCGGTATCGAAGACATGAAGCCCGCCGCCGCCGTCTCGCTGATCGAGGATTGGGAAACCGCCCTCGCCGATGTCGACATCCCCGGTTCCAAGGGCATCGCCCGCGATCTTGCTTCGCTCCGCAAGCAGCTCGAAAGCGGCTCGCCCGATGCCGAGCGTGTCGGTGCCATCGTCGCCCGCCTCGGGGAAGCCGTGGGTCGCATCGCACCCCGAGCCGACAAGAATGGCGACAAGCTCAACACGCTCGCCGAAGCCCTGTCCGAGTCGGGCTCGGCCCAGGCCGATGAGGAAATCGACGAGGAAGCCGCTGCCACGTCGCGCCGCAAGAAGGCCGCCTGACAACATCCCCCGGCAGGCCGCGTGGCCTGCCGGGGATGCCCCCCGCCATACCGTCGACACGCCCCGGAAGCCCCCGATTTGCACCTCGCCCCGCCACTCCCCATATTCTGCCCATGAGCGTAGGCTTCACCAAGGAATCCGATGCCGAAGCCGTGGCAGCCGATCTGCCCGACCGGCCGATCCCCACCCACGCCAACCTCGTGACCCCCGCCGGCCTCGCGCAGCTCGATGCGGCACTCGCCACTGCCCGCGCCGCCTATGCCGAAGCCCAGGCATCGAGCAGCATCACGTCGGACCGTACCGCCATGGCCCAGGCCACCCGCGAGCTGCGCTATTGGGCCGCCCGCCGCGCGTCGGCACAACACATTGAAGACAGGCCGCCCGAGGGCCGAGCCGGCTTCAACACGGTCGTGCACTTCGAGCATGAAGACGGCCGCACGGGCCAATGGCATATCGTCGGGGACGATGAGGCCGACCCCACGCAGGGCCGCATCTCATGGGCATCTCCGGTCGCCCGTGCCCTCACCGGCCGCGGCATAGGCGATACCGTCCGCCTGCCCGCCGGCGAAGCCGAGATCATCGCAATCGATTGATGCGACTGCTCATTTTCATCCTCGTCCTGGCGGCAGCCCTGGCGATCGGCTGGCAGCAATACCGGAAATGGGTCGCCGCCAACCCCGAGAAGGTGCCCTGGACTCCCCTGTCCCTCGCGCACCCCATCGGCCCCTTCACCGCCCGCAAGCTCGGCGCGCTCGCCACCGACACGCCACGGTGCCTGGCGCTCCTGCAAGCCGCCGACGTCGCCCACACCCCGCTGCCACCGCTCTCGGCGGATCGCTGCGGCTATGATAATGCCGTCACCCTGAACTCCGGCGGCACCATCGACCTTGCACTCGCCCCATCGGACCCCGGCCTGTCCTGCCCCGTCGCCGCAGGTTTCGCCCTTTGGGAGCGCGATATCGTCCGCCCGGCAGCGCAGCGCCATTTCGGCAGCGATGTCAGCCGCATCGATCATTTCGGCACCTACAGTTGCCGCAACATCGCCGGCGGCAGCAACCGCTCGGAACATTCGACCGCCAATGCCATCGACATCGCCGGCTTCCGCCTCGAAGACGGCACCCGCATCACCGTGGCCGCCGACTGGACCCGCGACGACGAGAAAGCCGCTTTCCTGCGCGAAGTTCGCGACGGCGCCTGCCAACTGTTCGGCACCACATTGTCACCCGATTACAACGCCGCCCACGCCGATCACTTCCATCTCGACCAGGCCGACCGGATACGCCCCTTCTGTCGCTAACCTGAAAGCCTAGCGAAGTGCGGTGATCCCCAGCTTGTCGGCCTTGGCGCGCGCCTTCACCGATTCCTCGCTGCGCATCAGCGCCTTGGCGATGGCGCGGATCGGCATGCCCTTCTTTGCCAGCGTGTGCAGCTTCTGCACTTCCTCGGTGGTCCACGGCTGCTTGTGCCGCTCGAACTTCTCGCCCATCACCATACCCACTTGCCAAGGCCCCCGCTCTCGGCTGCATGAGAGCCCATGACAAGCTTTTATCTGGTCCTGGCCCTCCTCATCGCCATCGCCCTCAACCACCGCCGGCCACAAGTCCGCGCGCTCGGTGCCGCCACTGCCGGGCTGGCACTCTGCTTCATGGCCGGGTCGATCGCGCTGGCCTGGACCGATGGCACCTTCGCCGCTGCTGCGGGCAGCACGCCCTTCTGGCTCAGCATCGAAGCTGTGGTTCTCATCGCCATCGCCGGCGCCGCCTTCTGGGCCATCCCCCGCCAACTCCGCGCCGGCCTGTCCGAAGCCCCGCCACTTCGCGGAACCAAACAAGCCTATGGCCTCACCACCCGCGCGCTGCACTGGACGAGTGCGGTCCTCATCTTCGCCGCCTTCACCATGGGCCAGTTCGTCACCGTCCTCTCGCCCGCCCTGCCCGAACATGCGATGTTCCTCGCCACCCACCTTGCCATTGGCGGCGCCATCTTCCTCTTCACCTTCGGCCGCATGATCGAGCGGCTGCTCCGGCCCAGCCCGCCCACGCCGGGCCGCGTCAAGCTCGCCCATGCCGCCGGCTATGCGCTCATCATCGCCACCTGCGTCTCCGGGCTGGCGATGGTCGAAACCCCCGTCGATCTGTACGGCCTCAAGCTGCCCAACCTGCCCGCCGATCCGCTCGCCGAGACCATGCACCGCGACCGTCTGCCGCTGCTCTTCGGCCTCTTCATCCTGGCGCATCTGGCAGGCGGATTCCGTGCCATCGGCCGCATGGTGCGCTAGGCTCCAGGCATGGCCATCCAGATTCGCACCAGCCTCGCCGAGCCCGAAACCAGCGAGGCCTTTGTCCCCCACCGCCCCGCCCGCCCCGAAAAGTCGGAAGGTGGCCGTCCCTTCGTGCTCGCGTCGGAATATCAGCCCGCCGGGGACCAACCCGCCGCCATCGCGCAACTGGTTGCCGAAGCCAATGCCGGCGAGCGCGACCAGGTGCTGCTGGGCGTCACCGGATCGGGCAAGACCTTCACCGTCGCCAAGGTCATCGAGGCGGTGCAGCGCCCGGCCCTTGTGCTCGCCCCCAACAAGATCCTCGCCGCCCAGCTCTACGGCGAGTTCAAGAGCTTCTTCCCCGACAATGCCGTCGAATATTTCGTAAGCTATTATGATTACTACCAGCCGGAAGCCTATGTCCCCCGCTCGGACACGTATATTGAGAAGGAATCAAGCGTAAACGAAGCCATCGACCGGATGCGCCACAGCGCCACCCGGGCACTTCTCGAACGCGATGATGTCATAATCGTCGCCTCGGTCAGCTGCATCTACGGCATCGGCTCGGTCGAGACCTATTCGGCAATGACCTTCAGCCTCAAAAAGGGTGGGACTGCCGACCTGTCGGACATCGTCCGCAAGCTCGTCGCGCTGCAATACAAGCGCAACGAAATGTCCTTCGCCCGCGGCAACTTCCGCCTGCGCGGCGATTCACTCGAGCTGTTCCCGTCGCACTATGAAGACAGCGCCTGGCGCATCAGCTTCTTCGGGGACGAGATAGAGGCGATCACCGAGTTCGATCCCCTCACCGGCCAGACCATCGCCAAGCTCGATTTCATCAAGATCTACGCCAACTCCCACTATGTCACCCCCGGCCCCACCCTCAAGCAAGCCTCCGAAGCCATCCGCCACGAGCTGACCGAGCGGCTGAAGGAGCTCAAAATCGAGGGTAAGCTGCTCGAAGCCCAGCGCCTCGAACAGCGCACCAACTTCGATCTGGAAATGATCGCCGCCACCGGCTCGTGCGCGGGCATCGAGAATTACAGCCGCTTCCTCACCGGCCGCCTCCCCGGCGAGCCGCCGCCCACCCTCTTCGAATACATCCCCGAAAATGCCATGCTGTTCATCGATGAGAGCCATGTCACCGTGCCCCAGATCGGCGGCATGTCGAAGGGCGATCACCGCCGCAAGCTCACCCTGGCCGAATATGGTTTCCGCCTGCCCAGCTGCATCGACAACCGGCCATTGAAGTTCGAGGAATGGGAGGCAATGCGCCCGCAGACGGTGTTCGTCAGCGCCACCCCCGGCCCCTGGGAAATGAACCAGACCGCCGGCGTCTATGTCGAGCAGGTCATCCGCCCCACGGGACTCGTCGATCCGCCGGTCACCATCCGCCCGGTCGAAGACCAGGTGCAGGACCTCATCATGGAAGCCAAGGCCACCGCGGCCAAGGGCTACCGCAGCCTCGTCACCACGCTCACCAAGCGCATGGCCGAGGATCTAACCGAATATCTCCACGAATCCGGCCTGCGTGTCCGCTACATGCATTCGGACGTGGAAACCCTTGAACGCATCGAGCTGATCCGCGACCTGCGCCTCGGGGTCTACGACGTCCTCGTCGGCATCAATCTGCTCCGCGAAGGCCTCGACATCCCCGAATGCGGCCTTGTCGCGATCCTCGATGCTGACAAGGAAGGCTTCCTCCGCTCCGAAACCAGCCTCATCCAGACCATCGGCCGCGCTGCGCGCAACGTCGATGGCCGCGTCATCCTCTATGCCGATCACATGACCGGCAGCATGGAACGCGCCATCGCCGAGACCGACCGCCGGCGGACCCGGCAGGAAGCCTATAACCTCGAGCACGGCATCACGCCCGCCACCATCAAGCGCGACATCGCCGACTTGCTTGCGGACACCAGCCAGAAGGACGGCCTGATCGTCGCCACCGGCGACGACGAGACCCCGCATCTCGTCGGTCACAACCTCAAAGCCTATATCGCCGATCTCGAAAAGCAGATGGCCGCTGCGGCCGCCGATCTCGAATTCGAAACCGCAGCCGCCATCCGCGACCAGATCCGCCGGCTGGAGATGGACGAGCTCGGCCTGGCGCCCGCCGACCGTGTCGCCTCCCCCAAGGGCCGCGCCATGGGCGGCCAGCCCGGCACTCGCACCACCCGCTTCGAGAAAATGAAGAAAAAGGCCGGCCGCAGCCGCGGCTGAAGACGGCGCTTGGCCCCGGCGCCGACCATGATATGCTCCCACTCATCTGGGGGGATATCGTGATGGGCAAGAGCGTGCATCAAGTCGGGCAGTGGCGGGTGCTCATGGCGGTCGCACTGCTGGCCGTGGCGCCGGCGGCCACCCGTCCGGCCAGCGCGCAGCCAGGCTTTGCCGGCGCGCCGATCATGGCAATCACCCGCGTCGAGCATGATGGCGGGTCGTTCGAAGCGGGGCGCCGCGGCGAATGGACCGAATATGATCGCAGCGGCCGCGCCAAGTTCCAGTTCCGCGAAGAGAGCCGCAATCGCGGCGTGATCCGGCTGTACGATCCGTCGCGCGGTGGCCGCCTTGAAATCGATCTCGCCGGCCGCGTCATCCGCTACGCCGGTCGCGGCGCCAATTTCTCGACCATCTACCGCATCACCAACGCTACCGGCGCCCGGCCCGGCTTCGGTGGCGGCTCCGGCCCCGGCTTCAATGGCGGCGGCGGCGGCGGCATCAATCGCCCCGGCGCCGTTTCCGCAGTCTATCACGCCCGCGGCTCGTTCGTGCGCACCGGCGGGCGCAACTGGGCCGAGCTCGATGGCAATGGCCGCCAGAAATATCGTTTCGTCGAGGAGCGGCAGGACCGGTCGTCGATCGTCCTGTTCGATCGCAGCCGCAACGGCCGCTTGCAGATCGACCTCATCGCTGGCCGCATCCGCTATGCCTCGGGTGGTGGCCGCTACAATGATGTCTACACCATCACCAGCGTCGAGCCCGGTGGCGGGCGCCCCGGCTTCCGGCCCTAGCGCCGCCGCGTGCCCGCTGCCCGCGAGCAGCACGAGTGTGACATCGTCCGGACCGACAGTCCGGTTTCATGCAAGGCGTTATGGACCATGCAGAGCGACAGCCCACCAACCGCTGCCCGATGGCAGGCGCTGCAAGCCGAACTGGCCGTCACCCGGGCGAGCCTGGCAACGGCCATGGCGCAGATCGGGCAAACGGAGTTGGCGCCGTCGGACCCGGGCGAAGACTTCGCCGGCATGCGCGCCGAGATCGCCAGCCTCACCGCTGCCAACGAGCGGCTGACTGAAACCGCCGAGACCGAGCACGATGCCAATGCCGCCAAGTCCGGCTTTCTGGCCGCTGCCAGCCACGATCTGCGCCAGCCGCTGCAGGCCATGGCCAGCCTGCAGGCGCTGCTCGCCCAGTCGGCGCGGGACAAGGGCTCGAAGGCGCTGATCGAAAAGCTCGATACCAGCCTGAACGCCATCGCCACGCTGCTCGACACACTGCTCGACAAGGGCCGCATCGAGGATGGCACCGCCAGCATCGATATCCAACCGGTGGCACTCGATGCGCTGTTCGCCCGCCTTGCGGAGATGCACCGCCTCGCCGCCCGAGCCGAGGGCAGCACGCTGGTGTTCGCTCCCACCCGGGCCATTGTGGCCAGCGACCCCTTGCTGCTCCAGCAGATGGTCAGCAACCTCGTCGGCAACGCCCTGCACTATGCGCCGGCAGGCAAGGTCCTCGTCGGTGTCCGCCCGCGCGGTGATACCGCCGTCATCGAAATCTGGGACAATGGCATCGGGATCGCCGAAGACGATGCCGAGGCGATTTTCGAAGCCTATGCGCAGGTCGATCCCGAAGATGGCCATGCCGGCCACGGCCTCGGCCTGTCCATCGTCCGCAGTCTCGGACTGTTGCTCGGCCATGCGGTGTCGCTGCGCTCGGTGCCCGGCACCGGCTCGGTGTTCGCCATCGAGGTGCCGCTCGCCCTGCCCGAGCCCGAAGCCCCGCCCGTCGCCCCCCCGCAGCAGCAGCCCGCCGGCCAGGCGGTCATCGTGCATGTCATTGATGATGATCCGGATGTGCTGGAGAGCCTTGAAGCATTGATCACGGCCGCCGGGCACCTTGTGCAATGCCATGGCTCGGCCGAAGCCTTCAGCCGCGATTGGGCGCCGGCGCGCGCCGCCTGCCTGCTGGTGGATGCCGGACTTCCCGCGATCGACGGGCTGTCGCTGCTGCGCAGCCTCAAGGAGCAGGGCATCATGCCGCCCACGATCATGATCACCGGCAAGGGAGATGTCGCCACCGCCGCGGCCGCGATGCGGCTGGGCACGCTCGATTTCATCGAGAAGCCCGCCTCGCCGGCGGAGCTGCTGGCGGCCATCGACAAGGCGCTCGCCATCGATGACACAAGGCGCTCCCTGGCCAAGGTCCGTGCCGATGCGCGCAATGCTATCGAGGCACTCACTCCTCGCGAGCGCGACGTGCTCGATCTCGTGCTTGGCGGCTCCCCGAGCAAGAACATCGGCGCCGATCTCGGCATCAGCCAGCGCACAGTCGAAAACCACCGCGCAGCACTGATGCGCAAGACCGGCTGCAAGTCCTTGCCCGCCCTCGTCCGGCTCGCCATCGCTGCCGAAATGGACGCAGGCAGTGTCCGCGATCCGGCCGGCTGAACAGGGAGGCACGCCGGTCGCGGATCACCGCGCCGGTTGTCCCGGGCTCAAACCAGGCAACCGATCCCGGTGCGCACCACTTCCGCCATGACCAACGGATCGCCGTTCTCGGCCAATTGGCGGGCAATGTCCTCCACCCGCATCCGGCCCACACGATCGCGGTCGATCCGGGAAAGCCGGTCGAGGCTGCGCAACTGGCTGGCACTCAGCCGCTGCTGCAGCCGCACGCCCATGCACTGCGCTTGCCCCTGCGGCACGCCGACCTCCACCAGCTTGCGCTCGATCCGCTGTGCCGGGCTTGCACATCCGGCAAGCAGCAATCCCAGTCCCGCCATCGCAACCAATCCACGCATGATCGTCTCCACCTGCGGCAACTGACACCTCGCCAAGGTCTGCGCCCGGGGCTATTGAGGCGAGATGAACGTCATCATTCACATGTGGCCGCAGGTCAACTTCTGGGAAGGGCTGGGAATCGCCCTTCTGGTGGTCGGCATCATGGAGATCGTCGCCATCGTCAGCCACAAATGGGTGATGCACGGCTTCCTCTGGAGCCTGCACAAATCGCATCACGAGCCGCGCGAGGGCAATTTCGAGAAGAACGACTGGTTCGCCGTCATGGGTGCGGTGCCGTCGATCATCCTGCTCGTCTGGGGCACCGGCTGGGACGAGCCGTTCATCACCGCCATCGGTGCGGGCATCACCGCCTATGGCGCCATCTATTTCGGCTTCCACGATATTCTCGTGCACCGTCGCCTCAAGCACAGCTGGAACCCGCAAGGTCGCTATCTCAAGCGCATCGTCCAGGCCCACCGCCTCCACCATGTCGTCGAATCGAAGCATGGCACCGTCAGCTACGGCTTCCTCTGGGCGCCGCCGGTGCGTGAGCTGCTCGCCCAGCTCGAAGCGTCGGGGGCCGGCAAGCTGCGCTCCAACAAGCTCGCCCGGGACATGGCGGTCACCCAAGTCGAGATCTGATGAAGCTGCGCCGGCAAGTCGTCCTGCCCGCACCCTTTGCGGCCGTGGCCGATGCGCTCCAACGCCCGGCGCTGATGCGCGCAGCCACCGCTCCGCTCATGCAGCTCCGCTCGGCCGAGCCCGGCGGCTATCCCGAACGCTGGCCCGGCGGCCCGCACCGCGTGACGCTGCACCTGTTCGGTGTCATCCCCCTCGGTCCCCAGATCGTCGATGTCAGCTGGCCCGAAGCCCCACCCGGGGAAGCCCGGCTGCGCGACAATGGCCGCGGCCCGCTCATCAAACGCTGGGACCATGCCATCACCGTGCGGGACAATGGCGATGGCACCAGCACCTATACCGATGAGCTCGATATCGGCGCCGGCCTGCTCACCCCCTTCGTCTGGCTGTCAGCGCAGGCGCTGTTCATCCACCGCCAGCGGCGGCTGCTGGCGCTGGCGAAACAGGGCCTGGATACACTTCGCTGAGCAGCCGCAGCACCGGCACCAGCGCCCGGTCGGGTGCCTCCTCCATCGGAATATGCCCCACCCCATCGAGCACCGTCACCCGCGCATCGGGCAGCCGCTCGGCAAACCAGTCTGCCACGGTCACCGGGATCAGCCGGTCCTCCCGGCCCCACAGGATCACCGTCGGCACATCGAGCGTGCGCAGCGCCTCGCCGTCGCCGGGCGGATTATACTGGCTGAAGCGATCGAGCGTCGCCTGGCGGTTCTCGGGGTAGAGCAGCAGCTCCCAATAGCGGTCGATCATCGCGTCATCGACAATGTCCGTCACCGACACCGACTGGATCAGCGACCGCTCGATGATCCATCGCGGCGTCACGCTCGCGAGGATGTCGCGCGCCAGCGGTATCCGAGCCAGATAAAAGCCCAGCGGCGGCTTGGATCCCGCCGGCATCGGCTTGCCGCTGGCGTCCACC
>JBBSPR010000109.1:0-9602 GCA_038258615.1 Sphingomonadales bacterium
ATACGCGGTCCCTGTGAACTGCCGATGAGCGTTTCGTAGAGCGCCTTGAACCAGTCCCGCAGATTTTCGAAGCCATGCGCCTTGCCGGCTTCATACACCTGCTCCTGAAAGGCTTCGGCCGCAGCCCCGGCGCCGAGGGCGGCGAGCCGGGCATCGAGATCACGCAGCGCCTCGGCCTCCTGTGCCGTCGGCGCCCGGCGGGCCAGATGCGGCACCACGAAATCGCGCGCATAGGCCGCAGCATGCTGCACCAGCCGGTCGAGCAGCGGATGGCTCTGCGGCGAGGCGCCCGGCGCCTGCCGCGCCACATAGCCCCAGAGCTTTGCCGGATCGTCGGTGGCGGCGACCGAAGCCAGGTTGAGCAACAGCCCGAAGGTCACTGGCAGGGCGGCAGCCGGCGGCGTGCCTTCATGGATATGGTGAACGGGGTTGCCGAGCTGCTGCTCGATCGGTTGCTCGGGATAGCGTGCGAGGAAATCACCATATTCGTCGATCGCGCGCGGGATCACATCGAAGTGCAGCCGCTTCGCCTTGCGCGGGTTCTGGTACATGTAGAGCGCCAGGCTCTCGGGTGGGCCATAGACCAGCCACTCCTCGATGGTGAGGCCGTTGCCCTTCGACTTGGAGATCTTCTGCCCCTGCGCATCGAGGAACAGCTCATAGTTGAACCCCGCCGGCGGCTCGGCGCCGAGCACGCGGGCGATGCGGCTCGAAAGGGTGACCGAGTCGATCAGGTCCTTGCCCGCCATCTCGTAATCCACGCCGAGGGCGACCCAGCGCATCGCCCAATCGACCTTCCACTGCAGCTTGCAATGGCCGCCCGTCACGGGGACGGTGACGGTCTCGTCGGTGCCGGGGCGAATGTAGCTGACCGTGCCGGCAGCGACATCGCGCGCCACCAGCGGCACCTGCAGCACATGGCCCGATACCGGGTCGATAGGCAGGAAGGGGGCATATGTGGCGCGCCGCTCCGGCCCCAGCGTGGGGAGGATGACGTCGATCACCGCGTCGTAATGCGCCAGGATTTTCAGCAGCGTCGTGTCGAAACGGCCGGCCTGGTAGCATTCGGTGGAGGACAGGAACTCGTACTCGAAGCCGAAGCTGTCGAGAAAGGCGCGCAGCCGGGCGTTGTTGTGGGCGCCGAAGCTGGAGTGGGTGCCAAACGGATCGGGTACTTGCGTCAGCGGCTTGTGCAGGGCTTCGCGCAGCACCTCGGGGTTGGGCACGCCTTCGGGCACCTTGCGCAGCCCGTCCATATCGTCCGAAAAGGCGATGAGGCGTGTCTTCACGCCCGGCGCCATCGCCTCGAAGGCGCGGCGGA
The DNA here is from genome assembly GCA_038258615.1 of Sphingomonadales bacterium. Lineage (GTDB taxonomy): Bacteria > Pseudomonadota > Alphaproteobacteria > Sphingomonadales > Sphingomonadaceae > Sandarakinorhabdus. The sequence goes on from JBBSPR010000109.1 coordinate 1,322, forward strand.
CCATGGTGGTGCGCACCACTTCGCCGAAGGTGCCGATATGCGGCAGCCCCGAGGGGCCATAGCCGGTCTCGAACAGCACGCCCTCGGCAGGGAAGCCGCTTTTGTAGCGCGCCAGCAGCTTGCGGGCCTCCTCGAAGGGCCAGGCCTTGTTTTCGAGCGCGGCAGCACGGAGTGTTTCTTGGTCAGTCATTTCTCGTCTATCCCTGTGGGATGGCTTCTGGCGGTGATGGTTCGGGCGCGCAAGCCCATTGGGGTCGCGGACACGTTCCCGACGCCCTCATAGCCACCCATGCCGGGGTGTGGGTGGCGCGCGAGGGCGGGCCGCCGTCCGGCGTGTCGCGCCGCGAGGCGATCGCGCGCGCCGGGGACACGCCGCACCTGATGATCAACGCGCCCGTCACCGCGAGCCGGCTGGGTTACCCCGAGCTTTCGGGGCTCGATCTGCTGGAACTCTTTGCCTTCGTGCACCCCGCGCGCTTCGCCGTGCCCACACCGCGCGGACTGGCGGAGGCGCTGGGTATCGACGGGCCGGGCGGAGAAGCGGACACGGCCTTTCTGGTGCGCGCAGCGCGTGCGCTGCTCGGTACGCTGGTCGACCCTGGCTGGACGGCGCGACGCGGGGCGCATGGCGTGTTCGCGGGGCTGGCCCGGCACCGCTGGCCGTGGGCAGGGCTGGTGCGGCCGTTGCTCAAGGCGCCGGAGACGCCCGAGCGCAGCCTGTTCACCGCCCTGCCGCGCTGGGAGGAGGGCGCACCGCGCGAGGCGCCCCGCCCGGTGACGCTCGATGCAAGTGCTGTGCAGGCGCGGTTGGCGAGCATCATGGGGGACCGCGCCGAGCCGCGCCCCGGCCAGCGCGACTATGCCGCCGCCGTCACCCAGGCCTTCCAGCCGCGCACCGCCCCCGGCCGGCCCCAGGTCGTGCTCGCCGAAGCCGGGACGGGGATCGGCAAGACGCTCGGCTATCTCGCCCCGGCGATCAGTTGGGCCGAGGCGGCGGGGGGTGCAGTATGGCTCAGCACCTACACCCGCGCGTTGCAGCGCCAGCTCGATGCCGAGGCCGCCCGCGTGGTGCCGGGCATGGCGAGTTTGCCGGCGACGCCGGCGGGCGCCGAGACGCGCCGCGTGGTGGTGCGCAAGGGCCGCGAGAATTACCTGTGCCTGCTCAACCTCGAAGACGCGGTGCAGGGCGGCTTCCAGAACCGCGCGGCGCATTTCGCGCAGCTGGTGGCGCGCTGGGCGGAATACAGCCGCGATGGCGACATGGTGGGCGGCGACCTCCCCGGCTGGCTGCCGCGGCTGTTCGGCCGCACCAGCTTTGCCGGGCTCACCGACCGGCGCGGCGAGTGCATCTATGCCGCCTGCCCGCATTACCGCACCTGCTTCATCGAAAAGGCGACCCGCGCCTCGGCGCAGGCCGATCTCGTCATCGCCAACCATGCGCTGGTGATGATCAACGCCGTGCGCGGCCGCACCGAAGGCCAGTCGCTGAGCCGTATCGTCTTCGACGAAGGCCATCATCTGTTCGACGCGGCCGACAACGCCTTTTCGGTGGCGCTGACAGGGCGGGAGGCAGTGGAGCTGAAGAACTGGCTGCTGGGGCCACCGACCGCCAAGACCGGGCGGCGGCGGGGCCTCGCGGCGCGGCTGGCGGACATCACCAGCTATGACGATGCCGCCGCCGATCTTGTCGAGCGAATCGCCTCGGCCGCGCGGGCGCTGCCGTCCGATGCATGGCTGGCGCGCGCCGGAGGCGGCGAGCCCGAGGGGCCGATCGAAACGCTGTTGGCGGCGGTGCGGGCGCAACTGCTCACCCATGCCACGGCGCGCGATGTCGATGCCGCCTATGGGCTGGAAACCGAAATTGCCGATCCCTTGCCCGCACTTGTCGATGCGGGAGCGGCAGCGAGTGCTGCATTGACCAGGATGAGCGGGCCGATGGCGGCATTGGCGGCGCATCTGGAGGCGGTGCTCGATGATCCGCCCGATTGGCTCGACACCTCGGGCCGGGCGCGGGTGGAGGGGGCTGCCAATGGCTTGAAATTGCGGTGCGAATTGCTGGCGGCCTGGGGCGGCCTGCTGGCGCGGCTGGGTGGGCCGGCGGATCCGGTGTTCGTCGACTGGCTGGCGATCCCGCGCGTCGATGGCCGGGATTATGATATCGGCCTGCACCGGCACTGGCTCGATCCGATGCTGCCCTTTGCGCGCGGTGTACTGGCGCCTGCACAAGGCGTGCTGATCACCTCCGCGACGCTGCGGGGGCGGGGCGGGGACGACAATTGGGAGGAGGCCGATGCGCTGACCGGGGCGCGTCACCTTCCAGCTCCTGCGCGGCATTTCGCGGTGGAAAGCCCGTTCGATTATGCCGGTCGGGCGCGGGTGCTGATCGTCACCGATGTGCGCAAGGGGGATGTTTCGGGGCTGGCACAGGCGTTCCGGGCGCTGATCGAGGCGGCGGGAGGGGGCACTTTGGGGTTGTTCACGGCCATTGCGCGGTTGCGCGCGGTGCATGCGCGGATTGCCGATCCGCTCGCGCGCGCCGGGCTGCCGCTCTATGCCCAGCATGTCGATCCGATCGACACCGGCACGCTGGTCGACATTTTTCGCGCCGAGCCGAAAGCCTCGCTCATCGGCACCGACGCGCTGCGTGACGGGGTGGATGTGCCCGGCGAATCGCTGCGGCTGGTGGTGATGGAGGGGGTGCCCTGGGCAAGGCCCACCGTGCTGCACAGTGCGCGCCGCGCCGCCGCGCCCAGCGCCCAGGGCTATGACGACCGGGTGGTGATGGGGCGGTTGGCGCAGGCGTTCGGCCGGCTCATTCGCCGGGCGGACGATCGTGGCCATTTCGTGCTGATCGGGGCGGCGGCGCCGTCGCGATTGCAGGCGGCGTTTCCGGCCGGCACGCCGATCGACCGGGTGACGCTGGAGGAGGCGGTGGCGATCATCGCGGGCTTGCCGCAGGGGGCTGTGCCCTGCCATGGTGCAGACCAGAATTCCATCGGGGACAGCCGAAGCGAGGATATGGGGTGAAGACGCTGACGCTGCTGCGCCACGCCAAATCGGGCTATGACGACCCGTTGCTGCGCGATTTCGACCGGCCCTTGAACGATCGCGGGCGCCGTGCGTCGGTGCGGATCGGCCAATGGCTGCGGGCGGCACAGCGGGATGGGGAGATGCCCGAGTTCGATCATGTCGCCGCCTCCCCCGCCGTGCGTTGCCGCCAGACCATCGATGGGGTGGAAGAAGGACTTGGGATGCCGCTGGCGCCCATCTACGAAAAACGCATCTATCTCAGCTCTTCGGCGACGCTGGTGGAGCTGGTGGCGGGCTTTGCCGCGCATCACGAACATGCGCTGCTGGTCGGGCACAATCCGGGGCTGGAGGATCTGCTGCTCGAGCTGGTGCCGCGCGGCTCCGGCCCGGCGCGCGACGATGCCGAGCTGAAATACCCGACCGCCACGTTGGCGCGGCTCGATCTGGACATCAGCCGCTGGGCGCAGGTCGATGGCGGCCATGCAGCGCTTGCCCAATTCATCCGGCCACGCGATCTCGACCCGAGCCTGGGTCCCGACGACTGAGGAGAAGCTTCATGCGCATGTTCATCGCACTCGCTCTGGCGCTGGCGGCACCGGCGGCGGCACAGACGTCCACGGGCAAGGCGGCGGCCGGGGTGGAAGCGCCGAAGGAGCGACTGCCCACCGATGTGCGGCGGCTGACCATTCTCGTGCGCAGCATGGAGAACAGCCTGAAACTCTACCGCGACGTGATCGGCCTCAAGGTCAATTACGACGAGCCGCTCACCGTGTCGGGCGTGGCGCTGCCGGCGGGCGTGCCCGGCAACAAGGTGCGGCTGGTGCTCTTGAACGGCAATGATCCGTTCGTCGGCTGGATCGGGCTGATGGAATATTCGGACCCGCCGCTGGAGGCCGATGCCGAATATCCCAAGCGCCTCAAGGCTGGCGGCCATGTGCTGATTCTCAACACCGATGATGCGACCAGGCGCTGTGCGATGGCCAAGTCGGTCCCCGGCGTCACCTTCACCGCCGAGCCGCGCGAGCAGCGCTACCCGGGGCGGAACGGCGGGCCGACGATCGTCGTCATCGGCTGCAACTTCTTCGATCCCGATGGAACGCTCGTCGAGCTCAATCAGATCGTCGAGTAGCCTCGCGCTCGGCTTTCCGGCGGTCCTTCTCGGCCTGCTTCGCCGCCTTCCGCTCGCGCTCCTCCTGCTTGCGGAGCGCGCGTCCGCGGTCTTCATCGGCTTCGCGCTGCGTCGTTGTGGTGGCGTCGACCGCGGTGTTTATTCCTGCCCCAACGATCCGCACCGGTGCCGTGACGATCTTCGCCGCCGTGCTCACGCAGCCGGCGACGAGGAAAGCGGGGAGGAAAGCAAGCATACGCATGTGCACGGCCTTTGGTCAGGCATTCAAGGCGAGCAGTTTGGGGATGCTGGCCTTGAAAGCAAAGAAGCCCTTGGACGCGAGCGGCCAAGCGGTATCGTCCCACGCCCGGCGGAGGCGAACGACAGGCACGCCGGCAGCTTCGAGCGCCGCCAGCCTGTCGGCTTCCGGCCCGACCGGCGCCTCGCCGGTGATGATCTGTTCGAGGCCATGGCTTGCGACCCAGGCTTTCATGGCCTCGACAGGGTTGTTCTCATCGAGCCGTTCGCCCTGCACGCGGGCATTGGCGGCAGCGCGTGCCAGGCCATCGCCCAGGGCGGCTTCGGCATGGGTGCGCTTCAACGCCGAGGGCGCGCCGCCGATGTGGCTGGTGGCGGCGACAGCGACGAGCGGCGGCAGGATTTCGGTTTCCATCGACAGGTCGGCGGTGGTGATGAAAAGCCCGGTCCGCTTGCCATCATCGAAGCGGGCGGCGGGGCGGATGCCGCGCGGCGGGCCGGGATCATCGGCGGGGAGCGGCATCGCGGTGCGCGCCAGCGGCGCCTCCAGCCGGAAGCGCGGGTGCATCTGGCGGATCGCGTCCGGGTTGGCGAGATAGGTCTTCCCCGCCGTCTGCAGCCCCGCCACCCAGCGCCAGCTCAGCGTGTTGGTCGCCGGGCAGGCATCGAGGAGGTGCCGGTAGAAAAAGTCCGCCCCGAGCTGCCAGGGCAGCTTGAGCGTGAAGATCCAGATGCTCGCAAAATTCATGCGCGCATGGTTGTGCATCCAGCCGGTCGTCAGCAGCTCCTCTGCCCAGCCATCGAAGGCATCGATGCTCGTCTCCCCGGCGATGGCCGCCGCATAGCGTCGCTGGGGGGCGCGGTCGAGATCGGTGCGCGCCTGCAGGGCGGCGAGCTCCTCGCGGTAGCGGGCCCACACATGCGGACGCTGCTGCAGCCAGCCGACCCAATAGGTGCGCCAGCAGACCTCGTTGATGAATTTTTCGGCCGCCTGCGGACCGTGCACCGCCACCACCGCCGCGCAGACTTCGGCCTCGCTGATCAGCTTGCGCCGCAGCGCCGGGGACAGCGCCGACGTGGTTCGCACGCTGCCGGGGCCATCGTCATGGTTGCGCCGTGCCGAATACGCCCGGCCTGCGCGGGGAAGGAAGGCTTCGAGCTGGGCCAGGGCCTGGGCGCGGGTTTCGGGGAACATCGGGCGGGCTTAGGGCCGGGGGTGCCGCTGGGCTACGGCGGCACGTTGTCACCGGCTCAGACGGTGAAGCTCTCGCCGCAGCCGCAGGCACCCTTGGCGTTGGGGTTGTTGAACACGAACGCGGCCGAGAAATCATCCTCCTGCCAGTCCATCACCGAGCCGATGAGATACATCAGGCTGCCGCCATCGATGTAGAGCGTGCCGCCCGGCGTCTCCACCGGCTCGTCGCCGAGCTTGGCGGCGGTCACATATTGCAGGTCATAAGCCAGCCCCGAGCAGCCGCGCTTCGGCGTTGTCAGCCGCACGCCGATCGCATCGGCGGGCGCCTTGGCGATGATCGCAGCGATCCTGTCCGAGGCAGCGGGGGCGCCGGAGGGTCTGTGTGAGGGTTGGGGCGTCCATCAGAGCATTCCCATTTCGAGCTTGGCTTCGTCGCTCATCCTGCCCGGGTCCCACGGCGGATCCCAGACGAGATGGATATCGGCACTCGCAACGCCCGGCACCGAAACGACGCGCATCTCCACCTCGCCGGGCATGGTTTCGGCAACCGGGCAATGCGGGGTGGTCAGCGTCATCGTCACATCGGCATGGCCGCTCACCACCTCGACATTGTAGATGAGGCCGAGGTCGTAGATGTTCACCGGAATTTCGGGATCATAGATCTGGCGGAGCGCCGCCACGATCTCGTCCACCAGCACGTCGCCCGAGCTCTCGGCGGCCTCAGCCTCGGGCTTGGCATTGAGAAAGCCCTCGAGATAATCGGGCTCGCGGTCGAGCATGGCGCGCAACGGCGGCGCCTTGGGCACGGCGCGCGCTTCGCTGACTTCCTCGACTTCGAATTTTGTCTGCTCGTTCATGATTACGCTCCGAAGATGCGGGTGACGCGCTCGATGCCGGCGGCGAGCCGCGTGACATCGGAGAGGTCGTTATAGATGCCGAAGCTGGCGCGCGCCGTGGCGGGCACGCCGAGCACGCCCATCAAGGGCTGCGCGCAATGGTGCCCGGCGCGGATCGCCACTCCGGCTTCATCGAGGATGGTGCCGATATCGTGCGGGTGGACGCCGTCGATCGCGAAGCTGACGATGCCGGCCGCATCATCGGGGCCGAACAGGCGGACGCTGTTGAAACGACCGAGTGCAGCGCGGGTGGCGGCGACCAGCTCGGCTTCGTGCGCCCGGATATGATCGAGGCCGATGCCTTCCACATAGTCCACTGCGGCGGCGAGGCCGATGGCGCCGGCGATGTGCGGCGTGCCAGCCTCGAAGCGCTGCGGCGGCGGCGCGAAAGTGGAGCGCTCATAGGTGACCGTCTCGATCATCGCCCCGCCGCCCTGCCACGGCGGCATCGATTCCAGGATGTCGGCGCGCGCCCAGAGGACGCCGATCCCGGTGGGGCCGTAGAGCTTGTGGCCCGACCAGACGTAGAAGTCCGCACCCAGTGCCGACATGTCGAGTGTCATGTGCGGCGCGGCCTGGCAGCCATCGACCAGCAGCAGCGCACCCTGCGCATGGGCGGCAGCGGCTATGCGCGGCACATCGGCGACGCTGCCGAGCACGTTCGAGACATGCGCGATGCTCACCAGCCGGGTGCGCGGGCCGATCAACGCGATGAGCGCGGCTTCGTCGATGCGGCCATCCTGAGTGATCGGCGCTACATCGATGTGGAGGTTCTTGTGCGCGGCAAGTAGCTGCCAGGGAACGATATTGCTGTGGTGCTCAAGCTGGGTGATGAGGATGCGGTCGCCGGCTTCGAGGCGCGCGCCCCAGCTTTGTGCGACTAGATTGATGCCCTCGGTGGCGCCGCGGACGAACACGACTTCGTTCGGGCTTGTGGCGCCCATGAAGCCCGCCACCTTCTCGCGCGCGGCCTCAAACGCCACGGTCATGTCCGCCGAGCGGGCATAGACCCCGCGGTGGACGGTCGCATAATCGGCGCCATAGGCACGGGCAATGGCATCGATGACGACCTGCGGCTTTTGCGCCGTGGCAGCGGTATCGAGATAGGCCCAATTGCCGGCGAGGCCGGGGAAATCATCGCGGTGCGAATGGGGCATGAGCGGCGCAGTTGCCATCAGCGGGCACTCACCAGCGTTGCGAGCCGCGCCAGCAGGGCGGCGCGGGCAACGCCATCGGGCAGCCGGGTGATGGCATCATCGACAAAGGCCTGCGCCAGAAGCGCCTCGGCCTGCTTGGGCGGGATGCCGCGCGATTCGAGGTAGAACAGCGCCACCCGGTCGAGCTCGCCCACACTGGCACCATGCGCGCACTTCACGTCATCGGCGAAGATTTCGAGCTCCGGCTTGGCGTTGGCGGTGGCGCCGCGTTCGAGCAGCAGTGCCTTGAAGCTCTGTTCGGCGTCGGTCTTCTGCGCGGCGCGCGCCACCGCCACCTGGCCGAGATAGCTGCCGACCGCGGTGCCGCCGAGCACGGCGCGAACGGTCTGGCGGCTGGTGGCACCGGGGCCGAGATGGCGGACATGGGTGACAATTTCGAGCGTCTGGTCGCTGCCACCGACGATCGCCGCCCCCAGATCGAGCACCGCGCCCTCGTGCAGCGAGATGTCGAGCGCCAGCCGGCCATAGCGGCCACCGCTGTTGATGAGGGTGAGATCGGCGGTCGCGCCCGGCGCGAGCGTGATGGCATAGAGCTGGGTGGTGACGCCGTCCGCGTCCATCGCCTGCTCGATGGTGC
>JBBSPR010000110.1:0-9524 GCA_038258615.1 Sphingomonadales bacterium
ACGCACAATATGCAGCAGGCGGCGCGGGTAAGCCAGAAGACGGCGTTTTTCCACCTCGGTTCGATGGTGGAATATGGCGATACATCGACGATCTTCACCAACCCGTCCGAAGGCCGCACCAAGGACTATATCACCGGCCGCTACGGCTGAACCAGGGAAGCATGATGGCAGAGAAGACCGGCCATACCGTCAAGTCCTTCGACGAGGATATAGGCCAGCTGCGCGCGATCATCAGCCAGATGGGCGGCCTGTGCGAGGTGCAGATTGCTGCCGCAGTCGATGCGCTGGTGACGCGCAATGTCGAAGCCGCCCAGCAGATTATCCGCGACGATGCGCGGATCGATGCGCTGGAGGCCGAGGCCGAGGCGCTGGCGGTGCGGATCATCGCGCTTCGCGCGCCATTGGCGGACGATCTGCGCGAGATCATCGCGGCGCTGAAGATGGCCAATGTGCTCGAGCGGATCGGCGATTATGCCAAGAACATCGCCAAGCGGGCATCGGCGGTGGCGCAGGCGCAGCCGATCGGCCCGGTGGTGATCGTGCCCGAGATGGCGCGCGCGGTGGTGGGGATGATCCGCGACGTGCTCGATGCCTATGTCGATCGCAACGCCGCCCTTGCGGCGACGGTCTGCGAACGCGACCGCTGGGTCGATGATTTCTACAACAGCCTGTTCCGTTCGCTGCTGACCTTCATGATGGAAAACCCGCACTACATCACGCCCAGCACGCACCTGCTGTTCGTGGCCAAGAACCTCGAGCGGATCGGTGACCATGCGACATCGATCGCCGAGATGGTGCACTATGCCGTGACCGGCGAACGCATGCCCGAACGGACCAAGGGCGATGACAGCGCCAACTTCGTCCGCAGTATCTATTCCACCGTCACGCTCCCGACACCTGAGGAGGACAATTGATGCGCCCCAAGATACTGCTCGTCGAAGACGACGCCCATCTGGTCGAGCTGGTGAGCTACAACCTTGAAAAAGAGAATTTCGACGTCATCCGCACCGGCGATGGCGAGGAGGCGCTGGTGCTGGCGCAGGAGGAGAAGCCCGATCTGGTGATCCTCGACTGGATGATCGCCAATCTTTCGGGCATCGAGGTGTGCCGCCGGCTGCGCCGTGCCCCCGCCACCGCCAACCTGCCGATCGTGATGCTGACCGCGCGCGCCGAGGAGGCCGATCGCATCCGCGGGCTGGAGACGGGCGCCGATGATTATGTGACCAAGCCCTTCTCGCCGCGCGAACTGATCGCGCGGGTGCGCGCGCTGCTGCGGCGGCTGCGGCCCGCACTTTCGGGCGGCAACCTCGAATATGCCGGGATCAACATGGACACCTCGGCGCACAAGGTGACGCGCGATGGCCGGGTGGTGCAGCTGGGGCCGACCGAATTCCGGCTGCTGCGGCATTTCCTCGAGCATCCCGGCCGGGTGTTCAGCCGCGAACAGCTGCTCGATGCGGTGTGGGGGCGCGATGTCTATGTGGAGCAGCGCACGGTGGATGTGCATATCCGCCGGCTGCGCAAGGCAATCAACGCAGGACCGGGGACGCAGGAGCTGCCCGATGTGATCCGCACGGTGCGCTCGGCGGGCTATGCGCTCGACTCGGAGCCGGTGCTGCTTCGCGCCTGAGGCCATTCGATTGGGCTTTGCCTGTGGCGCGGCTTGGGATAGAGAGCGCCGCTCAAACAGCAGGGGCGTGTTCAGGCCATGACGATCAGTTTTGCAGACCGCGTTGCCATTGTCACCGGTGCCGGCGGCGGTCTCGGCCGGGCCTATGCGCTCGAACTGGCACGGCGCGGCGCCAAGGTGGTGGTCAACGATCTGGGCGGATCGCGTGACGGCACCGGCAGCTCGCTCTCCGCGGCGCAGGCCGTGGTGGACGAGATCGTGGCGGCCGGTGGCGAAGCCATGGCCAATGGGGCCAGCGTCACCGATGCCGCTGCTGTCGAGAAGATGGTGGCGTTCGTGAAGGAGCGCTGGGGCCGGATCGACATCCTGATCAACAACGCCGGCATCCTGCGCGACAAGACCTTCTTGAAGATGACGCTGGAGGACTTCCGCCAGGTCACCGATGTGCATCTGATGGGCTCGGTGATCTGCACCAAGGCGGTGTGGGAGATCATGCGTGAGCAGGCCTATGGCCGGATCCTGATGACCACGTCCTCGACCGGGCTCTACGGCAACTTCGGCCAAGCGAACTACGGTGCCGCCAAGCTGGCGCTGGTGGGGCTGATGAAGACGCTGGCGCTCGAGGGTGCCAAGTATAATGTGAAGATCAACACCATAGCGCCGCTGGCGGCGACGCGGATGACCGAGGACCTGATGCCGCCCGAGCTGCTGGCGAAGATGGGGCCGGAGACGGTGGCGCCGGCGGCAGTGTATCTGGTGAGCGAAGAGGCGCCGACCAATGCCATCATCAACGCCGGTGGCGGCGGCTTCGAGCGGGCCTATGTGACGCTGACGCGCGGTATCCATGTGGCAGCCGACGACATGACTGCCGAGACGATCGCGGCGCGCTTCGACGAAATCAGCGACCGGACGGGCGAGTTGGTCCCCGATACCGGGGCGGCGCAGGGGGCGGTCGCGCTGGGCGGCACGCCGGGATGACACCTGCTGCGCGCCAGCGGCGCCAGCACGATGATGTGATCGTCCTGCTGGCAGTCGGTGCGCGATACGAGGCGCTGTTCGAGTCGCTGCGGCCGCAGTTCGAGCGCTATGCGGAAGCGTGCAACGCCGATCTCATGGTCTGCACCGCGCCGCCCGACCCCGCGATGCGGCGCAATATCCTCTACCAGAAGATGTTGCTGGCCGACCTGTGCCGAGATTGGGCGTGTATGGCGTTCATCGATCTCGACGTGCTCATTGCGCGCGATGCGCAATCGATCTTCGAGGCCTTGCCCGACGGTGCGGGGCTGGCGGCGCTGGTCGACCCGCGCGGCACGCCGGTGTTCGAGAATGTGGTCCGGCACCTGTGGAAGCTGCCGGAGATCCTCGACGAGACCCATGAAAGCTATTTCGCCAGCCGCGGCTTCGCGCCCTTTCCGGCCGGCACGCCGTTCATCGGATCGATCAACGGCGGCGCCCTGCTCTGCCGACCCGCGCTGGTCGCCGACATGTTCAAGGGGGCCTATCACGGCGATTTCGAAATGCGGGTCGTCGGCTCCGGCTTTGTCGAACGGCAACTGTCTGGCGACGAGGAGCCGATGATGGCGTGGTTGACCCAGGCCAAGGGTATGTTCGCGCCGCTGCCGGACCGTTTCAACCATCTGTTCCTCTATTCGCTGATGGCTGACCCCGGGCAACGGGCCGTGCGCTGGATGCAGTCGGTCCCTTATAAGCTGTTGCGGCGCGCGGATGTACGGGTGCGTGTGCCAGCGCAATTATATGATGCAAGCTGGCGAGCGCTGGTCGAGCAGAGTCTCGATACGCATGATATTGTCCATTTTGCCGGCGGCTATCCGTTCCGGGGCCTGGCGACGGGCTGATCGCAGCGGCAATATATCGGTTATGTGGAGGCAGCGCCGGGAGTCACCCCGCGACAATTTTCACCAGCCGGCGTTCGAGTGGCGCCAGCACCGCGCCAAGGTCGTGGCCGCGCTTGAGGACCACGCCACCCTCCCCATAGAGCACCCATTCGCCCTGTTTGAGGCGCAGTGCCGGATCCTTGACGATGCGGGCTTCGGGGTTTTCGGCGGTGCGGCGGAAGCCGCTGAAGCTGGCGGTGCGCGGCCCGAAGGTGAGGGCATAGTCCCGCCACAGCCCGGCAGCGACCATGCGGCCATAGAGCGACAGGATGCGATCGAGTTCGGGGCGGGTGAAGGCAACCTGCGGCTCGGCGCGGCTGCGCAGCGGCGTCACATTCTCCAAGATCAGCCGGCCTTCTTCGTCTCTTGGGTGCCGTGCTCGCTGGTGATGGCATCGAGCCTTGCCTTGAGCGTCTCGATCTCGCAGCGCAGCAGTTCCAGCTTCTGCGTTTCGGGATCGAACTTCTGCGCGCACGGCGTGCCATAGGGCATGAAGTCCTTGGCCTTGACTTCGGCCTCCACCGGCACGGCGCGCGCCGGAATGCCGACCATGGTGGCACCGGCGGGCACATCGCGGGTGACAACGGCATTGGCGCCGACGCGGGCGCGGGTGCCCACGGTGATCGGCCCCAGCACCTGCGCCCCCGAGCCGATGATGACGCCGCTTTCCAGCGTGGGATGGCGTTTGCCGGGGATGCCGTTTGCGGGGTCGGTGCCGCCCAGCGTCACGCACTGGTAGATGGTCACGTCATCGCCGATCACCGCGGTTTCGCCGATGACGACGAAGCCGTGATCGATGAAGAAATTGCGGCCGATCTGCGCGCCGGGGTGGATGTCGATCGCGGTCAGCAGCCGGCTGATGTGGTTGACGATGCGCGCCAGCAGGAAAAGCCGTGCCGTGAACAGTGCGTGCGCGATGCGGTGAAACCCGAGCGCCCAGACACCCGGATAGGTGAGGATCTCCCAGCGCGATCGCGGGGCCGGATCACGCGACTTGATCGAATCGAGAAAGGCAAAGGCCATGGCAAGTCTCCGCCCAAGCCAGTCAACCGACAAGCCCGGCTTTTGTGCCAGATAATCCTTATTGCAGCCCGGCGCCAGTTTTTGTCGTGCGGCAGGGCCGGGCTGCGAGGGGCATCACATGGCCTGTAGCGTGCGGGCCACGGCATGGACGACCGAGGCGATGCGCACTGCGGTCTGGATCTTGTCGGCGGCCATGCCGTGCTGGGCGAGCACCTTGTCATGGCTGTCGATGCACATGCCGCAGCCGTTGATCGCCGACACGGCGAGGCTGAACAGCTCGAAATCGGCCTTGTCGATGCCAGGTGCGCCGATGACGTTCATGCGCAGCCGGGCCGGCATGGTGCGATATTCGGGGCGCGAGGCGAGGTGGGTGAAGCGATAGTAGATGTTGTTCATCGCCATGATGCTGGCGGCGGCCTTGGCGGCGTTCATGCCTTCCGGCGTCAGCTTGTCGGCGGCTTCGGCTTCCACCGCGTCAATGAGCGGCTTGTAGGCAGTGGCGTGCGCGCAGGCGACGAAGGTGCCCCACTTCTGCTGGTCGGTGAGCAGTTGCTCGGAGATGAGGCTGGAGACGTTGAGCCGCTGGTCCTTGGCATAATCGGGCAGCGTCTTGGCGAGTTCGGAGAAAAGCATGGGGGGTCCTTTCGGAAAAAATGGGCATGAAGAAGGGCGCAGGCGAGGCCCGCGCCCTCCTGTCATGCGGCGATGTCGAGCTTAGGCGGCGGGCTTGAGAACCTCTTGCCCTTCGCTCCAGTTGCACGGGCACAGCTCGTCGGTCTGCAGCGCATCGAGGATGCGCAGCGTCTCGGCCGGGTTGCGGCCGACGTTGAGGCCGTTGATCGTGACGTGCTGGATCACATTGTCCGGATCGATGATGAAGGTCGCGCGCAGTGCCACGCCGGCATCCTTGACGACGATCCCCAGGGCATCGGCGAGATGCTTGCTGTTGTCCGCCAGCCACGGAAAATCGGCGGCTGCAAGACGCTCATCCGACTTGCGCCAGGCGAAGTGGACGAAATCGGTATCGGTCGAGGCGCCGATCAGAACGGCGTCACGATCTTCGAAGTCACCCTTGAGGTCGCCGTAGCCGATGATCTCGGTGGGGCAGACGAAGGTGAAATCCTTGGGCCAGTAGAACAGCACCTTCCACTTGCCAGGGTATGCGGTGGTGATGTCCAGCGTTTCGCCATCGGGCAGGGCGCCGATGCCCTGCTGGACCGGGAGGGTGAACGAGGGGACGGTATCGCCAACGGTGAGGGCCATGAAATGCTCCTGTGATTCGAGTTGCGTGAGATCGCCATTGCTTACTGCCGAAACCCGATCTACAGATCCAATCGATAATTTGACTGTTACATATCGAGTTTATCGATGACGTTCCTGCCCACGCTCAAGCAGCTTCAATATCTTGCCGCGCTGCACATCCATGGCCATTTCGGCCGTGCCGCCGAGGCATGCTTCGTGACACAGAGCACCTTGTCGGCGGGCTTGCGCGAGCTGGAGACACTGCTGGGGGTCCAGCTTGTCGAGCGCAACCGTCGCGTCGTGCGCTTCACGCCGCTCGGCGAGCGCGTGGTGGCAAAGGCTTATGACGTGCTGCGCGAGGCCGATGCGCTGGCGGGCCTTACGCGGGCCTCGGCGCGCCCGCTCACCGGCGAGCTGCGCTTGGGGGTCATCCCCACGATCGCGCCCTATCTGCTGCCGCGCGTGCTGCCGGCACTTCGCCAGGCCTATCCCGAGCTCAAGCTCTATCTGCGCGAAGCGATGAGCCATGCCGCGTGCGAGGCGCTGGCGCGCGGCCAGCTCGATGCAGTGCTGCTGGCGCTGCCCTGGGAGTGTGGTGCTGTCGAAACGATGGCGCTGTTCGACGATCCGTTCTTTCTCGTCTTCCACCCGCGCGATCGGCGCGATCCGCCGCCGTCGGTGGCGCCCGATTCAATCCATGATACCGACCTGCTGCTGCTCGAGGACGGGCATTGCCTCAAGGATCAGGCGCTCGCCGCCTGTGGTCGCCCCGAGCTGCGCGCCGATCCCGGCCACCGCGGCACCTCGCTCGTCACGCTGGTACAGATGGTGGCCGGGCGGCTGGGGCAGACGCTGGTGCCCAAGATGGCGCTCGATGGCGGCATCCTCGAGGATACCGGACTGATCGCGCGGCCGCTGGAGGGCGATGCCGCCCGCACCATCGCCCTTGCCTGGCGCAGCGGCAGCCCGCGCGCCGAGGAATTCCGGTTGCTCGGCAAGCTGCTGGTGGCTTGAGCTTTACGTTTGGAGCGGCGTCTCTATGCTGCCGCGCCAAGCGATATGGGGAGAGAGCGGCATGAAGGCCGTGGTGTGCGTCGAACATGGAATGCCCGAGCAACTGGTGGTGAAGGACATCGCCTTGCCCGAGCCCGGCCGTGGCCAGGTGCGCGTGAAGGTGGAAGCCGCCGGCGTGAATTTTCCCGACACGCTGATCATCCAGAATCTGTACCAGTTCAAACCCGCGCTGCCGTTCGTGCCGGGCGGCGAGGCGGCGGGGACGGTCGATGCCGTGGGCGAGGGTTTAACCGATCTTGCTCCGGGTGACCGGGTGGTGGCGATGACGGGCAATGGCTGCTTTGCCGAATATCTCGTTGCCAATCGTGCGCAGATCGTGCCCGTTCCGGGTGCGATGCCGTCCGACGTCGCGGCCGGCTTCACCATGACCTATGGCACGTCGCACCATGCGCTGAAGCAGCGCGCACGGCTGCAGCCGGGTGAAACGATGCTGGTGCTGGGGGCCGCCGGCGGCGTGGGGCTGACCGCGGTCGAGTTGGGCAAGCTGATGGGCGCGCGGGTGATCGCGGCCGCATCCACCGATGCCAAGCTGGCGCTGTGCCGGGAGTATGGCGCCGATGAGACGATCAACTATACGACCGAGGATCTGAAGGACCGCATCAAGGCGCTGACCGGTGGCAAGGGCGTCGATGTTGTCTATGATCCGGTCGGGGACCGCCTCGCCGAGCCGGCGTTTCGTGGCATCGCCTGGAACGGTCGCTATTTGGTGGTGGGCTTTGCGGGCGGCGCCATCCCGTCGCTGCCGCTCAACCTGCCGCTCATCAAGGGGGCCAGCGTCGTCGGGGTGTTCTGGGGCGCCTTCACCCAGGCCGAGCCTGCGCTTCACCGCGAGAACATGGCCGAACTGCTCGGCTGGTATGAAGCGGGCAAGCTGAAGCCGCATGTGTCGAAGGCTTTCAGCCTCGACGAAGGGCCGGCGGCGATCCGCTGGATGATGGATCGCAAGGCAACGGGCAAGGTTGTGCTCAAGATCTGACTGTATCGGGGACTGGCATGACCGGACTGCGCGACACCTATCCGCTCTATCTGGCCAACAAGGCCGAGCAGCCCAACACCGACCTGGTGGTGACCGACAAGTTCACCGGAGAGCCCGCGACGCGGGTGGCGATGGCCGACGCCGCCACCATCGACCGCGGCATTGCAGCGGCAGTGGCCGCCGCCGAGCCGATGGCACGGATGGCGGCCTATGAGCGGCAGGCGGTGCTGGCGCATTGCGTGACGCGCTTCACCGAACGCCAGGACGAGTTGGCGCACGCACTTTGCATCGAGGCGGGCAAGCCGATCCGCGATTCGCGCGGAGAAGTGACGCGGCTGATCGACACCTTCCGCATTGCTGCCGAAGAGGCGGTGCGGATGACCGGCGAAGTGCAGCCGCTCGATATTTCGGCGCGCGCCAAGGGCTATCAGGGCATGTGGAAGCGCGTGCCGATCGGGCCGTGCAGCTTTGTCTCGCCGTTCAACTTCCCTCTCAATCTCGCCGCGCACAAGATCGCCCCCGCGCTCGCGGTGGGCTGCCCGTTCGTGATGAAGCCCGCCAGCCGCACGCCGCTCGGTGCCATCATCATCGGCGAGGTGCTCGCAGAGACCGACCTGCCGGCGGGCGCCTTCTCGATCCTGCCGGCGCACCGCGAGGGCGCGGACCTGTTCACCACCGACCCGCGGCTGAAACTGCTCTCCTTCACCGGCTCGCCCGATGTGGGTTGGGACCTGAAGGCCCGGGCGGGCAAGAAGAAGGTGGTACTCGAGCTGGGCGGCAATGCGGCGGTGATCATCGACCGTGATGCCGACCTTGAAGATGCTGTCGAGCGCACCGTGTTCGGTGCCTTCTACCAGTCCGGCCAGTCGTGCATCGGCGTGCAGCGAATCCTCGTGCATGCCGATATCTATGAAGCGTTCCGCGACGGGCTGGTGGCGAAGACGCGCACGCTGATCGCCGGCAACCCCGCCGAGGAGAGCACCTTCATCGGCCCGATGATCGATGTGAAGGAAGCGACGCGGCTCGACAACTGGATCAGCGAAGCACGCGATGCCGGCGCCACGCTGCTGTGCGGCGGCGGCCGCGAGGGCGCGATGCTGGAGGCAACGCTGCTCGAGGGCGTGCCGCGCAGCGCCAAGCTCAACACCGAGGAGGCGTTCGGGCCGGTCGCGTGCATCAGCCGCTTCCACAGCTTCGACGAGGCGCTGGAGGCAGTGAACGATTCGAAGTTCGGGCTGCAGGCGGGCATCTTCACCCGCGACCTGTTTCACATGCTGAAAGCTTGGGACGTGCTCGATGTCGGGGGCGTGGTTATCAATGACGTGCCGTCCTACCGCGTCGACAACATGCCCTATGGCGGGGTGAAGGATTCGGGGCTCGGCCGCGAGGGCGTGCGCTTCGCGATGGAGGACATGACCGAGATCCGCAATCTGGTGATCCGGCGCCGGGCCCAGGATCTCTGATTGCACATGTGACACCTGACCCGCGCCCGCTGATCGTGACGGCCGAGTTCGAGCCGGCCACACAGGGCTGGCTCGAGGGCTTGAGACGCGCGCATTACCCGGCCGGACTGAACCGCGTGCCGGCGCATCTGACGCTGTTCCATGCGCTGCCCGGCAGTGCCGAGGCCGAGGTGCGGCGGCGGCTTTCGGGGCTTGCGGGGGCATCGCCGCCGCTGCCGGCG
>JBBSPR010000111.1:0-9280 GCA_038258615.1 Sphingomonadales bacterium
CAGCTTCGCCCTGCTCACGGCTCGGTTCGGGGCGCGGTTCGCCCGATGAGCCTTCCCGATGTCCGCATCACCGGCCCCCGCCCGGTGCTCGATCCGCGCATCCACATCGCCCGCGGCGATCTGGTCGAGATCAGCCTCGCCGGCACCGTCGCAGCCGGCCGTTACACCGCCCCGCTGCCGATGGTCGCCATCCACCCGCGCACCCCGCTCGCCGCCGTGCCCGATGCCGCCGCTCCCGCCGTCTCCGAGCTGCTCCACGGCGAGCCTTTCGACGTCTACGACATGCAAGGTGACTGGGCCTACGGCCGCACCCTCCACGATGGCTACACCGGCTGGCTGCCGCTCGCCGCGCTCGCCGACCCCCCGGAAGACCCTGCCCCCGCGCACATCATCACCGCACGCAGCGCCCCCGTCTTCGCCCGGCCGGACATCAAGGCCCCCGTCCTCCACCATCTGCCGCTCGGGAGCCGCATCCACGCCGTCCCCTCCGCACGCTTCCTCGCTCTTGCCGGCGGCGGCCATGTCCACAAGGCGCATGTCGCCCCCCATGCAGCACCGACCCCGCTCGCCATCGCCCCGCTGTTCGCCGAAGCCCCCTATGTCTGGGGCGGCCGCACCCCCGATGGCGTCGATTGCTCGGGCCTCGTCCAGTCCGCCCTCGCCGCGTGCAACATTCCCTGCCCCCGCGATTCCGACCAGCAGCGCGAAAGCCTCGGCCGCCGTATCGATCCGGCAGACGCACAAGCCGGCGACATCGCCTTCTTCCCCGGCCATGTCGGCTTCCTCACCGCCCCCGACCGGCTCTTCCACGCCAACGCCCATTGGATGCGCACCATCGAAGAGCCCCTCGCCGACGTCCTCGCCCGCCTCGGCGGTGCCGAACATCTGCTGGCGGTGAAACGCATAGCTGATTGACCGTCAGCCAGCTTCGGCGCCCGTATCGACGGCCGACGGAGCCGCCAGGCCACATCGGGTGCAACATTGAATCCCCGGCGAATCGGAACCCCCGCCCCATTCTCCCGTTGGTTTGATGTGTGTGCGAGCGGGTGAACCGCACGCCGACCATCAACCATTCAAGGAGAAAACCCATGAACCGCAAACCGCTTCCACACGCCAGTTGTCTGCTGCCGGTCGCCGGTGCGCTGCTTCTGGCAACGCCTGCCGCGGCGGCCGAACCGACCTTCACGCCGTCCACGATGCGCGATGTCGCACAGGCGTTCAATCGCGCCGATGCCGACAACAACAGCGCCCTGTCGCGCGAGGAATATCGCATGATGCGCATGAACGTGATCGGCAAGGATCATGTCGGCAGCTACCGGTCGGACAGCCGCGCCCAGGCCGGCTCGTCGATCGACATGAGCTTTGCAAGCCTCGATCTGAATCGCGACGGCAAGCTCTCGCAGGAGGAGTTCCAGTCGCTGGCGGCCAATGCCCACAGCAACATGAACCGCTCCACCGCCCAAAACACCACCGGCCAAACCACCACCGCCCAAAACACGACTGCCATGAACAACCAGTCCAGCGAGTGGCAGAGCTGGCAGCCGGATTATGTCACCGTCACCTATTATCTGATGCGCAATCCGGTCGATACCGAAAGCCTCGAGGGCCAGACGGTCACCAACCTCAAGGGCGACAAGGTCGGCGAGATCGATCGCATCATCCGCGACAAGGACAGCGGCAAGCACTACGCCATGATCGATATCAGGGGCACGCCCATGTATCGCATCAACACCGGCTCGCGCCGCGATGAAGCTGGCGTGCCGCTCGACGATCTGCTCTGGGATACCAGCAAGGACGCGCTGTTCGTGTCGGCACGCGGCGACGAATGGCTCCGCGAAGCCGATGCCCATGTCGTCGAGAATTTCGAGACCGTCGACCGCCTCTACATGGGTCGCTGATCGAAGCATCAGCCCCAACCGGCCTTCCGGCCATCCGGCACACCCTGCCGGATGGCCGTTTTTTCGTCAGATCATCCGCTTCGGCGCCGAGAACACACGGCAGACCACATCCTCGAAGCTCGCCAGATCATCCGCCGGATACGCCGGGTCGAACGCCGGCGCATCCCAGTCATCGACCAGCTTCACCGCAAACCCATACCAGCTCTCGGCCGCAAACCCCTCGCGCAGCGTCCCCGGCTTGCCCAGATACTCGTAATAATATTTGCCCTGGAAATCCTGGTGGTGCTTCACCGCCATATAGATGTCGTCAGCCACATAGGGCTTGAGCATCTCCGCCGCGATCGGCCCATGGTTGGGGATAGAGAACAGCTTGCCCAGATCATGGCAAAGCGCTGCCACCACCTCCTCGTCGCTCGCCCCGGCCCGCCGCGCCAGCGTGCCCGCCATCAGGCTGTGCTGCAGCTGGTTGGCACCAACGCCCACTTCGATCGCCGCCAGCCGCGCCAGCGATTCCATGATCTGCCTGGGCGCCGCACTCACCTGATGCTTGCCGTGCTCGGCAGCGATATGCGCCCAATCCTCGCGGGTGCCTTCGACCATGGTGGTGAACATGCGCTGTCTCCTCAGCCTGTATGAACGCCTCGATAATGCTTGCGAAGCGTCACCTTGTCGATCTTTCCCGAGCCGAGCTTGGGCAATTGCTCGCCCGAGAACCACAGCCGCGCCGGCACCTTGAAGCTCGCCAGGTCGCGCTTCACGAACTCGATCAGCGCCTCGCCCTCCAGCGCCGACCCATCCTTCACATGCACCACCGCGCCGACGATCTCGCCCAACCGCTCGTCGGGCAGTCCGAACACGCACGCCTCGGCCACCGCCGGATGCGCATAGATCGCCGCTTCCACTTCCTGGCACGAGATATTCTCGCCGCCGCGGATGATGATGTCCTTCTTGCGGTCGACGATGAACAGATAATCATCCTCGTCAAGATACCCCAGGTCACCCGAACGAAACCAGCCTTCGCCCGGAAACGCCTCGGCAGTCGCCTCGGGCTTCATCCAGTAGCCGCGCACATTGGCCGCCGAGCGCAGGCACACTTCGCCCACCTCGCCCGCTGGCAGCGCCACCGAGCAATCGGCGGCATCGGCCGCCACGATGCGAATCTCCACCAGCGGCGGCGAGGCGCGGCCGGTCGAATTGGGCTTGGCGCGGTAATTGTCGCGCAGATTGCCCGCCCCCACACCATTGGTCTCGGTCAGCCCATAGCCCTGCAGCGGGTTCTTGCCCGGCAGCGCCTGGATCAGCCGCTCGACATGCTCGGGCGGCCGCGGTGCCCCGCCGGACGCGATGTCCACGAGCGAGGAGGTGTCGTACTTCTCGCGGTCGGGGTGCATCATCATCTCGAGGCTCATCGTCGGCACACCCACGAAATAGGTGGCGCGCTCCTTCTCGATCAGCCGCAGCGCCTCGCCGGCGTCCCATTTGTGCATTATCACCATCTTGCGGCCGATCGCCACCGACACCAGCATCACCGGAACAGAACCCGTAATGTGGAACAGCGGCACGTTGAGCAGCATCACCTGCTGTGCGGGCGCCGCAATCCCCTGCTGCTGCGCCAGGCTGAGCAGCGCCAGCCCCATCACCAGATAGTTCATCGTGCCCGACACCACGCCGCGATGCGTCGAAACCGCCCCCTTCGGATTGCCCGTCGAGCCCGACGTGTACATGATCGTGGCATCGTCTTCGGGGCTGATCTCGGGCAGGAACCAGGTCGTATCCGGCGAGGCCGCCACTTCGTCCTGCAGCCGCGCAAAGCCCAGCTCATGCGCCACTTCCGCACTCGTCCGCACCGTCAGCACACAGCCGGCATAGCCAGCCGCCTTCACCCGCCGCGCCCGCTCCTCATCCGCCAGCACCAGCCGGGTGCCGCTGTCCTTCAACCCGTAATCCAGCTCCTCGGCGGTCCACCAGGCATTCATCGGCACCGCGACCGCACCCAGATGCGTGATGGCGATGAACGCCTCCACCCATTCGGGATAATTGCGCATCGCAATCGCCACCCGGTCGCCCTTGGCGATTCCATGCCGGTGCTGCAGCATCGCCGCCATGCGCATCGCGCGCGCCTGCACTTGCGCAAAGCTCAGTCGCTCATCGCCATAAACCAGGAATTCCTTGTCGGCATTGACCGCAAAGAAATAGGCGAAAAAGTCCCGCAGATTGGCCGGTGCCGCCGAAAACACCGGCAAGGTGGCGCCGCGCACCACAGCCTCCCCCACCGCCAGCGGCCCACCGGGGGCGATGATCTGCGCCACGGTGGCATCGATGGCAGTGTCGAGTGCGCTCTTCATAACTCTCCCCAAGGAAGCCGCACCGTGTCTCCGGCGCTTGCAGGCGCCATTTGTGCCAAGGTCGGCACAAAGCGCAACTAATAACCGATCATCAACGCCATCCGGTCGCCATGGAAGCCCGAATCGCCGAACGTCTCCGCCGCCGCCCGCGCCCGCTTCATGAAGAAGCCGATGTCGTAATCGTCGCTCATACCGATCCCGCCATGCATCTGCACCGCCTCGTTGGTGGCGAGCTTCACCACATCGCCGGCCTTGGCCTTGGCCAGGCTCACGAACAGCGGCGCCTGCGCATCCCCGGCATCGAGCGCCTGCAAGGCCCGCAGCGTCGCCGAGCGCGCCAGCTCGATCTCGCAGAACAGATGCGCCGCACGGTGCTGCAGCGCCTGGAAGCTGCCGATCTTCGCCCCGAACTGCTCGCGCTGCTTCAGATAATCGACCGTGGTGGCAAAGCTCTGTCCTGCCACGCCGAGCATCTCGGCCGCCAGGCCAGCGCGCCCCACATCGAGCACGGCTTCCAGAAGCCGCCCGCCCTTGCCAACCTCGCCGAGCACATCGGCGCCATCGACCTCGACGCCATCCAATGTCACCCGCGCCGTCCCGCGGCTGTCGACCATCGATCGCCGGGCAATGCTCACCCCGGCGGCGTTTGCCGGCACGAGAAACAGCGTGATGCCCTTGCGGTCCCCCGTCTCGCCGTCGGTCCGCGCCGCCACAATCAGCCAGTCCGCCGCCCCGCCATCGAGCACGAACGGCTTGGACCCGCTCAGCCGAAAGCCATTGCCCGAAGGCTCGGCGGTGGTCGCGACATGGAAGGGCGCATGCCGCGCTGCCTCGTCCGCCGCCAGCGCAAACAGCCGCTCGCCCGCCGCGATCAGCGGCAGATGGTTCGCCTGCTGCTCGGCCGTGCCCCCCTTCACCAGCGCCGTGGCCCCCAGAAGTGCGGTCGAAAGCATCGGTGCTGCCGACAAATTGCGCCCCATCGCCTCGAGCACCAGCCCGGCCTCGACCGCCCCCAGCCCGGCGCCGCCATGCGCCTCGGGCACCATGACGCCGGCAAAACCCATCTCGGCCATTGCCTTCCAGGTGGCGCGCGAGAAGCCGATCGGGTCATTGGCATCGCGCAGCCGCCGATGCTCGGCCACCGGCGCGGAATCGGCAAAGAACCCGTCCGCCGCTTCGCGGATCATCTTCTGGTCGTCGTTGAGAACAAGCGCCATGGTTCAGGCTCCCGGAAGTGCCAAAACGCGCTTGGCGATGATGTTCAGCTGCACTTCGCTGGTGCCGCCCTCGATCGAATTGGCGCGGCTGCGCAGCCACGAGCGGGCGAGATCGCCCCCAGAATCGTTCGGGCCCTCGTTGTCGCCCTCCCAGGCCAGCGCGTCCGAGCCATTGACGCTCATCAGCAACTCCATCCGCTGCTTGTTCAATTCGGTGCCATAATATTTGAGCATCGAGCTCAGCGCCCCCGTTCCCTGCCCGGCACGCGCCTCGTCCTTCACCCGCTCCATCGTCAGCAGAAACGCCCAGGCATCGACCTCATGGCGAATGATCTCGGCCCGCAGCAGCGGGTCGATATTCTCGCCGAGGACCTTCTTCGCGATCTGCGACACGCTCGACCGCGTGTCCGCCCCGTCCATCCCGCCGATCATCTCGCGCTCGTGCGTCAGCAGATACTTCGCAATGTCCCAGCCCTTGCCGGCCTCGCCCATCAGGTTTTCCACCGGCACGCGCACATTGTCGAAGAAGGTCTGGCAGAAGGGTGAGGCGCCAGAAATCAGCCGGATCGGCGAGGTGCTCACCCCCTCGCTCGCCATGTCGAACAGCAGGAAGGAAATGCCGAGGTGCTTCGCCGCCGCCATGTCGGTGCGCACCAGGCAGAAGATCCAGTCCGCCTTGTCGGCATAGCTTGTCCACACCTTCTGGCCGTTGACGACGAAGTGGTCACCCTCCCGCACCGCTGAAGTGCGCAGCGAGGCGAGATCGCTGCCCGCCCCCGGCTCCGAATAGCCCTGGCACCAGCGGATCTCGCCGCGCGCGATCTTCGGCAGATGCTCGAGCTTCTGCGCCTCGCTGCCATATTTCAGCAGCGCCGGCCCCAGCATCCAGATGCCGAAGCTGGAAAGTGGCGGCCGCGCCCTGATCGCGCGCATCTCCTGCGCCAGCACCTTCGCCTCCGCACGGCTCAGACCGCCCCCGCCATAGGCCACAGGCCATTCGGGCACCGTCCAGCCCTTCGCCGCCATGACATTGAGCCACTGCTTCTGCTCGGGGCTGGAAAAGACGAAGTTTCGCCCGCCCCAGCAAACATCCTCCTCGCGCTTGACCGGTGCGCGCATCGCGGCGGGGCAGTTCGCTTCGAGCCACGCTCGCGCCTCGGCGCGGAAGCTCTCCAGATCATCGGCCATCACGCTCTCCCACTGGCAAAATCCATCGCCGCAGTTATGGTGCGCGGCATCCAAGGGGGCAAGCCGGTCCGCCCTTGGCAATATGAGAGGGTCGCGTTGCTCGCATATCTGCAGACCGCGCTGGAGTTCACCAGCCTCGGGCTCAGCCCGGAGATTTTCACCATCCCCGGCTTCAGCCTGCTGGGGCTGGACCTCGGACCATTCGCGCTGCGCTGGTACAGCCTCGCCTATATCGCCGCCATCGGCTTCGGCTGGTGGCAGCTCGGCCGCATGATCAAGCTGCCGCACCCGGTGATGAACGCCGAGCAGCTCGACAACTACATAACTTGGGCGGCACTCGGCGTCATTCTCGGCGGTCGGCTCGGCTATGTCCTCTTCTACAACCCGATGAAATATCTGGCCGATCCGCTCTCCATCCTGCGGCTCTGGGATGGCGGCATGAGCTTCCACGGCGGCTGTGCCGGCGTCATCATCGCCTGCCTCGCCTTCGGCCGCTCGCAGAACGTCTCCGGCCTGCGAATCCTCGATGCCGTCGCCACCGTCAGCCCCTTCGGGCTCCTGTGTGGCCGCCTCGCCAATTTCATCAATGGCGAGCTCTACGGCCGCGCCACCGGCACCGATTGGGGAATCATCTTCCCCGGCGGCGGCCCCGAGCCGCGTCACCCCTCGCAGCTCTACGAAGCCGCCCTCGAAGGCGTGCTGCTGTTCGCAGTTCTGCAATGGCTGCACTGGAAGACCGGCGCCCGGCTTCGCCCCGGCTTGCTCTCGGGCGTCTTCGGCGTCGGCTATGGCCTGTCGCGCATCATCATCGAAAACTTCCGCGAGCCCGATGTCCAGCTCGGCATCCTTTCGACCGGCCTCACCATGGGCCAGACCCTCACCCTGCCGATCATCCTCGCCGGCCTCTTCCTCATCTGGCGCGCGCGGTCCCGCCAGCCTGTCGGGGCGCTGGCTTGACCGAGCTTGCGGCCGCCCTTGCGGCCCGCATCGCAAGCGACGGCCCCCTCCGCCTCGATGCCTGGATGGCAGCGTGCAACACCCAATATTACGCCGCCCAGGATCCGCTGGGCCGCGATTTCACCACCGCCCCCGAAGTCAGCCAGCTTTTCGGCGAAATGATCGGCGGCTGGATCGGCGACCTCTGGCTCCGCGCCGGCCAGCCCCGCCTCACCCTCGTCGAGCTCGGCCCCGGCCGCGGCACGCTGATGGCCGATGCCCTGCGGCTGCTGGCGCGCATCCCCGGCTTCACCGCAAGTCTGGCCCTCGTCGAAACCTCCCCCACCCTGCGCGCCACACAGGCCGCCACCCTCAAAGCCCACACCCCCGAATGGCACGACGACCTTTCGACCCTCCCCACCGACACCGCCCTCATCGTCATCGCCAACGAATTCTTCGACGCCCTCCCCATCCGCCAGCATCTGGGCCAAGGTCAGGAGCGCGCCGTGGGCCATGATGGCGAGCGCTTCCTCGCCACCACCCTCCCTTCCGCCGAAACCACCCCCCATGAGCGAAACGAAACCGGCGAAGCCCTCATCGCCACCCTCGCCGCCCGGCTCGGGGCGCAGGGCGGTGCCGCCCTCATCATCGACTATGGCCAGGCCGAGCCCGCCGCCGACACGCTGCAAGCCATCCGCGCAGGCACCCCGCACGACCCTTTTTCATCCCCCGGCGAGGCGGATCTGACCGCCCATGTCGCTTTTTCAGCCCTCCAGCGCGCCGCAAATCTCCCCTCCCACGGCCCAATACCCCAGGGCCAGTTCCTCGCGGCGCTCGGCATCCACAGCCGCGCCGCCGCCTTGTCACGCGGCAAACCCGTCACCGAAGCCGCAAAGATCGCCGCCGGCCTTGCCCGCCTCACAGCGCCTGCGCAAATGGGCGCGCTGTTCAAGGCCATGGCCCTCACCAGCCCCGGCTGGCCCACCCCCGCAGGATTCGACGCATGATCCACTACCGCGATGCCGAGCCCCATGAAGGCGCCACGCTGGGCGGCATCGCCCGCGCCACCTTCATCGAAACCTTCGGCCACCTATACAATCTCAAGGACTTGGCGAGCTTCCTCGAAAAAGGCTCCGACGCCGCCTGTGCCGCCGAGCTGTCAAATCCCGCCGTCGAAGTCCGCTTCGCCTGCGCCGGCAGCACTCCCATCGGCTTCGCCAAGCTGAGCGGCATCACCCTCCCCGTCGAGCCGTCCGGCCCCGCCATCGAACTCCGACAGCTCTACATCTTCAAGCCCTGGCACGGCCAGGGCATCGCCGAAGCGCTGATGGACTGGGCCCACACCCGCGCCGCCGCCCGCGGTGCACAGGAAATCTGGCTCTCGGTCTGGGCCGAAAACCACCGCGCCAGACGCTTCTATGCCCGCCAGGGCTTCACCGAAATCCGCCCCTATGCCTTCATGGTCGGCGAGCAGGCCGATGAAGACATATTGTGCAGGAAGGTCCTGAAATGACCGAAGTCCCCTTCGTCAGCGTGCCACAACTCGCCACCCCGCACGGCTTTCTCACCCGCCAGGGCGGCACATCCACCGGCCTTTATGCCAGCCTGAATATCGGCCTCGGGTCCGACGACACCTTCGAAAACGTGCGGGAAAACCGCCGCCGCGCCGTCGAGGCCGCCACCCCCGGCGCCGCGA
>JBBSPR010000112.1:0-9239 GCA_038258615.1 Sphingomonadales bacterium
CCGCCGCAGCCGGCGGCCTCGCCCGCGGAATCGAAGGGCCTCTGGTACAATCTGGCATTCTGGCGCGGGCTCGGCATCGCCGGTCCGGCCCTCGCGGCCGTGGCGCTCGTGGCAGTCAATCCCGCCGCGCCGCCCGCGGTAACACCGTCGGAAACGCCGGTCGCGGCAGCCATGCCGGCCCAGCTTTCAACGACCTTGGCGGGCCCCGATGGGGCGCCATTGCTCGCTGCCACATGGGATCCGCTGCGCGGCACCGTGGTGCTCACCCCGGTAGCGGATCGCGACGATCCGGACCGGGATGTCGAACTCTGGGTGATCGAAGGCGAGAAGCCGCCGCGCTCGCTCGGGCTCATTGAAATCGACACGCCCAATGCCCATGCCATATCGTCGCAGGTCATATCGGGGTTGCAACCGGGCGCCGTGCTCGCCATCTCCATCGAACCGATCGGTGGCAGCCCCACCGGCCTTCCGACCGGGCCGGTGGTTGCCACGGGTAAGCTGAGCACCGTCTGATCACGCAATCAGACCGGCGCTTCGTGTAATCGGCGTCGGCTCTGGGCAGCGCTTCACTCCAGTCTTGCTTCCCAGAGCCGATAGTGCCGGCTGCAAATTGCGACATCTTGGCCAAGACGAAAAAAAGCGAAACGGTTCATCGACATAATGGCGCGCCCCGTCCTGCGCGCCCTGCGGCAAAAGCGCCATGCGGCGTTGCTGTAACATCGCAGTCAGGTTTCTCTTCGTATTGAAAAGCACCTGCCCGTTCGGGCCAGGATGTATTCTTATACTTCAGGAGTTCCCATGATGATCTCGAAGAGCTTTGCTCGCGCCGGTATTGCGGCCCTTGCCCTTGGCCTCGCCGCCCCCGCACTTGCCCAGACCGTGATGGTCGGCGGTGCCGCCATGTACCCAACCAAGGACATCATCGACAACGCCGTCAACTCGAAGGATCACACCACTCTGGTCGCCGCCGTCAAGGCCGCCGGCCTCGTCGACACGCTCAAGGGCCCGGGTCCGTTCACCGTGTTCGCGCCTACCGATGCCGCCTTCGGCAAGCTGCCCGCCGGCACCGTGGAAACGCTGGTGAAGCCCGAGAACAAGGACACGCTGACTTCGATCCTTACCTATCACGTCGTCGCCGGCAAGGTTTCGGCCGCCGATGTCGTAAACGCGATCAAGGATGGCGGCGGCAAGGCCGAGTTGACCACCGTGCAGGGCGGAAAGCTGACCGCCTCCATGATGGGCGACCGCGTGATGCTGACTGACGCCAAGGGCAATATGGCGCATGTGACGATCGCCGACGTCAACCAGTCGAACGGTGTGATCCATGTCGTCGATGGGGTTGTGATGCCCTGACGCGCCGCGCGGCGTGCGCGCATGTTGCGCGCCGACTCGCGCAAGCGCGGCCGGCGGGGGCTGCTGGCCTTTCGCCAGCCGGATCCGTCCGACGAGCCCCGTGGCCTTGCCACGGGGCTTTTCCTTGGCCAAGCCGCCGACCGATAGCGCAGCTATCGGGAGAGCCGGCGCAGTGCCCGGCCGGCGGGGCGGCTGGCCCTTTGCCAGCCGAACCCGTCCGACGAGCCCCGTGGCTTTGCCACGGGGCTTTTCCTTGACCGCAGCGCCTCAGCCCAACTGCCCCCGCAGCGCCACCATCGCCAGCGCCGCCTTGGCAGCCTCGCCGCCCTTGTCCTTCTCGCTCGCCCGCGCCCGCGCCCAGGCCTGCGCCTCATTTTCCACGGTGAGGATGCCGTTGCCGATCGCCATGCCATCGAGGGTGAGCGCCATCAGCCCGCGGGCACTTTCGCCAGCGACGACCTCGAAGTGATACGTCTCGCCGCGGATGACGCAGCCCAGCGCCACATAGCCATCGAAGCGCCCGGTCGCCTCGGCAAGGGCCACGGCGCCGGGGATCTCGAGCGCACCGGGCACGGTGATCCGCTCATGAGTGGCGCCGGCCGCTTCGAGCGCGGCCACGGCACCGGCCAGCTCGGCATCGGCGATCGCATCGTAGAATC
Organism: Sphingomonadales bacterium; assembly: GCA_038258615.1. GTDB lineage: Bacteria > Pseudomonadota > Alphaproteobacteria > Sphingomonadales > Sphingomonadaceae > Sandarakinorhabdus. Next base: position 2,013 of record JBBSPR010000112.1, read on the forward strand.
GGGCTTCGACGATAAGGATATGGGTCATGCTGCTTCTCCCTGCGGGTGCGGCGGCAGCGCGCGCTCGCCGACGACGTTGAGGCCATAGCCGGTCAGGCCGACGATGTTGCGGTGCTTGTTGGTGAGGAGCACCATGTCCGAGACTCCGAGATCGACGAGAATCTGCGCGCCGATACCGTAATCGCGCAGGTCGATCGGCTCGCCCTGGCCCTTGGCGCGCATCTGCGACGAAATGGCGGTGGGCGAGGCGTCGCGGATGATGACGAGGATGCCCGCCCCTTCGTCGGCGATCGCCTGCATCGCGCGTTGCAACTGGCCCGCACGGTCATTGGCTTCGTGGAACAGGTCGGTGAACATCGACATGGTGTGCACGCGCACCAGCGTCGGCCGGCCCGGCTCGATGCGGCCCTTCTGCAGCACCATATGCTCGGCGTAATCGGCGGTGTTGGCATAGGTGCTCAGCCGCCAGCGGCCGCCATAATGGCTGTCGATCTCGGTCTCCGCCACACAGGCGACCAGCCGGTCGTGGCGGTGGCGATAGGCGATGAGATCGCGGATGGTGCCGATCTTGAGGCCGTGGCGGCGGGCGAAGGGGATGAGATCGGGCAGCCGCGCCATGCTGCCATCGTCGTTCATGATCTCGCAGATGACGCCCGAGGGATTGAGCCCGGCAAGCCGCGACACGTCGACCGCGGCTTCGGTATGGCCGGCGCGCACCAGCACGCCGCCATCGCGCGCCACCAGCGGGAAGACATGGCCGGGGTGGACGATATGCTCAGGCCCCTTGCTGCCATCGATGGCGACCGCGATGGTGCGGGCACGATCGGCCGCCGAAATGCCGGTCGTCACACCATCGCGCGCTTCGATCGACACAGTGAAGGCGGTGCTGTGACGGGTGCCGTTGTGCTGCGCCATCAGCGGCAGCCCGAGCTGGCGGACACGCTCGGCCGACAGCGACAGGCAGATGAGGCCGCGGCCGTGGCGCGCCATGAAGTTGATGGCATCCGGCGTCGCCATCTGGCCGGGAATGACGAGATCGCCCTCATTCTCGCGGTCCTCATCGTCGACAAGGATGAACATCCGGCCATTGCGGGCTTCGTTGATGATCTCCTCGATCGGGGAGAGGGCCGGTCCCTGCTCGCGGCGCCCGAGATAATCCTCGAGCTTGCGCAGCGTCTCGGAGGTCGGGTTCCAGTCATCGTCATCAAGATTGCGCAGCGAATTGGCATGGAGGCCGGCGGCGCGTGCCAGACCCGAGCGGGTTTCATCACCGCTGGCGACAAGATTTCGAACCCGGCTGATCAGCGACATGGGCATAGCCTCACATTAAAATGTGATCGCCGCATGCGCGTATCACATTCCAATGTCAATCGACGAGTTGGCGCATCCGGGCGAGGTAGCGGGCGAGCACATCGATCTCGATGTTGATCTCGTCGCCGGGCTGCGTGGCGGCAAACGTCGTCCACTCGGCCGTGTGCGGAATGATGTTGATCCCGAACACCGTGCCCTCTGCCCGGTCCTCGACGGCGTTGACCGTAAGCGACACCCCGTCGAGCGCCACCGAGCCCTTGGGCGCGATGAACGGCGCAATGTCGGCAGGCACGGCGATCTCGAAGCGCGTGCTGCCGCCTTCGGCCGTGCGGGTGAGAATGGTGCCGATGGCATCGACATGGCCAGTCACGATATGGCCGCCAAGCTCGTCCCCCACCTTGAGCGCGCGTTCCAGGTTGAGCCGGCGTCCCGCCACCCATTGCCCATGCGCGGTCCGGCTGCGCGTTTCGGCCGAGACATCGACGCTGAACCGTCCCGGCGCCTTGGCGACGACCGTCAGGCACACACCCGAGCAGCTGATGCTGGCGCCAAGCGCCACGCCGGCGGTGTCGTAAGCCGTGTCGATATCGATGCGCAGGTCCCCGCGCTCCTCGACCTTCGCGATGGTGCCGATGTCGGTGATGATGCCGGTGAACATGGCTGTGGCCTAGCGAATGCGGATGAAGGGCTCAAGCCGGTCCGGCCCGAGTGCGACGACCGGCTCGGCGCGCCAGCGACCGTGCGGGATCTCGGCCAGGCCGAGATCGGCAATGCCGGGCCGGCCGCCGAGCAGGATGGGCGCGCGGTAGAGGAGCAACCGGTCGACGAGATCGGCCCGCAGCAGGCTGGCCGCGACACCGGCACCACCCTCCACCAGCACCTGATGCGCCGAGGACTGGCAGAGCGCTTCCAGCGAAGCGAAGTGCTGCCACCCCTCCGGTACAGGGCCTTGCCCCAGCACACCCCGTGCAGGGCTGCGACCCTCCAGCCCCGCCAGCCGCACATCCAGCGTCGGCGCATCGGCGCGCAGCGTGCCGTTGCCGACCAGCATCAGATCGGCACGTGCCCGCTGCAAATGCCCATGGGCGCGCGCACGCGCCCCGGTGATCCAGCGGCTGCTGCCGTCTGCCAGCGCCAGCGACCCATCGAGGCTCAGCGCCAGCTTGAGGGTGATGTGCGGCCGCCCGCGCTGCATCTGGCTGAAAAAGCCCGCCATCACCGCCGCGGCCTCCCCCGCGCGCACGCCCGTCTCCACCGATATGCCGGCAGCACGCAGCCGGGCGATGCCGGCGCCATTGGTGCGCGGGTCCGGATCCTGTGCCGCGACCACCACCCGCGCGACGCCGGCCGCCACCAGCCCATCGGCACATGCCGGCCCGCGTGCACTCTCGTGTGCGCAGGGTTCGAGCGTCACATAAGCCGTGGCCCCGCGGGCATCGATCCCGCCCAGCGCCATGGCTTCGGCATGCGGCCGACCTCCCGGCTGGGTCCATCCACGCCCCAGCACCACCCCGCCACGTACCATGATGCACCCCACGCCGGGGTTCGGCCAGGTGGTCCCGATGCTGCGGCTGGCGAGCGCCAGGGCGGCGCCCATCCAGCGGTCGTCGTGGCTGGTCACATCACCGGCGGTTCTGATGCGGGCACATAGGGCACGTCCGTGCGGATCGCACCGGCGGCCACATAGGCATCATATTGCTCCTGCGCCGCCTGCCGCGCTGGCCCGCTGAGTGTGCCGATATAGGCGCGCGCCTCGGCCAGCTTGGCTTCGCGCGCCTGGTTGGTGGCCATCTGGTCGGCAATCGCATCCTCACGGGTGCGATCTGCGGACCAGCTCTCCGCATAGATGATCTTCGGATCAGGCTTCATATAGCCCGAGCGGTTCTCGATCAGAAAGGCGAACATGACCAGCGCCGTGATCGCCACGGACGCGCCACCCACGATCAGGAAGCGCTTGCGCCGATCGGCTGCAGAAGGATTGAGGAACGACATTCCCGCAACATAATGCGCCAATTGTGGAAGCGCCAGCGGTGCGGCGAGCTATCCTCCTGCCGCAACGCGCAGACGCTCGATTGCCGCCGCTCGGCCGATCAGCGGCAGCAGCGCCGCCATCTCCGGCCCATGCGCCTCCCCGGTGAGCGCGAGGCGCAGCGGCAGGAACAGCAGCTTGCCCTTGCGCCCCGTGCCGGCCTTGAGGTCGGCTATCAGGTCCGCCCATATCTCTTCACGCCACGGCAGACCCGCCAGCGTGTCTGCAGCAACGGCGAGATAATCCCGGTCCCCGGCATCGACCTCGGCCTGCACCGGACCGGCGATCACCGCCTGCCAATGCGCCGCATCCTCCAGCCGCGCCAGGTTGCCGCGCACCGCTAGCCACACCGGCTCGCTCAGCCCCGGCAGCCGCGCTGCCACCGCGTCGAACGGCAGGCCGTGCAACACCCGCGCGCTCAGCGCGCCCAGGTCTGCCGGATCGAACCGCGCTGGCGCCCGGCCGAAATGCCCCAGGCTGAAACCCTCCACCAGCGCGTCCAGGCTGGCCACCGGCTCCACCGGCTGGCTGGTGCCAAGGCGCGCCAGCAGCGCCACCACGGCCAGCGCCTCGATGCCCTCGGCCTGCCAATCGCCCACGCCGGCACTGCCAAGCCGCTTGGAAAGCGCGGCATCGGCGCCGGTGAGCAGCGCCAGATGCGCAAGTTCGGGCGGTTCGGCGCCAAGTACGGCGAACATCTGCAACTGCACCGCGCTGTTCGTCACATGGTCCTCGCCGCGCACCACATGGCTGACGTTCATGTCGATATCGTCGACCACCGATGGCAGCAGATAGAGCCAACTGCCATCGGCGCGGCGGATGACGGGGTCCGAAAGCAATGCCGGATCGAACTGGCAGGGTCCGCGCACGCCATCGTTCCAGTGGATGAGTGCCGCATGATCGAGCCGGAAACGCCAGTGCGGCGCAAGGCCCCGGGCCGCCATGCCCATGTGATCGGCTTCGGTCAGCGAAAGCGCTGCGCGGTCATAGATCGGCGGCAGCCCTCGCCCCTGCTGCACGCGGCGCTTGAGCTCCAGTTCCTCGGGCGTCTCATAGGCACGATAGGCGCGGCCCTTCCTGGCCAACTGCTCGAGGGCTGAATCATAAAGCGCAAAACGGTCGGACTGGCGCACTTCGCCATCGGGTGCCAGCCCGAGCCAGGCCAGGTCCTCGCGAATGCCGGCCGCCGCCGCCTCGGTCGAGCGGGCGGCATCGGTATCGTCGAGCCGCAGCAGGAAGCGCCCGCCATGCGCCCGCGCCAGCAGCCAGTTGACGAGTGCTGTGCGAATGTTGCCGGCGTGCAGGCGTCCGGTAGGGCTGGGGGCGAAGCGGGTGATGACCATCGCGGCGGTGTAGGCGGGTTGGTGCTGCGGGGAAAGATATGACACCATTTGGAATCGCTGGCGGCCAGCGCGAGTCGCACGTGAACAGGGGGAGATGGGGATGTCGTTGCTGTCATTTCTGGTGAAGGCGCTCGATGCGCTCGATCTCGACGATGATGTGAACCGCTTCGTGATCGACCGGGCGGTCAAGGTGGCGCGCGGACGCCCGCATCCCTGGACAACCAAGCACGACTATATTTCCTGGACCGGGCTGACCGACCGGACCTGGAACGCCCGCCTGCTCCCCGCAAAGCCCTATCCCGCTGCCGAGGCCATGGGCACGCGGCGCCCGCCGCTGGCGCAGGTGGCCGCGCTCTTCGCCCGTCCCGATGGGCAGGAGCAGCGGCTGTGCAGCAAATCGACCGGGCTGTTTCCGGCCTTTGCGCAATATCTGACCGATGGCTTCATCCGCACCCAGCTCAGCAACGACGACGCGCTGACCGACCGGCGAAGAACGACCTCGAACCACGAGATCGACATGAGCCCGCTCTACGGGCGCAGCCCCGCGCAAACCCAGCTGCTGCGCACGATGAGCGAAGCCCGGGGTGCGCGCGGGCGCCTCAGGAGCCAGACCATATCCGGCGAGGAGTTTCCGCCGTTTCTCTACGCTGCCGATGGCACAATCGCGGACCCCTTTGCCGATGCGCAGGGCAAGCCGCTCCTCGATATGCCGCTGGGATTGAGCAACGCGCAGCCCGCCGGCCGCGCCACGCTGTTCGCGGTGGGCGGGGACCGGGTCAACGCCGCACCCCAGACCGCAATGATGAACACGCTCTGGCTGCGCGAGCACAACCGCCTTGCCGCACGGCTCGAAGCCGACCACCCGGACTGGGATGACGAGCGCGTGTTCGAGACAGCGCGCAACATCGTCATCGTGATGTTCATCAAGATCGTCGTCGAGGAATATATCAACCACATCAACACCACCGCCTTTCCGCTGCAGGCCGATCCCAGCGGCGCCTGGGGCGCGCACTGGAACCGGCCGAACTGGATGACCGTGGAGTTCAGCCTGCTCTATCGCTGGCATGGGCTGGTGAAGGAGAGCGTCGAGTGGCGCGGCAACACCGTCCCCGGCCGGGCCATGCTGCTCGACAATCGCCCGCTGCTGGATGCCGGGCTCGCCGAGGCCTTTGTGCAGGTGTCCGCAAACCGGACCTCGGCGCTGGGGCTGGAAAACTCCGCCTCGTTCCTGCTCGAAGCAGAAGCCAAGGCGATCGCCCAGGCCCGGCTCAACAATATCGCCAGCTACAACGATTATCGCATCGCAATGGGCATGGAGCCGGCGCGCAACTTTGCCGCCATCGTCGGCGCCAGCGACGAGCCCGCCGAAGCCGCACGGCTGGCAGCACTCGCTGCCCGTCTGCAGGCGCTCTACGGCGATGTCGACAATGTCGAATTCTATGTGGGCCTGTTCGCCGAGCGGGTCGAGAAGAACGGGCCTTTGCCCGAGCTCATCTCGGCGATGGTGGCGATGGACGCTTTTTCGCAAGCACTCACCAACCCGCTGCTGAGCCAGCATGTCTGGGGCAACCCCAACAACCGGCGCCTGGCGTTCACCGATGCGGGACTGGAATCAATCGATGCCACCCGCACCTTGCGCGACGTGCTGCTGCGCAATTCGCAGGGGCTGGGCAGCGGCTTCGTGGGGATGACGCGCCGGGGGTGGGCGCGGGTCTGAGCGGTGGCTATTCGGCCGCCATCGCCTCGGCACGCGCTTCCGAAGCCTGCAGCGCCCACATCTCGGCATAGCGGCCGCTCCGTGCCAGCAGCGCTTCGTGCGTGCCGCGCTCGATGATCCGGCCCTGGTCCATGACAAGGATCTCGTCCGCCGAAGTGATCGTGCTCAGCCGATGCGCGATGACAAGGGTTGTCCGGTTCTGCGCCACCGCCCCCAGCGCCGACTGGATCTCGGCTTCGGTCGTGCTGTCGAGCGCGCTCGTTGCCTCGTCGAGAATCAGGATCGGCGGGTTCTTGAGCAACGTGCGCGCGATCGCCACGCGCTGCTTCTCGCCGCCCGAGAGCTTGAGCCCGCGCTCGCCGACCGGCGTGTCATAGCCCTGCGGCAGCCGCTCGATGAAGCTGTGGATGCTCGCACCGCGCGCCGCCGCCTCGATCTCGGCCTGGGTGGCGCCCGGTTTTCCATACGCGATGTTGTAGGCGATGCTCTCGTTGAACAGCACGGTGTCCTGCGGCACGATGCCGATCTGCGCGCGCAGGCTCGCTTGCGTCACGCTGCGAATGTCCTGCCCGTCGATCGTCACGCCGCCGCTGCTGATGTCATAGAAGCGGTAGAGGATGCGGCTGAGCGTGCTCTTGCCCGCGCCGGTATGCCCCACGACGGCCGTGGTGCGGCCGGCGGGGATGTGGAACCCGATGCCGTGGAGAATTTCGCGGTCCGCCTCATAGGCGAAGCGCACATCCTCGAAACGCACCTCGCCGCCGCGCACCGCCAGGTCGGGCGCCCCCGGCGCATCGGCGATCTCGGCCGGGGTATCGATCAGCGCG
>JBBSPR010000113.1:0-9221 GCA_038258615.1 Sphingomonadales bacterium
CAACGACGGCAACGGCTTCACCGATGTGGCGGCGGACCTCGGCATCAACAGCCCCGGCCGCGCCCGCACCGAAGGCGGCGTCGGCTGCGCCATCGGCGATTTCGACAATGACGGCCATCTCGATATCTTCGTGCCCAATTACGGCAAGAACGCGCTGTGGCGCGGCCAGCCCGGCGGCCGCTTCGTCGCCGCCGCAGCAGCCGCTGGCGTCGATATCGACAATCACGCCGTCGGGGCCGCTTTCGGCGATTTCGACAATGATGGCTTCATCGACCTGTCGGTGATGTCCTACCATGGCGAACCCGGCCAGCAGGTCCCCGAAAACCGGCTGTTCCGGGGCGACGGCAAGCGATTTGTCAATGTGCTCGGGGAAAACAGCCCACTCGACACCGGCGACCATGGCACCGCCTTTGTCGATTACAACGGCGACGGCGCCCTCGATCTGTCGATCACCAAGGGCTACAACACCACCGGCGGCCATTATCTGTTCCGCAACGACCTGCCTGCGGCCAAGGCCCGCCAGTCGCTGCAGGTGATCGTCCTCGATTCGAAGGGCCATCACACCCAGGCCGGCGCCGAAGTCCGCATCTTCACGCCTGCCGGCAAGCTGCTCGGCGCCGCACAGGTGCACACCGGCGGTGGATATGGAACACAGCACGCGGTGCCCGTGCACTTCGGCCTTGGGCGGACCGACCGCGTCAATGTGGAGGTGACCTTTATGGGTAGATCTGGACGCGTGACGCAGCGCATCAACAACGTGCGTCCATCGCGCAAGCCCATCATCGTTCGCCGGGCCGGCTGATTGTTGCGCGTCGGGAAGCAAGCCGGACAGCACTCGCGGCCAATCAAACGCTGCATCGTGCAATCACGCGAAACAGGCCACACGCCCGCGACAAAAATGCGGTGCCACAAGCGCAGCTTCTGGTGAAAGCTGGCATCCCCGCATCGGTGACGCAAACTACCAGCGCGGAAGGAATTTAGTATTGTCTAAAGGAATTTAGTATTGTCTAAAGAAAATTAGTATTGTGAAATGTTACTTTTGGCAAAAGGGTCGCCGACGCTATTCCACGGTCACCGATTTGGCGAGGTTGCGCGGCTGGTCGACGTCGGTGCCCTTGGCGAGTGCCACATGATAGGCGAGCAGCTGCACCGGGATGGCCATCACCAGTGGCTGGATGAAGGGGGGGACCAACGGCACTTCGATACCCGCCATGGTGCCGGCGGACTGGGCGGCGAGGCCCTCGGCATCGGAGATGAGCACGACCTGGCCACCGCGCGCCATCACCTCGGCCATGTTGGAGATGGTCTTTTCGAAGCGCGGGCCGGAGGGAGCTATGACGATGATCGGCATATGCTCGTCGACCAGCGCTATGGGGCCGTGCTTGAGTTCCCCCGCGGCATAACCTTCGGCGTGGATGTAGCTGATTTCCTTCAGCTTCAATGCGCCTTCGAGCGCCATGGGATAGTCCGGGCCGCGGCCGATGTAGAGGATGTCCTGGGCACGTGCGAGGGTGTGCGAGAGGGCCTGGATAGGACCTTCAAGGGCCAGTGCAGCGTTCATGGCGGCGGGTGCTTCGGTCAGCAGGCGGACATGCGCGGCTTCGGCTTCGGCACCGAGCGTGCCGCGCAGCCTGGCCAGCGCCAAGGCGAAGGCGGCGAGCACGGCCAATTGGCAGGTGAAGGCCTTGGTGCTGGCGACGCCGATCTCGGGCCCGGCATGGGTGGGCAGCAGCAGATCGGCCTCACGCGCCATGGTGCTGCTCGGCACGTTGACGACGGCGGCGACCTTCTGCCCGGCGGCGCGTGCGTGGCGCAGGGCGGCCAGCGTGTCTGCCGTTTCACCCGATTGCGAGATGACGAGGAGGAGAACATCCGGCCCGCAGACCGGCTCGCGGTAGCGGAACTCCGAGGCGTTCTCGATGGCGACCGGAATGCGGGCGAGCGATTCGAGCCAGTAGCTGGCGATATGGCCCGCGAGGAGCGCGGTGCCGCAGGCGACGATCTGGATGCGGGTGATGGCGGCGAGATCGAAATCGCATGGCGGCAGGCTGACCGTCTCGGCGAGCGGATCGAGATAGGCGCCGAGTGTCTGGGCAACCACGATGGGCTGCTCGTGGATCTCCTTCTCCATGAAGTGGCGGTGGTTGCCCTTTTCGATGAGCGCAGCCGAAGCCGAGGAGATGGTGATGGGCCGTTCGACGAGGTGGCCGCCACGATCGTGGATTTCGTGGGTGTTGGCGGTCAGGCGGACGCGGTCCCCGTCCTCCAGATAGGTGATGCGGTTGGTGACGGGCGCGAGGCCGAGCGCATCGGAGCCGAGGAACATCTCGGGGGCGGCGGGATCGCTGCCATGGCCGAGCACGAGCGGGCTGCCTTGGCGGGCACCATAAAGTGTGCCGGGCTCGGAGGTGAACAGCACCGCAAAGCTGAAGGCGCCGTGCAGGCGGGGCAGGGTTTCGGCAAAGGCTTCCGCAGGGGAGAGGCCGCGCAACACCGCGAGGGTGAGGAGTTGCGCCACCACTTCGGTGTCGGTCTGCGAGCTCAATGTGCGGCCGGCGGCGAGGACTTCGGCACGCAGGGCCTTGTAGTTCTCGATGATGCCGTTGTGGACGAGCGACACGGCTTCGGTGGCATGGGGGTGGGCATTGTCGGTGGTGGGGGCGCCATGGGTGGCCCAGCGGGTATGGGCGATGCCGGTATGGCCGGGCAGCGGCTCTGCGGCGAGGACGCGCGCCAGATTGTCGAGCCGGCCCTCGGCGCGGCGGCGGAGCAGCGCGCCCGCGTGAAGCGTGGCGATGCCGGCACTGTCATATCCGCGATATTCGAGACGGCGCAGGCCATCGAGCAGACGGGGTGCCACGTCCGGGCTCGCGGCGGTGCTGACGATGCCGATGATGCCGCACATGGAGTCAGTCTGCCTTTCGCATGGCCTTGGCGGCGCGGAAGCGCGCAGCCCAGCCGGGCTTTTCCTGCTGAGCCGGCCGCACCAGCGCCAGCGCATCGGGCGCGACATCGGCGGTGATGGTGCTGCCGGCTGCCACGATGGCGCCGGCGCCGATGGAAACGGGGGCCACCAGCGCGCTGTTGGAGCCGATGAAGGCGCCGGCGCCGATGACTGTGGGATATTTGCCGAAGCCATCATAGTTGCAGGTGATGGTGCCGGCCCCGATGTTGGCGGCGGCCCCCACCTGCGCATCGCCGATGTAACTGAGATGGTTGGCCTTGGCGCCTGCCGCCATCACCGACTTCTTGATCTCGACGAAATTGCCCACCCTGGCCCCGGCTTCGAGGACCGTGCCAGGGCGAAGCCGTGCGAAGGGGCCGACTTCGCAGCCAGGCCCGATATGCGCCCCTTCGAGATGGCTGTGCGCGCGGATGCGGCTGCCGGTGGCGATATGGACACCGGGGCCGAAGACCACGAAGGGCTCGATGGTCACATCCGCCTCCACCTGCGTATCATGCGCGAAGAACACGGTTTCCGGGGCGATGAGCGATACGCCGGCGGCCATCATCGCGGTGCGCATCCGGGCCTGGAACACGGCTTCGACGGCGGCGAGTTCGGCACGGCTGTTGACGCCGAGCACATCGTCGGCAGCGGTTTCGATCACCACCGCGCGGCCGCCGTCTTCGATGGCCAGCGTGACGACGTCCGGCAGATAATATTCCTGCGCGGCATTTGCGTTGGTGACACGCGCGAGCAATGGCCAGAGATCGGCGGCGCGCACCGCCATCAGCCCGGCGTTGCAGAGAGGGGACGCGCGTTCCTCCCCGGTCGCGTCCTTCCACTCGACCATTTTCAGCACGCGGCCATCGTCGGCGATGATGCGGCCATAGCGTGCCGTGTCGGCGGGCCGGAAGCCGAGCACAGCCACGGCCACATCGTCCGACAAGGCGTCGGCAAGGCGGGCGAAGGTGGTTGTGGGCACCAGCGGGCAATCGCCGAACATCACCAGCACCGTGCCGTCGAAGCCGGCGAGCGCCGCCTGCGCCTGGGCTGTGGCATGGCCGGTGCCGAGCTGCTCGGCCTGCACGGCGATTGCGATGTCGCGGCTGGCGAGGGCGGTTTCGAGTTGCTCGCGGCGGGCGCCGACGACCGCCACCGTGCGCTGCGGCGTCAATGGCGCCAGACTGTCCAAAAGGTGCAACACCATGGGTTTATGGGCGATCGGATGGAGAACCTTGTGCAGAGCCGATTGCATGCGCGTGCCCTGGCCCGCGGCCAGGATGATGGCCGCCATGGGCGTGCGGGAGCTGTTGTCGGTCACGAACATGGCCCTGCCATATCGACCTTGCGTTGGAAAGGCGCGCATGTGCAGGCTGCCGGGATGACCGCACCCCTCTCCATCATTTTCGACCTCGATGGCACGCTGGTCGATACCGCCCCCGATATCTGTGCCGCGCTCAACCATGCGCTGGGTGCGCTCGGCCGGCCGCCGGTGCCGGCGGAGGATGTGCGGCATATGGTGGGGCATGGGGCGCGAGCGCTGCTGCGGCAGGGGCTGGCGGCGAGCGGCGAGAGCACGCCGGCGCTGGTGGAGACGGGTTTTCCGATCTTTCTCGATTACTACCGTGCCCATATCGCCGATGGCTCGAAGCCCTGGCCCGGCGTGGAAGCCGCACTCAACCGGCTGGCGGCAGCAGGGCACCGGTTGGCGATCTGCACCAACAAGGCCGTGGTGCTGGCCGATGCGCTGGTGGCGGCGCTCGGGTGGCAGAGCCGCTTCGCCGCTGTGTTGGGATATGATTCGGTGCCCGCACCCAAGCCCGATGCGGGGCATGTTTGGGCGGCGATCGATGCGGCGGGGGGCGTGCGCGGGCGTGCGGTGTTCGTGGGCGATTCGATCACCGATGTGGCGGCGGCGCGCGCGGCCGGGGTGCCGGTGATCGTGGTCGGGTTCGGCTTTTCGGACCGTCCGGTGACGGATCTCGGTGCCGATGCAATCATCGATCATTATGATCATCTGGATGATGCGGTGGCGCGTTGGTCTCCGGTATGAGCGGGTCTCTGGTCATTGCCTGTCTGGCGCTGATGATGGCGGCGCTGGGCATGGGCTGGCTGATCGGCCGGCGTGCCGGGCCACCGGCCGCCGAGGCGCTTCCGGCCCCGGCCGAGGCATCGCAACCGGCGCCCGCGACGCTGCTGGCGGACCGGATCAGCATAGAGGCACTGGCCGACCCGGCGCTGATCGCGCAGGGGGCGACCGCGGTGGCGGCGAATGCCGAGGCGCGCGCACTGTTCGGGGCGCGGGTGGAAGGCGGTGACCTGCGGCTGGTGGTGCGGCACCCCGCCGTGCTCGATGCGATTGCCGAGGCGGCGGCGAGCGGCACCAGCAGCAACCGCGAGATCAGCGGGCTGGGGACCGGCAACAGCGCCTGGCGGCTGCGCGCGGTCGATGCCGGGCAGGGGCGGGTTCTGGTGGTGTTCGATGACATCACCCAGACGCGGCTGACCGAGCGGATGCGCGTGGATTTCGTTGCCAACGCCAGCCATGAGCTGCGGACACCGCTGGCGACGCTTTCGGGGTTCATCGAGACCCTGGCGGGGCCGGCGGCCGAGGACGAGCCGGCGCGGCGGCGGTTCCTTGCCATCATGGCCAATGAGGCCAATCGGATGAGCCGTCTGATAGACGATCTGCTGTCGCTCTCCCGAATCGAGCTGGACAAGCATGTGCGGCCATCGATGACGCTGGAGATGGGCGGCGTGTTTGCCGATGTCGGCAAGACGCTGGCGATGCGGCTGGAGCAGGACCAGCGACATCTGCAGATCGAACTGCCGACCGACCTGCCACCCGTGATCGGCGACCGCGACCAGATCTTGCAAGTGCTGCACAATCTGATTTCAAATGCGCTGAAATATGGCCAGTCGGGCACACCTGTAACGGTGGCCGTGACGACGGAGGCCGCGGGGCCCGCATCACCTGCGCAATTGCGCGTGGTGGTGAGCGATATCGGCGAGGGGATTGCGCCCGAGCATCTGCCGCGGCTGACCGAGCGCTTCTACCGCGTCGATTCGCAGCGCTCGCGCAAGATGGGCGGCACCGGGCTGGGGCTGGCGATCGTCAAGCATATCGTCGAGCGCCATCGTGGCCGGCTGGAGATCGAGAGCCAGCTCGGCGAGGGCACCCGGGTGAGCTTCACGCTGCCGCTGGCACAGGCCGTGCGGCCTGCGCCCATGCCGGGGGTGGCCGCCGACTGAGAGGCCGCCTGTGACGCCGACTGGGCCTGCTGTCATCAAACTGCAATCAGACTGTCATATGCGCCGCATCGAGTGACGTTAAGGCAGTCTTTGTGCAGCAACGATGCTGCCGCGCTTCGGCGCAGATCGGGAGAGTCCACCTTGCGGCCGCGACCAGTGCTTGGGGCAATGCTCGGAATGGTTGCGATGCTGTTGCCGGCCCCGGCGGCGGCGCGCAGCCAGCTTCGCATCGTCGGCTCCTCGACACTCTATCCGTTCGTGACGGCGGTGGCCGAGCAGTTCAAGCGCACCAATCCGCAATTTCCCGGGCCGATAGTCGAATCGACGGGCACCGGCGGCGGCATCAAGCTGTTCTGTGCCGGTGTGGGCGAGCGGTTTCCCGATGTCGCCAACGCCTCGCGGCGGATCAAGGCGAGCGAAGTGGCGGACTGTCGCAGCAATGGCGTGACCGACATCATCGAAGTGCAGCTCGGATTGGACGGTTTGGCGATCGCGCAGGGGCGGGCAGGGCGCTTTCCCGGCATGACCGAAGCCGAAATTTACCAGGCGCTGGCGGCCAACCCCTATGGCCGCAAGCAAACGGCGCGGCTGTGGAGCGATATCAACCCGCGCTTTCCCGCAACACGCATCGAAGTGCTCGGGCCGCCGCCCACATCGGGCACGCGTGATGCGTTCAACGAGCTTTACATGGAGAAGGGTTGCGACGCGAACCCGGCGATGAAGGCGCTGAAGAAGAGCGATCCCGACCGCCACCTCCAGGTCTGCACTGCGCTGCGCGAGGATGGCGCCTATGTGGAGGCCGGCGAGAACGACAATCTGATCGTGCAGAAGCTGGCGGCAAACCCGCTGCTGCTCGGCGTGTTCGGCTTTTCCTATCTCGAGGAGAATCTGGACAAGGTGAAGGGCGTGCCGATCTCGGGTGTGCCGGTGACCTATGACAATATCGCCAGCTTCGCCTTTCCCGCCTCGCGGCCGCTCTATGTCTATGTGAAGGGCCAGCACATGCGCGCGGTGCGCGGCATGCGCGAGTTTCTGGTCGAGCTGAGCCGCGAATCGACCTGGGGGCCCAAGGGTTATCTGGCGCGGCGCGGGCTGGTGGCATCGCCGCCGCCGGTGCGCAGCGCCAATGCCGCAGCAGCGCGGACGCCGCTGTTTCTCGACGCCTCCGAAATCCTCTAGCGCATGTCGCTGACGATCCTCTTCCTTGCCGCCTTCGGGCTGGCGCTGATCGGCTTCCAGGTCGGCCGGGCGCGCGGGCGGACGCTGGTGGCCCAGAGCGGTGCCGCAGCCGGAAATGCCGCGCGTGCGCGCATCGGCGCAGTGCATTCGCGGCCCAGTTATCACGGCAGCTTTGTCGCACTGCTGGCGCTGGCGCCGGCGCTTGTCGTGCTGCTCGCCTGGAGCTTCATCAGCGAGGGAGTTCTCGCCGATACGGTTCTGGCCTCGGTGCCGGCAGCCAATCAGCCGGCGACGGCGCTCGATCGTACCAGCTTCATGAACGAGGTGAAGGGGCTGGCGGCCGGCGAGATCGACGAGCCGTTCGACCTGGCGACCATCCCGGCATCGCAGGTTTATGCCGCGGCGCGCACCAACTACAACCTTCTCGCCGGCGCCGTGGCGGCGACGCTGGCCACACTTGGCGGGCTATGGGCCTATACGCGGCTGACCCCGCAGTTCCGGGCGCGCAACCGGGTGGAAGTGGCGGTGCGGTGGGGGCTGATGCTGGCATCGCTGGTGGCGATCCTCACCACGCTCGGCATCGTGCTGAGCCTGGTGTTCGAGAGCCTGCGCTTCTTCCAGACCGTGTCGCCCATCGAATTCCTGTTCGGGACCCGCTGGTCCCCGCAGACGGCGATCCGTGCCGATCAGGTCGGATCGTCCGGCGCGTTCGGGGCGGTGCCGCTGTTCTGGGGGACGATCTTCATCGGTGCCATCATCGCGATGCTGGTGGCGATTCCGCTGGGGCTGATGTCGGCGGTGTATCTCACCCAATATGCCAAGCCCGGTGTGCGCAAGGTGCTGAAGCCGGTGCTGGAGTTGCTCGCCGGGGTGCCGACGGTCGTATACGGGTTTTTCGCGGCGCTCACCGTGGCGCCGCGGGTGCGGGACTTTGCCGTGTGGCTCGGCATGAGCGACGCTTCTTCGGAATCGGCGCTTGCGGCCGGGGTGGTGATGGGGGTGATGATCATCCCGTTTGTCAGCTCGATGGCCGATGATGCGCTCAACGCCGTGCCCGGCAGCATGCGCGACGGCAGCCTGGCGATGGGCGCCACGCCGTCGGAGACGGTCAAGCGCGTGCTGCTGCCGGCGGCCCTGCCCGGTATAGTCGGCGGCATCCTGCTGGCGGTGAGCCGGGCGATCGGCGAGACGATGATCGTTGTGATGGCGGCCGGGCTTGCCGCCAACCTGACCATCAATCCGTTCGACAGCGTGACGACGGTGACGACGCAGATCGTGGCGCTGCTGACCGGCGACCAGGAGTTCGACAGCCCGAAGACGCTCTCGGCCTTTGCGCTGGGGCTGGTGCTGTTCGGCATCACGTTGTTGCTCAACATCTATGCGCTGGCCGTGGTGAAGAAATATCGCGAGGCGTACGACTGATGGCGACGCTCGCCTCCCGCGCTGCCGTGCCGGTGGAGCGCACGCCGACCGACTGGTCTTCGGCGCAGATGCAGCGGCGCATCGCGCGCCGCTATGCCGCCGAGCGCAATTTCCGCTGGCTGGGGCTGGCAGCACTCGGGCTTGCGGCGAGCTTTCTCGTCTTCCTGCTGTTCACCATCGTGCGCGATGGCTGGACGGGCTTTCAGGACACCGAGGTGCAGGTGCAGGTCACCTATGATCCTGCGGTTCTCGGGCTGAATGCGGCGCGGATCGCCACCACGGCCGATCCGGCGGCGCGGCGCGCGGCGTTCCGGCAGGCGGACTTCGCCGGGCTGATGCTGGCGGCCTCCGAGCAGCTCGGTGACTTCGATTCGGTGGTGAGCGAGGGTGCCTGGTTGGCGCTGCGCGATCGGCTGGAGGCGGA
>JBBSPR010000114.1:0-9203 GCA_038258615.1 Sphingomonadales bacterium
CGGGCCTCAGACCCCATCAATGAGCCGTCCCACTCACGGGGTCTGGGGCCCGAGGCCCCAGCCGCCGGAGGCCTCTTCCCAAACAGCCTCAGCGCGGCGTCAGTTGCAGCCATTGCATCAGCTCCGGCCGGCCTTCCGAGCAGAGCAGCCAGCGGTCGGTATCGGTCCAGCCCTACAGTTCGGCAAAGCCCGAGAGATCGCGCGCACCGGTGCGGATCACCTTGATATCATGCGTTTGCGCGGCATCGGCACGCAATCCCGCCAGCTTTCGCGCACCATCCTCGACGGCCCAATCATGCACTTCGATGAAGATCATGGCGCCAGAAAACGCCCGGAACACGTCCGCGGTGAGCAGCCCGAACTCGCCCCCTTCGATATCGACCAGCAGCACCGCCCGCGCGCGCTCGGCATCGCTCAGCCGGGTATGGAAATCGGGCAGCGCCTCGCCCTCGATCACCATCCGCTCCGCCACGCCATTGAGGGCGGCATTGCGTGCAATCACCTCGCGGCCCTTGGGGTTGATCTCGAAGCACCATGATGTGTCGAAGCGCTGGTTCAGCAGCATGCCGATCCCGTAATAGCCATCGGCCGCACCCAGATCGACGAACAGCCGGAAGCGATCGGGCACCGCCATCAGCGCGTGCAGCAGATCCTGCTCATAAAGCCCCAGCAGCATCGCCGCGCGGTCGGCACCACCCCACCAGCTGTCGCTGGCCAGCTTCAGCCCCGCAAACGGCCCATGCGCCACGGTCGAACCGAACATGCGCTCGATCCGGCGGGCGAGCACCACCCGCCGATCCTCGACAGGATCATGCACCCGCAGTCCCAACTGCATCTGCAGCCAGAAGCGCATTGCCGCCCAGGCTTCATCGCTGCCTTCGTCGCGCGCAATCGCCCGAAACCGTGCAACCTTTTCCGAAACACCCAATGCTGATCCTCTTGCGGCGAGTCACCAGCAAGAAGTTTCATGTGCCCGAGCCGGTTCCATGCCTGCTGCCTTTGCAACAGTTGTCGCCTCGGGCAACTGGGGGAGCGCGGCCCCCCAACCGCATTGATCAATGCTGCAGCGCTGCCCCGCGGCGGCGGCGCAGGGTGGCGCCCACAAGCCCGAAGCCCATGATCATCAGCGCCCAGCTTTCCGGCTCCGGTACCAGGCCGAAACCAGCCACCTCGCTGGCAGACAAGACCGTGTCATGGACCTGAACCAGACCGACGAACCCGGAAGCCGCTTCCTCGAAGTCGGTCGTCGAATCATCCTGAAACAGCGCGAGATTGCTCTCGATCACGCCGGCACCTGAAGTGTCGGCGAAGTTGAACGCCTCGACACCATCGAGATAGCCCACCACCAGCTGTTCGGGTTCGGAGCGTGTCAGCACCAGCCGATGCAATTGCCCGGCTGACAACACGGCCGCCTCACTGATCGCAAAATCGTAGAAGTACAGGAAATCCTCGAGCGCATACAGGCCAAGGTCCGAACTCCCGTTCTGGAAATCCAGGATCTTCTGATAGGAGGTAAGTGTTTCGAACGAAAATTCCACCACGATCGAATAGGTGCCGAGATTGCTGAATCCGCCGATCGTCGGTCCCTGATTGGGCCCGAAGCTGATGCCCTGTGCTCCCAGCGCGCCGCCATTGTTGATGATGTCGTTCCCACCCAGCGAATCCGCCAGCGAGCCGTTCAGCTGATAGTCGAGAATGACCGCTGCACTTGCCGGCGCCGCAAACGCCCCCGCAACCAGCATCGAAGCCAGAATCATCTTCATCGATATTGTCCCCCGACAGCCGCAGTTCCCTCAGCGGCCGTTACCCATCATGTACCACGGCCGATCATGCTCTCCTATCGACATTCGCTCAGCGCACCACGCGCCGATACAAATGCCAGGTGGCATGGCCGAGCACCGGCAGCGCCACGAACAGCCCCAGCAGCAGCGGCAGCATCGCCACCACCAGCAGTGCCGCAATCACCACCGCCCAGCCGAGCATCACAATGCCATTGCCGCGCACCGTCGCCAAGCTGGTGATGATCGCAGTGATGAAGTCCACTTCGCGGTCCACCAGCATCGGCAGGCTGATGACCGTGATCGCATAAAAGGCCAGCGCCATCAGCGCCCCCACCCCGCCGCCGAACACCAGCATCATCAGCCCCGCGCGCGAGGCCAGCGTCGCCCACACATCGCCGCCCACCGCCGCATCGGCCATGAACACCGCGAAGATGCCGTGCGCCACCATCAGCCAGAAGGCGAACGCCACAAACAGGATCACCCCCATCGACAGGATCTGCTCGTCGCCGCGCCCGCGGACGGCGCCCAGCACCACCCCCCAGCCGAGTGGCAGCCCCAGCTCGCGGCGCCGGCTCACCTCATACAGCCCCACTGCCGCAAAGGGTGCGAGGATCGGAAAACCCGCCGCCGCCGATGCCAGCCACGAAAGCTCACCCCGCGTCACCAGCACAAAGCCGATCAGCAGCCCCGACACCACATGGATTCCCGCAAAGAACAGCCCAGAGCCGGGGTGCGCGCGGTAATCGCGCCAGCCGGCGGCAAGGGCGGCACGCAGGTCCGCAAATTGCAGATCATGCGATACCCTGGCAGGGGCAATCCGGGCCTGTTCGGTGGCAACCATGGCACTCCCCCCCCGGCAGACGCCGGTGTTGCCCTTATTCTACGCCACGCCAACCCCATCGCCTACAGGCTCGGCAAACAGCCGCTCCACCGCCGCCACCCGGCCATCGAGCACCGCGCGGCGGTTGATGCTGCCCTTGTCGCTCACCTCATGCGCATCCACGCTCGGCGGACGGTCCAGCAGCAGCACCCGCGCAATCCGCGAGCTGCCACCATGGGCGGCGGCATTGAACCCGCGCACCCGCTCCAACACCATGTCCATCGTCGCCCCGCCCTTGGGCCAGGCGAGCATGGCCAGATACGGCCGGTTGTCATCGGCGAGCACAAGGTCGCTCACCAACCCATCGAGCGCACCCAGCAACTGCTCGCGAAGCTGCCCACCATAAACCCAGGCGCCCGACGCAAGCTTGAACTCCTCCGCCAGCCGCCCGGCAAAGGCCAGGCCCTGCCCGGGGTCGGTATCGTCATGGAACACCGCCAGATCGCCGGTGCGATAATAGCCCTCGTCGTCAAAGACCTGCGCATTCTTTACCGGGTCATCGAGATAGCCCTTCATCACATTGGGCCCGCGCAGCCGCACCTCGTAGCGCGCATCATGCGGCACCAGCTTCACCTCGAGCCCGGGGGCCGGCAGCCCGATGCCGACCTTGGTGGTGGGGAAGTGGATCACCATGCACCCCGTCACCGTCTCGGTCATGCCATAGCCGGTGGTCATATGGATGCGGTGGCCGGTTTCGGCGATCGCGTGCGCCTGCAACCGGTCATACACCGCCTGCGGCAGCCCGGCACCGCCATAGAGCATCAGCCGCATGTCCTTGAAAAAGCTTCGGCGCAGCACCGGATCAACGTCGAGGGCATCCACAAGCATCGCATAGCCGCTCGGCACATTGTTGAAATACGCCACCGACACCTCGCGCAGATTGCGGATCGTCGTGTCGAACAGCCCCGGCATCGGCTTGCCATCATCGACGTGCAGCGTGCCGCCTTCGAGCAGCGTGCAGCGCAGCACCGAGGCACCGGCCGCATGGTGCCAAGGCAGCCAGTCGAGCATCGTCCCGCCCCAGTTGGCGGCCTGGCCGATGCTGGCAATCGCCTGCGCGCCGCCCGCCGCGATCATCGCCATCGTCTGCGGCACCACCTTGGGCAGCCCGGTCGATCCCGAAGTGAGCATATAGCTCGCCACCGCCGCCGGGTCGCGCGCCTCGATGCTGAGGTCCACCATCGCGGTCGGCTCGGTCGTCACCGCTTCGCCAAAGTCCGCCACGAGCATATCCGGCGTCTTGCACGCCGCCACCGCAGCCTGCAGCGCCGGGTGCGGATCGGCATAGATCATCGCCGCCCCCGTCTTGGCGATCACATGCTTCAGCCGCGCAAAGTCACCCCCCGCCAGCCCATAGGCCAACCCCACCGGCGTGTGGATCGCTCCGCTGGCATAGCAGGCAAACACCCAGACCGCGGCGGGCAGCGTGTTCCCCGCCATCACAATCAGCGGTCGCCCCGCCATCTTGTTGGCGATCAGATATTGCGTTGCGGCGCACACCAGCCCGGCAAAAGTGGCATAGCTCACCGAAGTCCAGCCTTCTCCATCGCGGAAGCGCAACGCCGCCGCCTCGCCCTGGGTCTCGGCGCGCGCCATCAGCGCCGCCGCAAGGTTTGCCTCGTGCGGCGGCAGCGGCACGCGGCTCTTCAGCCAGATAAGGCCCCCGTCCCGCCGGACATCAAGGTCCACGGGCATGAACTTCGCCTCGCGAAACGGAACCGCCGTCACCGTTCCGCCAACGCCTTCACATGCGCCGGCAGCGGCTCACCCAGCCGCTGCCTGTCGATCGTGCCGTAATCGACATAGTCCCGCCAGCCGGTGATCAGGTCACCCTTGAACTCGATCACCCCCACATAGGGTGCGGTGATCGTCTTGCCGCTCACGTCATCATATTCATCCACGCCCTCGACAAACAGCCGGTCGGCCGTCTCGGAATGGTGGATGATCCGCCAACGCACGCTTCCCGGCTTGTCGGAAATATTGGCACCAAACGCATCGAGAAACTTCGACGCCGCCGCCTTGCCCATCAGCGGCGGCTTGGCGGTCGCCGCCATGTGCCAGACGATGTCGTCATCCATCTTCGAAAGCACGAAAGCCTTGTCCTTCTTGCCCCAGGCATCGATCACCGCCTTGAACTGCTCATACCGCTTCATGTCCTGCGCTCCCGCACTCGTTGCCATCAGTAAAGCGATTGCCGCCGCAAAAAACTTCACGCCCCCCGCTCCACGACAAAGCTCACCGTCGTCGTCGTCGAGCCGCCAATGTTGAGCGTCTGCATCCGCTTCGCCCCCTCCACCTGATAGTCGCCGGCGGTGCCGGTCACCTGCTTGGCGGCATCGAGCACCATCCGCACGCCGGTCGCCCCCACCGGATGCCCAAGCCCGATCAGCCCGCCCGAGGGGTTCACCGGGCAGCGCCCCCCCATGGCAATGGTGCCGTCCTCCACTGCCTTCCACGCCTCGCCGGGAGCGGTCAGCCCGAGATGGTCGATCGCCATATATTCGGTCACCGTGAAGCAATCATGCGTCTCCACCGCGTCGATGCTGTCCAGCTCCACCCCGGCCCGCGCCCGCGCCTCCAGCACCGCGCGCCGCACCTGCGGAAACACATAGTCCTCGCCCGCACTGGCGCGCATCTTGGTCGCTTGGGCAATCGGCGCCGAGCGATGCCCCCAGCCGGAAATGCGCGGCAGGTCATCGAGGCTCAAGCCCCGCTTCGCCGCATATTCCGCCGCGCGCTCCGCCGAGGCGAGGAACACCACCGCCGTCCCATCGGTCACCTGCCCGCAATCCATCTTGCGCGTGCGCCCCTCCACCACCGGGTTGGCGTCGTCATTCGCCGTGAAGCTTTCGGGCGTGAACGCCCAGGCGCGCGACTGCGCATTGGGGTTGCGCTTGGCATTGCCGAAGTTGATCTCCGAAATGCCCATCAGATGCTTGTAATCGAGCCCGTAGCGCCGGTCATATTCATCGGCCAGATCCGAGAACGCCCGCGGCCACACATAGCGCGCCTCGTTGAATTCATGCCCCGTCCAGGCCGCCGCCCCCAGATGCTCGGCCGCCTGCTGCCCCGGCACATTGCGCATCTGCTCGAGCCCGATCACCGCCGCCAGCCCATAGCGCCCGGCCTCGATCTCCGCCGCCGCCGCGAGGATGGCAATGCTCCCCGAAGCACATGCCGCTTCATGCCGCGACGTCGGCAGCCCCTCGAATGCCGGATCGACCTGGCCGAAAAAGCCGCCCAGCAGCCCCTGTCGCGCAAACAGCTCGGCCACGAAATTGCCGACATGCCCGGTCTCGATCTCGCTCGCATCGAGCTTGGCCGCGTCCATCCCTTCGCGCAGCGTCACTGCAAAGGCATCGGCAATCTCCATGCCCTGCCGGTCCCAATTCGCCGCAAAATCGCTCTGCCACCCGCCCAATACATAGACCATGGCGCTTCTCCCCGGATTCCGTTGGTTCGGTTATACAAGCGAATGGAGACGAGGCAAACCAAATCCCCTCTCCCGCATCGCGGGAGAGGGAGGGGCCCAGCGCGAAGCGGTGGGAGGGTGAGGGCGGGCAGGCAATCGCTTCAGGGATGCTCCCTGATATGCCCCTCAAGCTCATCAAAGAACCGCTCGAGATTGTGCAGCACATTCGCCTTGAATTCGTAATTCACCTCGGGCCAGTTCGATTCGATGATCGGGCTCTCGTCCACCTTTTCGGAATAGGCCGTCGCCATGCCCTTGATGTAATCGCCGTCGAGCTTGATCTCGCCCATCTTGTCGAGGATTCGCAGCTGCACGATCATCATCTGACGCACGAGCATCTCAAGCGCCGTGATCCGCGCCACTGCGGCCACTGCATCCAGCTCGACATCACGCTCGTCACTCATGCACCCGAGTGTATGCAAGCGAGCCCGAAAGGGAAGGGGGCTTTCACGGCGCCACAAAACCCGCCAAACCAGCCGCCATGCGCAGCCTTCATATCGCCATCGATCGCCTGCCCGTGCGCGGCGCCTTCATTATCGCCCGGGGTGCGAAAACCCATGTCGATGTCGTCACCGCTACCATCGCGCAAGGCCCCAACAGCGGACGCGGAGAAGCCACCGCCATCTATTATCATGGCGAATCCGCCGAGAGCGTCGCCGCCGCCGCCAGCGCCCAGGCCGATGCCATCGCATCCGGCGCGTCGCGTGCCGATCTGCTCACGCTGATGCCGCCGGGTGCCGCGCGCAACGCCCTCGATTGTGCGCTCTGGGATCTGGAGGCCAAGGCCGCCGCCACCAGCGTGCGGGAGCTGCTCGGCCTGCCGGCGTTCCGGCCGCTGCTCACCGCCTTCACCATCAGCCTCGGCAACCCCGCCGCCATGGCCGATGCGGCAGCCGCCGTGCGTGGCCGCGAGCTCATCAAGGTCAAGCTCGGCGGCGAGGGCGGCCCGGCGGCCGATATCGAGCGCATGGCCGCCGTCCGCGCCGCCGCTCCCGATGCGCGCTTCATCGTCGATGCCAACGAAGCCTGGGGCGGCACCGACATCGCCCGCACCGCGTCCGCGCTCGCCGCGCTCAATGTCGAGCTCATCGAGCAACCCGTCCCCGCTGGCCAGGATTCCCAGCTCGATGGCGTCAAGAGCCCCGTCCCGCTCTGTGCCGACGAAAGCTGCCACGATCGCGCCAGCCTCGATGCCATCATCGGCCGCTACCGCTTCATCAATATCAAGCTCGACAAATCCGGCGGCCTCACCGAGGCTCATGCCCTCGTCCACGCCGCCCGCCAGCGCGGCCTTGGCGTGATGACCGGCTGCATGCTCGGCTCCTCGCTCGCCATCGCCCCCGCCTTCCACATCGCCGTCCAGAGCGAATTCGCCGATCTCGACGGGCCATTGCTGATCGAAGACCGCCCCGGCGGCCTGCGCTTCGAACACTCCGATGTCTGGCCGCCATCGCCCGAGCTTTGGGGATGATGTTGCCAAATTTTGCCAAACTGCTATTTTCGACACCATGACCACGATGAACATCTCGCTACCCGACACAATGAAGCGCTTCGTCGACGCGCAGGTTGAAGATCACGGCTTCGGCACCAGCAGTGAGTATGTCCGCTCGCTGATCCGCAAGGAGCAGGATCGCGAGCAATTGCGGGCACTGTTGCTCGCTGGCGCTCGCTCGCCAATCGATGGCCCTGCCGACGCGGCCTATTTCGCTGATCTCGAAGCCACAATTATCAAGCGCTGACGTTGAAGCCGGTCGTCCGCAGCCAGTTGGCGACGGCCGACGCACGTAGCGCAATTGCCTATTACGCGAATGAGGTCGGCACCGATATTGCGCAGCGATTTCTCGCTAGCCTTGCAGCCTGTTATGCAGCGATTGCCGAAGCGCCGGGGATCGGATCGGCGCCTGTCGGCTATGATCTGGGCATTCCCGGATTGCGCGCCCGCCGCATACCGAGTTTCCCGTTTCTCGCCTTTTACATGGAGCAGGATGAGCAGATCGTCATCTGGCGTCTGCTGCACGAAAAACGGGATTTCGCCAGCTGGCTTGTCGAAGGCGGCTGACAGAAAAACGGCGGCACCCGCAGGCACCGCCGTTCCTCAACTCGGGCGCGTCGATCAGCCCTTGAAAGTGCCCAGCGACATCACCTTGTCCCATGCCTTCACAAAGTCGGCGACGAACTTGTCCGCCCCGTCATCGGCGCCATAGATTTCGGACACGGCGCGCAGCTCGGCATGGCTGCCGAACGCCAGGTCGACCGGCGTCGCGGTCCACTTCACCTTGCCCGAAGTGCGATCCACACCCTCGTAAAGGCCCTCGGTCCCGCCCTTGCGCCACATCGTCTCCATGCCCAGCAGATTGACGAAATAGTCGTTGGTAAGCTGCCCCGGCTTGTCAGTGAACACGCCATGCTTCCCGCCGCCGACATTGGCATCGAGCGCCCGCAGCCCGCCCACCAGTGCCGTCATCTCCGGCACCGTCAGCGTCAGCAGATTGGCCCGGTCCACCAGCGCTGCCACCGGCGAATAGATGCTTTCCGCCGTGTAGAAGTTGCGGAAGCCATCGGCCTTGGGCTCAAGCGCTGCGAAGGATTCCGCATCGGTCTGCGCCAGTGTTGCATCGGTGCGCCCCGGCATGAACGGCACGCTCACCGAATGCCCGGCCTTCTTCGCCGCGTCTTCAATGGCAGCCCCGCCCGCCAGCACGATCATGTCGGCCAGCGAGATCTTGCGGCCACCGCCCGCGGATTTGTTGAAGTCCGCCTGGATTGCCTCAAGCCGGCCCAGCACCTTCGTCAGCTCGGCCGGGTTGTTCGCCGCCCAATCCTTCATCGGCGCCAGCCGCACGCGGGCACCATTGGCCCCGCCGCGCATGTCGGTGCCGCGGAACGATGCTGCCGACGCCCAGGCCGTCCGCACCAGCTCCTGCGTCGTCAGCCCCGAAGCAAGCACCTTGCCCTTGAGCGAGGCCACGTCCGCCGCTGTCACCAGAGGATGGTCGACCGCCGGCACCGGATCCTGCCAGATCAGCGTCTCCTTGGGCACGAGCTTGCCGAGATAAAGGGACTTCGGTCC
>JBBSPR010000115.1:0-9173 GCA_038258615.1 Sphingomonadales bacterium
GACTGTCTCCGAGCGGCTTTTCCAGGGCCAGCCTTGCCCCCTCGCCGGCGAGGCCTGCGGAGGCGAGCCCGGCGATGGTCGCGCCGAACAGCGCCGGTGCGGTCGAGAGGAAGATGGCAAGGTTGCTGCGATCGGGCACTGCGTCCGCAAGTGCGGCAAAGCCCCGGATGTCGCTCGCATCGAGCGCCACATAGCCCAGCCGGCCGAGAAAGCGGCGCTGCGCCTCCGGATCGGCGCCGGCGGGCAGGGTTTCGGCGGCAAGTGCCCGAAAGCTGGCGTCGTCATGCTCCGAGCGCGCGGTGGCGATGATGCGCAGGCAGTCCGGCAGCAGGCCTTCGGCATCGAGTGCGAACAGTGACGGCAGCAGCATGCGCCGCGCCAGATCGCCGGTGGCGCCGAACAGGAGGAGGTGGGTGCATGCGCTCATGCTCATCGATTAGCCGCAAAATGCCGCGCTGCAAAACCGCAAGCCGATGCAAGCGGACAATTCGCCGCTCGCCACCACGGCGCGTGCGGCGTACACGGCACGGCGATGATCCGACCC
This sequence comes from Sphingomonadales bacterium, assembly GCA_038258615.1. Classification (GTDB taxonomy): domain Bacteria; phylum Pseudomonadota; class Alphaproteobacteria; order Sphingomonadales; family Sphingomonadaceae; genus Sandarakinorhabdus. Next base: position 545 of record JBBSPR010000115.1, read on the forward strand.
TTTCTGCTGGCGATGCTGCTCGCGCAGACAGCCCATGCGCAAGCGCCGGGGCCGGCCGATCCGCGCGGCCTCATACCCGGTTCCCAGCCGTTCGCAGCCGGGCGCTGCACCCCGCAGGCGGCACCGCTCACGCTCGATGCGGCCGTGGACATCGCGCTGTGCCGCAACCCGCGCACCGCCGTAGCCTGGGCGGCCGCACAGGCAGGGGCGGCACAGGCGGGGGCGGCGCGCGGCGCGCTGCTGCCGCAGGTCGATGTGGGCATCGGCCCTACGCTCAACCGCTCGCAGAGCTTCGGCGGCACCGGCTTTGTCGATTCAGGCGGGCAGTTCATCGGCGGCGGTGCCTCCACGATCACCAACACCACGACCTCGGCACGGCTCGGGCTGAGCTGGCTGATCCTCGATGGTGGCGGCCGCGCCGGGCGGATTGCTGCTGCCGATGCCAATGCCGCCGCCCTTCGTGCGCAGTTCGATGATGCCACGCTGGCGGTGGTGCTGGAGGTGGTGAGCGCCTGGAACCTGCTCGTTGCCAATCGCGCGATCGAGCAGGCCAATATCGCCAACCTCGAATTCGCCCGCCAGTCGCGCGACCTCGCGGCGGCGCGCAGGGAAGCGGGTGTCGCCACTTCGGCCGATCGGCTGCAGGGCGAGACGCAAGCGGCTCAGGCCGAGCTGACCCTCACCCAGACGCGCGGCAATGTGGCGAGTGCCGCCGCACGGCTGGCAGTGGCGATGGGATTGCCGCCGGCGACCGTGCTGGCGCTCGCCGACCTGCCGCCGCTTGCTGAGGCGGGCGCGCTGCGCGGCGATGCCGAGGCGCTGATTGCCGAGGCCGAGCGGCTGCGGCCAGACCTGCGCGCCGCACGGCTGCAGCTGGAAGCGGCCGAAGCCAATGTGGCGGTGGCGCGCTCGCTGGGGCGACCTTCAGTGGCGCTGCAGGCCTCGAATTCGCTGTCTGCGCTCGACACCACGATCGACCGCAATCTTTCGAGTGCGGGCATCACCCTCTCCATCCCATTGTTTTCCGGCTGGAACACCCGCTACCAGATCGCCCAGGCGCGCGCACAGCAGGCGCAGCAAGCGGCATCGCTCGAGCAGGTGCGGCAGACCGCGGGGCTCGCGGTCTACCAGGGCTTTGTCGGCTTCGAGAATGCACTGGCCAGCCTGGTGCCGGCGCGGGTGCTGGTGACGAGCGCCACCGAATCGGCGGCACTGGCACAGGGTCGCTACCGCGCCGGCACCGGCACCTATGCCGATCTGCTCAACGCGCAGAATGCACTGGCCTCGGCGCGGCAGCAGCTGGTGCAGGCCGAGTTCAACACCCGCACCGCCCAGGCCGAGCTGGCACGCGCCGTGGGTGACATGGACGCCTATGGAGGGGCAACACGATGAACAGGCGGCGCTGGCTGATCGCGGCGGGGGTTGCCGTGGCGCTCGTCGTGGGCTTCTTCGCATGGCGGGCCTTCAACGCGCCCGAGCCGCCGCCGGCATTCCTCACCGCCGCCATCGCGCGCGGGGACCTGACCGAGGCGATCACAGCCAACGGCATCATCAACCCCACGCGCGTCGTCAATGTCGGCACCCAGGTGTCGGGCACGGTGGCGAGCCTCAATGCCGATTTCAACGACAGGGTGGAGGCGGGGCAGGTGCTGTTGCGGCTCGATCCGGCGTTGTTCGCCAGCCGTCTTTCCGCCAGCGAAGCCAATCTGGCTCAAGTGCGAGCGCAAGCTGCTCTGCAGACTGCCAATGCCCGACGCGCCGCCGAGTTGGTGGCCAAGGACTACATCAGCCGGCAGGAATATGAGACCACGCTCGCCAGCGCGCGCGGCACTGAGGCGCAAGTCCGTGCCGCGGCAGCACAGGTGGCGCAGGACCGTGCCAATCTCGAATTCTCGGTCATCCGGGCGCCGGTGTCGGGCGTCGTGATCAGCCGCGAGATCGACCTCGGGCAGACGGTGGCGGCGGCGTTCAGCACGCCGACGTTGTTCAAGATCGCGCGCGACCTTTCGCGGATGCAGATCGAGGCGGCCGTGGCCGAAGCCGATATCGCCCGGGTGAAGCCGGGGCAGCGCGTGCTGTTCACTGTCGATGCCTATGGCGGGCGCAGCTTCGAAGGGTCGGTGCGGCAGATCCGTCTCAATCCCACCACCCAGCAGAACGTGGTGACCTATACGGTGGTGGTGGAGGCCGCCAACCCCGATGGCGCGCTGCTGCCGGGGATGACCGCCGATGCGCGCTTCATGGTGGCCGAGCGGCGCGGCGTGCTGCTGCTGCCCAATGCGGCTCTTGGCTTCCGCCCCGAAGGCTTCAAGCCGGCGCGCGGGCTTGCCGATGACGAGGCCGTTGTTTTCGAGGCCGTGGCCGGCATCGCCGAACCGCGCCGCATCCGGCTCGGGGTGAGCGACACCGCCAATACCGAGATCACCGGCGGGCCGTTGGAGGCCGGGGACAAAGTGATCACCGGCCTCAACAAGCCGCTCAGCGGTGGCGGCATGTTCGGCGGACCACCCGGGCAGCGGCCGCGCGACCGCAAGGGCGGCGCCGAGACGGCGGAGTCCGACGCGCCCAAATGAGCGCGCCGCTGATCTCGCTCGCCGATGTGGTGAAGGACTATCGGTCCGAAGCCGGGGATTTCCGGGCGCTGCACGGCGTAAGCCTCGATGTGCGCGCCGGCGAGTTCATCGCCATCATGGGGCCATCGGGATCAGGCAAGTCGACGCTGATGAACATCATCGGCTGCCTCGACACGGTGAGCGCCGGCAGCTACCGCTTCGAAGGCCAAGATACCGCGACGCTGTCGGAAACAGCCCTTGCGAAGCTGCGCGGTGCGGGGATCGGCTTCATCTTCCAAGGGTTCAACCTGCTGCCGCGGCTGTCTGCCACCGGCAATGTGGCTCTGCCGATGGTTTATGCCGGCAAATCGGGCGCCGAGCGCAAGGCCCGCGCCGCCGAGCTGCTGGCGAGCGTCGGGCTGGGGGACAAGCTTTTATCGCGCCCCACCCAGCTTTCGGGCGGACAGCAGCAGCGCGTGGCAATCGCCCGGGCGTTGGCCAATGCACCGGCATTGCTGCTCGCCGATGAGCCGACAGGGGCCCTCGACACGAAAACCGGCGTCGAGGTGCTGGCGCTTTTCCGCCAATTGAACGAGGCGCGCGGCGTGACGGTCGTGATCGTGACGCATGATCCGGAAGTGGCGCGTGCCACCAACCGGGTGGTGCGCATCCAGGATGGGCTGATCGTCCATGATGGCCCGCCCGATGATGCCGCCCTGTTCGGTGTCCGTGCGGAGGCCTCCGCATGATCGGCCCGATGCTGGCGGAAGCCTGGAGCGCGCTGGTTGCCAACCGGCTGCGCTCGCTGCTGACCATGCTCGGGATGATCATCGGTGTGTCGGCCGTCATCCTGATGCTTGCCATCGGCGGCGGGGTACAGAAGCAGGTGTCGGACTCGATCTCGGGGCTCGGCTCGAACCTGCTCATCGTCACCGCCGGCGGCGGCCGCCAAGGCGGGGTGTTCGGCGGTGCGGGCACCGGCGCCAGCCTGCGCATCGAGGATGCCGAAGCGATCGCCGCCCTTCCCGATGTGGTGGCAGCCTCACCCTCCACCGCAGTGCCGGCGCAGGTGGTGGCAGGGCCGACCAACTGGGCGACCAACGTCACCGGCGCCTCGCCCGCCTGGTTCCGGGTCAATGAATGGCCGGTCGAGGATGGCCGCGCCTTCAACGAGCGCGAGGACCGCGCCGGCGCGCGCGTCGCGGTCATTGGCCAGACGGTGGGGGAAAAACTGTTCGGCGCGCGGGCTCCAACCGGAGAGCAGCTGCGCATCAAGGGCGTCAGCTTCACCGTCATCGGCGTGCTCGAAAAGCGGGGGCAAGGCTTCGGCGGGCAGGACCGCGACGATCAGATCGTGGTGCCGCTCACCTCCGCCCAGCGGCTGCTGCAGGCCAATGCCTTTCGCGGCACCATCCGCACGGTCTCGGTGAGCGTCGCGTCGGCCGACGCGCTGGAGCCCGTAACCGACGATATCGTCCGCCTGCTGCGCCGCCTCCACAATCTGCGCGAGGGCGAGCAGGACGATTTCCAGGTCGCCAACCTGACCGCGATCACCGACACGCTGAGCACCGCCACCACCGCTGTTTCCCTGCTGCTCGCCGCCATCGGATCGATCAGCCTCGTCGTGGGCGGCATCGGCATCATGAACATCATGCTGGTGAGCGTGACCGAACGCACGCGCGAGATCGGCATCCGCATGGCGATCGGCGCCTCGCGCGGTGCGGTGCGGCTGCAGTTCCTGATGGAGGCGCTGATGCTCTCCCTCATCGGCTGCGGCATCGGCGTGCTGCTCGGCACCTCGCTGGCGACGCTGGCGGACAATTTCATCGGCTTCGAAACCGAGATCGCCCCCGCCTCGGTCGGCATCGCCTTTGCGGTTTCAGCCACCATCGGCATTTTCTTCGGCTGGTGGCCGGCCACGCGCGCCGCAAGGCTGTCGCCGATCGAGGCGCTCAGGAGCTAGGCGTTGGCCGCACGCGGCCCAGCCACCAGAAGCGCCCCCAGAGCAGCACCGCCGCAACCAGCGAAGCGATGATCACCGACCAGACCAGCCCCGCCACCCCCAGCCCGGCCGGAATGGCGAGCGCCCAGCCGAGCGGCATCATCACCAGCAGGTAGCTGGTCATGTGCGTTGCCGTGGGCACCCACACGTCGCCGCGCGCCCGCAGCGCCTGGGCGCCGACATTCTGCAGGCCATCGGCAAGGTAGAACAGCACCGAAAGCAGCAGCGCCGCCGCCGCCATCCCGCGCACGGCGGTGTCGCTGGTATAGGCGGCCGCGATCGCCTCGTTGCCGAAGCCGACGATCGCGCAGATGAGCAGCAGCACGACGCTCGTCACCCCGAAGCCGAGCAGGCCGGCGCGCACCACGCCGGCGGGGCTGCGGGCGCCGTGCGCGCGGCCCACAATCACGGCCGTGGCACTCGCCAGACCGAGCGGCACCATGAAGATCACCGCCGCCACGTTGAGGGTGATCGCCCAGGCCGCCACCGCCAGCGTGCCGATCCAGCCGGCGAAGATGCTCATCGCGCCAAACGCTGCACTTTCGATGAAGTAGCTCGCCGCCGTGCCATAGCCGACCCGGCGCTGGGCCGAGGCGGCACGTGGATCGGGTGCTGCCTTGCGGAACACGCCATAGCGGCGCGCCGGCGCCCATGCGAGGATCGCCCCCCAGATGAACACCAGCAGCGCCACGCGGCTGAGTGCCGTCGACCAGCCGCTGGCGACCGCACCATCGACGGGAAAGCCCGAATTGCCCGGCACCAGCCACAGGTTGAGGATGAGGTTGACGATGTTCGCCCCCCACATCGCCACCATGCCCGGCACCGGCCGGCCATGCGCCTCCAGCCAGAACAGCCCGGCATCGGCCATCAGGATCGGCACCAGCGACAGCGCCAGCACCTGCAGCACCGGTGTGGCGCCATTGGCAAGGGCAGGCTCCAGCCCCATCAGGTGCAAGGCGGGGCCGCCGAGCAGCATCAGCACCAGGGCTGCCGCCAGCCCCACCCAGAAGGCATAGGCGACACCGCGCCGCAGGATGGCGCCGGTTTCCTCCGGGCGGCCGTCGCCGATCGCCTGGCTGGTCATCACCTGGATGCCGTAGAGCAGGCCGAGGGCGGTTGTGAGCACCACGCCGGTGGGCGCCCAGCCGATGGCGTGATAGCCGAGTTGCTCGGCCGAATAGCGGCCGACCACCACGGTATCGACCACGCCCATCGCCATGATTCCCAGCCGCGAGACAACCACCGGGCCGGCCAGCCGCAGCAGTGGGCCAAGCGTGGGACGGGCGGGATCGGGCAGGGTTACTGCTTGGGCGGTCATGTCAGGTCTTTCCGGGGTCGGTCGCGGGTCGCGACCGGTAGCATCAGGGGTTCAGCGCGCCCAGAAACGGGTGCCTCAGCGGGTGCCGCAGCGGAGTTTCGCTGGGCATGGGGCCGTGGCGGCTGGAAGGGAAAGACCGATGGTCATGGTTCGCCTGATGCTCCGCCCAATGCCGCTCCGCTTTACAACGGTCAAGCCAAGATTGGTTGCATCGCCCGCCACCAGCCCCTAGCCAACAGGCACCCTTCAGGAGTTTCCATGACCGCAGCCCTTTTCCAGCCCTTCGCCCTGCCCAACCTCACCTTGCCCAACCGCATCGTCATGGCGCCGATGACCCGCAGCTTCTCGCCTGGCGGCGTGCCGGGGGACAATGTGGCAGACTATTACCGCAAGCGTGCCGAAGGCGGCGTCGGGCTGATCATTACCGAAGGCACCGGCATCGATCGGCCGGGTTCGGTCAACGATTCAGCGGTACCGCGCTTCCATGGCGACGAGGCGCTGGCCGGCTGGGCGGAAGTGGTGACCGCGGTGCATGGTGCCGGCGGCAAGATCGCGCCGCAGCTCTGGCATGTCGGAAGCGCTCCCAACCCGGCGGCGCGCGTCGAGACTCATGCCGAATCGCCTTCGGGCCAGTTCAAGCCCGGCAAGCCCTGGGGCAAGACGATGACGACTGCCGACATCGACGAGACCATCGCCGCCTATGCCGCCGCCGCCCGCGCCGCCCTGGCGCTCGGCTTCGATGCCGTGGAACTGCACGGCGCGCACGGCTATCTGATCGATCAGTTCTTCTGGGACGGCACCAACCAGCGCACCGATGAATGGGGCGGCCCCACCCTCTCGCAGCGCAGCCGCTTCGCGCTGGAGATCGTGAAGGCGGTCAAGGCCGAGCTCGGCACCGATATTCCGCTCATCCTGCGCGTGAGCCAGTGGAAGCAGCAGGATTACACCGCGCGTCTTGCCAGCTCGCCCGCCGAGCTCGAAGCTTGGCTGGCGCCGATGGTGGCAGCCGGCGTCGATGTGCTGCACTGCTCGCAGCGGCGCTTCTGGGAGCCCGAGTTCCCCGAGCTGGATGGCGAGGACGGCCTCAACTTCGCCGGCTGGACACGCAAGGTAACGGGTGCACCGACGATCACCGTCGGCAGTGTGGGCCTTTCGGGCGAGTTCATTGCCGGCTTCGGCGGCGAAGCCTCGCAGCCGGCCGACTTCAGCGCACTCGAGGCTCGGCTGGCGGCCGACGAGTTCGACCTGGTCGCCGTCGGAAGGGCGCTGATCGTAGATGCCGACTGGGCGCTGAAGGTGCAGAACGGCCGCGCGGCCGAACTGAGCGGCTTCGAGCGATCGGCACTGGCCATTCTGGCCTGAGGCCGGGCGTGCCGGGCACTCCGCCGCTCATCCGCCCGCGCGATGCTGCGACGCTGATCATCATCCGGCGCGATGGTGGGGGCCCGCGCGTGCTGATGGGCCGGCGGGTCGGCGGCCATGCCTTCATGCCCGACAAATGGGTGTTTCCAGGTGGTCGCATCCATGCCAGCGACTTCCGGGTCGCTGCGGCGACGGAGCCGGCGCCCGACACCTGGGCGCAGACGGCGCGCACCTGCGGCAGCTGCACACGCCGCGCCCGGGCGCTGGTTGCGACCGCGATTCGCGAGACCTTCGAGGAGACCGGGCTGATTCTCGGCCAGCCGGGGCGTGGTGTCACCCGCAGCCCGGAATGGCGGGATTTTCTCGGCTCGGGACACCTGCCCGACCTTGCGCCGCTGCGGCTGATCGGCCGCGCCATCACCCCGCCGGCGCGCACCCGCCGCTTCGACGCACGCTTTTTCACCGTCGATGCCCGGCACCTGGCCTCGCTCGACCCCGGCGCAGGCTCGGGCGAACTCGACGAAGTCGCCTGGTTCGATGCGGCAGCGGCGGAGAAACTCGACCTGCCGCAGATCACCCGCGCGCTGCTTGCCGAAGCGATGGCGCGTGATGCGAGTGCCGAAGACCGGCCGATCCCGTTTCATCGCTTTCGCGGCGGGCGGCATCAGTTGCTGGCGGTTTAGGGGCCGGAGGCCCTTCAAGCCCTTTCGCGTGTTGCGGAGAACCGGATCGCCGTCTCGCGCTGCGAGACGTAGTTCAGCTCCCAGGCATCGCGGGCCATGAACACCGGGCTGCCGTCGCGGTCCTCGGCCATGGCGGGGCGATGCTCCTCGATGAAGCGCTTGAGCTCGGCCGGCTCGCCACTGACCCAGCGCGCGGTTTCGAACGGGCTGGGCTCGAAGCCGGCCGCCACGCGATATTCCGCCTCGAGCCGCGAGATGAGCACTTCTAGCTGCAGCTGGCCGACGACGCCGACGATCCACTGGCTGCCGATGGCGGGCTTGAACAGCTGGGTGACGCCTTCCTCGGCCATGTCGGTGAGCGCCGTGCGGAGCTGCTTGGACTTGGTCGGATCCTTCAGCGCCACGCGGCGCAGGATCTCGGGCGCGAAATTGGGGATGCCGGTGAAGGTGATGTCGTCCTTCTCCACCAGCGAATCACCCACCCGCAGCACGCCATGGTTGGGGATGCCGATGATATCGCCGGGGAAGGCCTCGTCGGCGATCTCGCGATCGGCGGCGAAGAACAGGATGGGCGAGTTGATGGCGATGGTCTTGCCGGTGCCGACCTGACGCAGCTTCATGCCGCGGCGGAAGCGGCCCGAGGCGACGCGCATGAAGGCGATGCGGTCGCGGTGCTGCGGGTTCATGTTGGCCTGCACCTTGAAGACGAAGC
>JBBSPR010000116.1:0-9091 GCA_038258615.1 Sphingomonadales bacterium
CACCAGATAATCATAGCGGATGCGGTGGCGGCCGATCACCTCCGAGCCATCCTCGTCGATGATCGGGGCGATGACGATCTGCTCGGCATCGCGATCGATGCTTTCCAGCGCGCCGTCGAAGTAGCGATAGCCCCAGCGGAAGGCATGGGCGCGGTAGCCGACCTCGTCGAGATTGGCATCAAGCGACCCGGCGGCGACCTCGTGGAGCAGCGGCTTCCAGATATGGCTGGTGTTGCGATCGACGAGGATGATGTCGTAATCCTGCGCATCATAGTGGCTGGCGAGCTTGCGCACGAGTTCGAGGCCGCCGGCACCGCCGCCGACGATCACGATCTGGGTCTTGCGGCCATCGGGCCGGGTGCGGGGCATGCATGCACCTTGTTCAACTGGGATCCCAACCCATAGCGCCCGATGGGGAATTGCCAAGACGCGATTGTGTATTATATTGGCAATACGGCATCTCGGGAGGCGAGAATGGGGACGCTCGATTGGACGTTGATTGCCTGGGTGACGCTCGGGGTATTGATCTTCAACTTCATTCCCTCTGTCATTGCCTTTGCGCGGCGGCATCCCGATCGGCAGATGCTGGCGCGGCTCAACATCCTTTCGCTGCTGTCGTTGCTGCTCTGGGCGGCGCTGCTGGTCTGGGCGGTGGGTGGCAAGAAGAATGATTCCGTCATCAGCCGCTTCGTCCATGCCGAGCGGAACAAGCCGTTGCTGATCGGGCTGGTGGTGTTGCTGGTTGCCGGCGGTGCTGCGGTAGGGGTGGCGGGCATCACCACATGACAAGCGGCGGGCGAGCCGCTATCCGCGCCGCATGAGCCCAGCCGAACCCGCCATCACCCCGCAGATCGTCGCCGACCATGGCTTCACGCCCGAGGAATACGAGCGGGTGCTCGCCGCGATGGGCCGCGAGCCCAACATGCTCGAGCTGGGCATCTTTTCGGTGATGTGGTCCGAACATTGCAGCTACAAGTCTTCGCGGATGCATCTGGCGAAGCTGCCCACGCAAGCGCCCTGGGTGATCTGCGGGCCGGGCGAGAATGCCGGCGTGATCGACATTGGCGATGGTGATGCTGCAATCTTCAAGATGGAAAGCCACAACCATCCGAGCTTCATCGAGCCCTATCAGGGGGCGGCGACCGGCGTTGGCGGCATCTTGCGCGATGTGTTCACCATGGGGGCAAGGCCCATCGCCAACATGAACGCGCTGCGCTTCGGCGCCATCGATGCGCCGCGGATGCGGCATCTGGTGAAGGGCGTGGTGGCCGGCATCGGCGGCTATGGCAATTGCGTCGGTGTGCCGACGGTGGGGGGAGAGACGATCTTCCACCCGAGCTACAATGGCAACATCATCGTCAATGCGATGACAGTGGGGATCGCGAAGGCCGACAAGATCTTCTACTCGGCCGCGGCGGGCATCGGCAATCCGGTGATCTATGTCGGCTCCAAGACCGGGCGCGACGGCATCCATGGGGCGACCATGGCGTCGGCCGAGTTCGACGAGAACAGCGACGAGAAGCGGCCCACCGTGCAGGTGGGCGACCCGTTTACCGAAAAGCTGCTGATCGAGGCGTGCCTCGAACTGATGGCATCGGATGCGATCGTGGCGATTCAGGACATGGGGGCCGCCGGGCTCACCTCGTCGAGCGTGGAGATGGCGTCGAAGGGCGGGGTGGGCATCCGGCTCGATCTCGACCGGGTGCCGTGCCGCGAGGCGCGGATGACGCCGTATGAGATGATGCTCTCGGAGAGCCAGGAGCGCATGCTGATGGTGCTCAAGCCCGGGCGCGAGGGCTTTGCCGAAGCCATCTTTGCCAAATGGGGGCTGGATTTCGCGGTGATCGGCGAAGTGGTGGCCGGTGGTGACCTGGCGATGACCTTCCACGGCGAGGAGGTGGGGCGGATCCCGCTTGAGCCGCTCGCCGACGCCGCGCCGAAATATGACCGGCCCTGGGTGCTCACGCCGCCGCGCGCGCCGCTCGGCGATGTGCCCGGGGGCGACGATGTGGGGGGAGACCTGCTGCGGCTGATGGGCAGTGCGGATCTTTGCTCGCGGGCGTGGATATGGGAGCAATATGACCATATGGTGGGCGCCGACACGGTGCAGCGGCCGGGCGGCGATGCCGCGGTGGTGCGCGTGCACGGCACGGCCAAGGCGCTGGCGCTGGCCACCGATTGCACGCCGCGCTACTGCTTTGCCGACCCTGTGGAGGGCGGCAAGCAGGCGGTAGCGGAGAGCTGGCGCAACCTGATTTCGGTGGGCGCGAAGCCGCTGGCGATCACCAACTGCCTCAATTTCGCCAGCCCGCAAAACCCGGTGGTGATGGGGCAACTCGTGGGGTGCATCGAGGGGATGGCCGAGGCGTGCCGGGCGCTCGACTATCCGGTCGTGTCGGGCAATGTGAGCCTTTACAACGAGAGCCGTGCCACTGGCGGCGGGGCGGCGATCATGCCCACCCCGGCGATCGGCGGCGTGGGGCTGATCGCCGACTGGACCAGGGTGATGACGCTCGGGTTCAAGGCCGAGGGCGAGGACATCTGGCTGGTGGGCGAGGACGGCGCGCATCTGGGCCAGTCCCTGTGGCTGCGCGAACTGCATGGCCGCGAGGAGGGGACGCCGCCGGCGGTCGACCTGGCGGCCGAGCGCGCGGCGGGAGATTATGTGGCGGGGCTTATCGCCGACGATCTTGTGACGGCGGTGCATGACCTGTCCGATGGCGGGCTGCTGGTGGCGCTGGCCGAGATGGCGCTGGCCGGCGGCATCGGTGCGGAGGTGGAGGCGATGGACGCGGGTGCTGCGTTCGGCGAAGACCAAGGGCGGTTTCTGGTGACGGTGCCAGCCGGAACGGAGTTGCCGGCCGGTGATGTTCCGGTGCGCCGGATCGGGCGGACCGGCGGAGACCTGGTGGCGGGGATTGCGCTGGCTGCGCTGCGGACGGCGCACCGCGAGGCGCTGCCGACGATGCTGCACGGCGCCCCTTGAATCGAGGCCCGGCAGGGCCACATTTCCGGGTGGCAGCATGGTGCTGCGGGAGTGATGGCGTTGGCGACTGCGGTGTTTTCGAACGTGCAGCTGGCGGAATGGGCCGGGCGTGAGCCTGCGGCTGTGCGGCGGCGCGTCGAGGCGGCCGAGCGGCTGCTCGAGCGGGTGACGGTGATCCCGGGCACGCGTATTCCGGTCGGGCTCGATGCGATGATGGGGTTGATCCCGGTGATCGGCGATCTCGCCGCCGGGGCGATGGGGCTTTATATCGTGTGGGAAGCGCGCAACCTCGGGCTGCCGCGCTGGACGATCGCGCGGATGCTGGCGAATGTCGGCTTTGACACGGTGGTTGGTGCAGTGCCGCTGGTGGGCGATGCCTTCGATGTGCTGTTCCGCTCGAACACGAAGAATTTGCGGCTGCTCAAGCGCTATCTCGACAAGCACCATCCCGGAACGACGGTAGTGGAGGCACAAGCGGTTTAGGCGAAATCCAGCCCGATATCGGCGGCCGGCGCGCTCTGGGTGATGCGGCCGACGCTGATATAGGTGACGCCGGTTTCGGCGATGGCGCGGATGGTCTGCAGGTTGACGCCGCCCGAGGCTTCCGACGGCACGCGGCCGGCAATGATCGCGAGTGCCTGCCGCAGCACCGGCGGCGGCATGTTGTCGAGGAGCAGCCGGTCGGCACCTGCCGCCAGCGCTGGCTCGATCTGGTCGAGCGTATCGACTTCGACGACGATGCCGCTCAGCCCGGCGGCCTTGGCGGCGCGGACGGCGGCATCGACCGAGCCGGCCACGGCGATGTGATTGTCCTTGATCAGCACGCCATCATCGAGCCGCAGCCGGTGGTTGGTGGCGCCGCCCATGCGGGTGGCGTATTTTTCCAGCATTCGCATCCCGGGCAGCGTCTTGCGCGTGTCGAGCAGCGTGGCGCCGGTGCCGGCGATCGCATCGACATGGGCGCGGGTGAGCGTGGCGATGCCGGTCAGATGTTGGGCGGTGTTGAGCGCGCTGCGTTCCGCCGCCAGCACGGCTCGGGCGTTGCCGCGAATCGTCATCAGCGCGGTGCCGGGGGGGACGGCGGTGCCCTCCGCGACATGGGTGGTGATCTCGGCATCCGGATCGAGCGCCTGGAAGAACATCGCGGCGACAGGAAGGCCGGCGACGATCACGGCATCGCGGCTGTTCATCACCGCGGTGAGCATGGCATCGGCGGGGATGGTGGCGGCCGACGTGATGTCCCCCCCCTGCCCCAGATCCTCGGCGAGCGTGGCGGCGATGAAGCCGGGCAGGTCGAAATCCTCAATCACCACGAACGGGGACGTCCGAGACTGCCGACGCCATCTCGAGCATCCGGTCGAGGCTGATCTTTGCCTTCACGCGGACATCTTCGGGCACGGTGATTTCCGGCTTGAGGTCACGCAGCGCCAGATAGAGCTTCTGCAGCGTGTTGAGCGCCATGTACGGGCACATGTTGCAGCCGCAATTGCCGTCCGCTCCCGGTGCGCCGATGAAGGTCTTGTGCGGGGCCTTCAACTGCATCTGGTGGATGATGTTGGGCTCGGTGGCGACGATGACGACCGGCTCGGGCGAATTCAGCGCATAGTTGAGGATGCCGCTGGTGGCGCCGACGTAGTGCGCGAGATCGAGGATTGCTTCGGGGCACTCGGGGTGTGCGAGCACCGGGGCGGCCGGGTGCAGCGCCTTGAGCTTGAGCAGCTCGGTCACCGAAAAGCGCTCATGGACGATGCAGCTGCCGTCCCAGAGCAGCATGTCGCGGCCGGTCTTGCGGTTGAGCCAGGCGCCGAGATGCTTGTCGGGCGCGAACAGGATCTTCTGGTCGGCCGGCAGCTGGTTGATGATCTTTTCGGCCGAGGAGGAGGTGACGATGATGTCGCTCTCCGCCTTCACCGCCGCCGAGCAGTTGATGTAGGTGAGGCTGATATGATCGGGGTGGGCGCGGCGAAAGCGCGCAAAGTCCTCGGGCGGGCATGAGTCCTCAAGGCTGCAACCGGCCTTGAGGTCGGGCAGCACCACCGTCTTCTGCGGAGAAAGAATTTTGGCCACTTCGGCCATGAACTTGACGCCGCAAAAGGCGATGACATCGGCATCGGTGGCAGCGGCCTTGCGGCTGAGATCGAGACTGTCGCCGACGAAATCGGCGAGGTCCTGAATTTCCGGGTCCTGGTAATAATGCGCCAGGATGACGGCGTTCTTCTCTTTTGCCAGCCGCCTGATCTCGGCCTTCAGGTCGAGCTGGGTGCCGGAAGCGTTTTGGGGAATACCCCCGAGCGGGTTCAAGCGAGCGTCCATGGCTATTCCTGTGGCGGGATGGTGAGGTCGGGCCTAGGCGGGGTCACGAAGGTGACCTTGACCCTGGCATCGGCATGGCCCGCGGTGATGAGCGGCAGCAGGAAAAGCCGGCCGATCGTGTCCCGCGCGGCCTCGTCGGCGAGATCGACCAGTCCGCGGCTTGCACCCTGCGCGCGCATGTTGGCGGCGACGGCGGCGCGGTTGGCGGTGTCGAACGCCTTTTCGACATCGGTGAAGGCGAGCAGCAGCGCGCCATCCTTGTATTCGGTGGTGCGGGTGAGATCGACCTCTGGCCCGGCGATGACCGGGCGCGGTGCGAAGATGGTGAGCGTCTGCTCTTCCTTGTTCCACCGCATCGTTTCCAGCTTGAGCGCCGACAGATCGACCTCATAGCGGATGGTACCGGGGATGATGAGGGTCTTCGAAGCCGAGAGCAGCCCGCCGAGCCGCTGCTGGCGCGAAGTGATGGTGCTGTTGAGCCGCGCGGTCATCACCGTCAGCCGCTGCTGGCGCTGGATCGCCTGCAGCGTGGTGTCGGCAACGCTGAGCACCGGCGCGCGGCCACCGAGCCAGGAGGGCAAATATTCGGGGATGAGGGTGACGGCGGCGAACGCCAGCACCAGGCCAGCCACGAGGCCGAGGAGAACACGAATCATGCGAGGGTCCAATGGTCATCTTCAGGCACGACAAGGCCGCGCGCCTGCAGATCGAGGAGATGCGCCAGCACCGAGCGGCCGGCGGCGGGGTGAAGGCGCTTGTCGACGCCCGAATACATGGCCGCAACCATCACCGGGATCGCCTGCGGGCCGCCTGCGAGATGCTTCAGTATCTGCGTCTCGCGCTGCTTGCGGTGCGTGATGAGGCCGCGGACGAACCGCTGTGGATCGGTGACCGGCTCGCCGTGGGTGGGATGGTAGATGCTGTCCTTGCGCTCAAGCAGCTTGCGCAGGCTGGCCATATAGGCGGTCATGTTGCCATCGGGCGGTGCCACGACGGTGGTCGACCAGCCCATGACGTGATCGCCGGTAAAAAGGGCGGATTCTTCCGCCAGCGCGAAGCAGAGGTGGTTGCTGGTGTGTCCCGGCGTGGCGATCGCGGTCAACGTCCAGCCGGGGCCGGAGACGCTGTCGCCTTCGGCCATCACCGCATCGGGGGCATAGCTCGGGTCGAAGCCGGCATCGGCACGCGGGCCATCATCGGCGAGCACCAGTGGCGCGCAGCCGATGATCTGCGCCCCGGTGGCGGCCTTAATGGCGGGCGCTGCGGGGCTGTGGTCCATATGCGTGTGGGTGACGAGGATATGGCTCACCGTTTCACCCGCCAGCCCTTCGAGCAGGGCGGCGATGTGCGCCGGATCGGCAGGGCCGGGATCGATGACCGCCACCGTGCCATGGCCCACCACAAAGGTGCCGGTGCCGGTGAAGGTGAAGGGCGAGGGATTGCGCGCCAGCAACCGGCGCACCAGCGGCGTGCGCGGCACGAGATGACCCCAGGCGGCGGAATCGGGATGGGCTGCAAGGTCCATGCGCGCCTTGTGACAGGCGCCGGCACGGTTGGGAAGCTTGCGGGCCGTTGTGCGGCAGCTTAGCAGAGCGGGCGGAGGCAATCGCAATGCAACAGTTTGACGTGCTGATCGTGGGGGCCGGCCATGCGGGAGCGGCGGCGGCGATCGCGCTGCGCCAGCAGGGGTTTGCCGGCACCATCGCCATTGCCGGCGAGGAGCCTGAGCTGCCCTATGAGCGGCCGCCGCTGTCCAAGGATTTTCTGGCCGGCGACAAGAGCTTCGACCGGATGCTGATCCGCCCGGCCAGTTTCTGGGACGACCGCAGCGTGACGATGCTCACCGGCTGCCGGATCGACGCCGTGGACGCCGCCGGACAGGTTGCAACCACGGCGGCGGGCGGGCGGATCGGCTATGGGCATCTGGTCTGGGCGGCCGGTGGTGCAGCACGCCGGCTGGCATGCGAGGGCCATGATCTGGGCGGCATCCACGCGATCCGCACCCATGCCGATGTCGAGGTGCTGAAAGCCGAGCTGGCCACGGCGATGCGGATCGTCATCGTCGGTGGCGGCTATATCGGTTTGGAGGCCGCAGCGGTGCTCGCCAAGATGGGCAAGCAGGTGATCGTGCTGGAGGCGCTCGACCGGGTGCTGGCGCGCGTGGCCGGGCCACCGCTCTCCCACTTCTATGAGGCCGAGCATCGCGCGCACGGTGTCGAAGTGCGGACCGGCGTGTTCGTCACCGCCGTCAGCGGCACCGATGGCCGGGCGGATGGCGTGGTGCTGGACGGCGGCGAGCGGATCGCCGCCGATCTGGTGATCGTTGGCATAGGCATCGTGCCGGCGGTGGCGCCGCTGCTCGCCGCAGGGGCGGTGGGCACCATGGGCGTGGAGGTGGATTCGCTGTGCCGCACCTCGCTGCCCCACATCTTCGCGATCGGGGATTGTGCGGCGCACATCAACAGCTTTGCCGATGATGCCCTGATCCGGCTGGAATCGGTGCAGAACGCCAATGACATGGCCACCACCGTGGCGCGCGTGCTCACCGGCAACCCCCGGCCCTATCATGCGGTGCCCTGGTTCTGGTCCAACCAATATGACCTGCGGCTGCAGACAGTGGGACTCTCCACCGGCCATGATGCCACGGTGCTGCGCGGCGACCCGGCGGCACGGGCGTTCAGCCTCGTCTATCTGAAGGACGGCCGGGTGGTGGCGCTCGATTGTGTCAATGCCGCGCGCGACTATGTGCAGGGCAAGGCGCTGGTTGAGGCCGGAAGCCGCATCGATCCGGCGGTGCTGGCCGATGTGTCGGTGCCGCTGAAGGCGCATCATCCGCAGCCTGACCCGCTGGTGCGGGCGGGTCTGGCCTGAGCGACCGGGCAGACGGACCTGACAGATTGCGCCATTCCCTCCGGCCCGGCGCTGGTCTAGCTAGGGCCTCTGCGGTTTGGGGAGTGCACCGATGACCAGTTCGGAATCGGATGTCTGGGATTTCGTGATTGTCGGCGCCGGCTCGGCGGGATGTGTGCTCGCCAACCGGCTGACCGCCAACCCCGGCACACGCGTGCTGCTGGTGGAGGCCGGCGGCCGCGACAATTCGATGATGATCCAGATGCCGGGCGGCATCGCCCAGATCATCCCGCCCGAGAAGGACAGTCCGTTCGACTGGGGCTATTGGACCGTGCCGCAGCCGGAAATGGCCGGGCGCAAGATGTACTGGCCGCGCGGCCGCGTGCTCGGCGGCTGCTCGTCGATCAACGGCATGGTTTATGTCCGCGGCCATGCCAGCGACTATGATCGCTGGGCGCAGCTGGGGCTGACCGGCTGGAGCTGGTCCGACGTGCTGCCCTATTTCCGCCGCGCGGAAGACAGCGAACGCGGCGAGGACGAGTTCCACGGCACCGGTGGCCCGCTGCACACGTCGCGCAAGGGCGCCCTGCCGCATGTGCTCAACGATGCCTTCCTCGCCGCCTGTGCCGAAGCCGGTTATCCGCGCACGCAAGACTTCAACGGGCCGCAGTTCGAAGGAGCGGGCTTTTTCGACGCGACGATCAAGGACGGCGAGCGCTTCTCGGCCGCC
Source organism: Sphingomonadales bacterium (assembly GCA_038258615.1). Taxonomy (GTDB): domain Bacteria; phylum Pseudomonadota; class Alphaproteobacteria; order Sphingomonadales; family Sphingomonadaceae; genus Sandarakinorhabdus. The sequence goes on from JBBSPR010000116.1 coordinate 8,880, forward strand.
AAGGGCTATCTGACCGACGCCGTGCAGAAGCGCCCGAACCTCTCGATCGTAACGGGCGTGCAGGTGGAGCGGGTGTTGTTCGAAGGCCGCCGTGCCACCGGCGTGGCGGCCGTCCGCGCCGGTCGCACCATAACGCTGCGCGGCCGCAAGATCATCCTGTGCGGCGGTGCGGTCAACTCCCCGCAGCTGCTGATGCTCTCGGGCATCGGCCC
>JBBSPR010000117.1:0-9042 GCA_038258615.1 Sphingomonadales bacterium
GATGTCGATGATGTTCCGGCCACCGATTGCTGCCAAGGCAGCGATCGGCTGGAAGCAGGTCCTGGGGTTCGGGCAGGGCGATGATCCCTTTTATGCGCGGGTGCGCGCTGCGCAGTTGGCAGTGCTGAATCGCTATGTGCCGTTCAATGTCGGGCTGTTCATGGTCAATGCGCTCATGCTGGTGCAGGCGTTGTGGGACCACCCGCGTGGCGTGTTCATGACCGGTTGGGTGCTGGTGGTGGGCGGGCTTTCGGCGCTGTGGATCCTGCGTTTCCGCCGAAACGGGCCGGAACTGGCGCTGGAGGCCGCAACAAGCTGGCAGTTCTGGCTGATCACGGTCGAAGTGCTGTGTTTCGGGCTGCTCTGGGCGCTGATGGAACTGGTGATGATGCCGGCCGCCGACCAGGATGGCCAGACGCTGCTGCTGCTGCTGTCGCTCGCCGCCATGGGTGCCTGCGGCTTTGCCACCGCGATCATGCCGGTGTGCGGGCTGCTGACGACCTTCTGCATCGGGGCGGCGATGCTGGTGGCGCTGCCGGCCGGATCACCGTTGCATTCGCCGGCGGTGATCGCGGCGCTGGTGACCTATTGGTTGCTGATCGCGCGCGGCGTGATGGTGACGAGCTTTGCACTGATGGGCCGACTGCGCACGCAGGAGAACTTGGCCGAGCAGAGCGAGGTGGTGCGGCTGCTGCTCAACGAGTTCGAATCGAACGGATCGGACTGGCTGCTCGATGTCGATGCCGAAGGGCGGCTGGTGCATGTGTCGCCGCGGCTGGCGCAAGTGGCGTGCGGGCCGGCGGAGACGCTGATCGGCATGCCGTTCCTGCAGGTGCTGGGCGTGCCCATGGGGCAGCCGGGCAAGGCGGCGCTGCGGGCGCTGGTCAATGCCTTTCGCGCCGAGCAGGCGTTTCGGGATCTGGTCGTGCAGGCGCAGGTGGGCGGCGAGACGCGATGGTGGGCGCTGTCCGGCAACCCCAAATGGCGGCCCGATGGCAGTTTCGGTGGGTATCGCGGCGTGGGGCGCGACGTGACCGAAGTGCGCCGCGGGCAGGACCGGATTGCGCAGCTGGCGCGGTTCGATCCGCTGACCGGGCTCGCCAATCGCACGCTGTTCCGCGAAGCGCTGGAGGATGCGCTGGCCCGGGCGCGGCGCACGCGGCGGAGCTGTGCGCTGCTGTTCATCGATCTCGATCGCTTCAAGCCGGTCACTGATGCGCATGGCCATGCTGTCGGCGACCGGTTGCTTGGACTGGCGGCGGAGCGGCTGCGCACGGCAGTGGGCGGTGGCGCAACCGTTGCGCGGCTGGGCGGGGACGAGTTTGCGGTGGTGTTGCCCGGCACCACCGAGCGCCGCGCCGATGCGGTGGCGGATGCCGTGGTGGCCGCGATGGCGGAACCCTTTGCGCTTGGGGAACAGAGCCTGCAGATCGGCGCCAGTGTTGGTTGGGCGATGGGGCCCGGGGATGGTTCGAGCGCCGACCGGCTGCTGAAGAGTGCCGACCTCGCACTCTATGCGGTCAAATCTGCCGGACGTGGTGCTGCGTGCCGCTTCGAGCCCGCCATTCGCGCGCGCGCCGAGGAGCGGCGGGTGCTGGAGACCGACCTGGGTGGGGCACTGGAGCGCGGCGAATTGCGGCTCGCGTTCCAGCCGGTGGTCGATGCGGCCGACGAGCGGATCGTCGGCTTCGAGGCGCTGCTGCGCTGGGGACACCCCGAGCTCGGCAATGTGGTGCCTGATCGTTTCATTCCGGTGGCCGAGGAGACCGGGCTGATCGTGCCGATCGGCCATTGGGTGATCGAGGAAGCCTGTCGCTGGGCGGCGCGCTGGCCGGGCCATGTGACGGTGGCGGTCAACCTGTCGCCGGCCCAGATCGACGATCCGCGGCTGATCGAGGTGGTGGCGGCGGCGCTTGCCGGCAACGGCCTGGCGCCCGAGCGGCTGGAGCTCGAGATCACCGAGCGCCTGTTCCTCGACGAAAAGCCGAGCACGACGGCGCGGCTCGCCGCCCTGGGGGCGCTGGGCGTGCGTTTTGCGCTCGACGATTTCGGCACCGGCTATTCGGCGCTCGGCTATCTGCAGAAGGCGGCGTTCAGCCGGATCAAGATCGACCGCAGCTTCGTGTCGCGGGCGGGGCCGGGCTCCGATGCCAGCGCCATCATCGAGGCGATCGTGCGGATGGCAAGCTCGCTCCACATGACGACGACGGCAGAAGGCACCGAGACGCGCACCGAATATGAGACCTGCCGGGCGCTGGGATGCAGCCAGATGCAGGGCTGGCTGTTCGGCAAGCCGATGCCGCCCGAGGAGGCGACCGCCCTCGTGACGCCTGCATTGCGGCTCGCCGCCGAGTAGATCAGCTTTTGTAGCTCAGCGTTCGTAGCTCAGCTTTCGACCCAGGCCTTGAGCAGCGTGTGTGCGATGGCCATCGGTGGCGGCGCCAGCCAATCGCCACTGCCGTCGAGGGCGGCACGGACTTCGGCTTTCGTCACCCAGCGTGCCTCTTCCAGTTCGTCGAAATCGAGCGTGAGCTCCACCCCCCTGGCCTCGGCGAAGCAGGCGACCATCAGCGAGGAGGGGAAAGGCCAGGGCTGGCTGGCAAGATAGCGGACGCGGCCGGTGAAGATGCCGGCCTCCTCGTGCAGCTCGCGCGCCACGGCTTCCTCGAGGTTCTCGCCGGGCTCCACAAAGCCGGCAAGGGCCGAGAAGAAGCGTGGCGGAAAGCCGGGCTGGCGGCCGACAAGGGCGTGATCGCCATGGACAGCGAGCATGATGACCACTGGATCGGTCCGCGGGAAATGCTCGGCATGGCAGGCGGGGCAGGTGCGCGCATAGCCGGCCTTGCTGACAGTGGTCGGCGCCCCGCAGACGCTGCAATGGCCGTGGCGGGCGTGCCAGGCGAGCAGGCTGCGGGCATGGGCGAGGATGGCGGCGCGGCCATGCCCAAGCAATTGGGCGGCGGCGCGCGCGTCCATCAGCCGGCCGCCATTCTCGGCGATCAGTTCCTGGGAAGGGGTGGCGGCGGCGAAGCGAGGGGCGCCATCGGGGGTGAGGCCGAGGAACACCGACAGGGCATCGTGCGGCAGATCCGACCGATACGCCCAGAACAGCTCGGATTCTGCCGTCATGATCGGCTTCAGGTCATCGAACACCAGCCAGCGCGCATCGGGGCGGCTGCGCAGGGCGATCCTCAGCGCCGGATCGCGGCGGAGATGGTCGGCGCGGTCGAGCGGCGAGCCGGTGAGGCCGGTTGCGGGGGTATCGGGTCCGGCGAAAAGGCTCATGCAGGCTCCGCAATGTCGGGGGTGGTGGCGAGGACAAGAGTGACGGCCTTGGCAAAGGCGGTGGGCAGGCCTGTAGCGAGGCTGGATCGCGGTCGCCATTCGCCCCCCAACGGTGGCCTTTCGGGCAGGAACAGCGCCTGTACGTCAAGCTGCAATTCGAAATGGGTGAAGCCGTGGCTTACCCGGCCCAGCGCGCGCCAGTCGCCGGCCAGCGGCGGTGCGGCCGGGGCATGGGCTTGCAGGGCAGGGGCCTCCAGCCAGTCCGACGAGGGCAGTGCGGCCATGCCGCCGAGCAGGCCCTTGGGGGGGCGGGTGACGGTGAGGACGTGTCCGCCGGCCTCGATCCACCACGCGGTGCCGAAGCGGACCGGGCGGGCGCGTTTGGCGGGTTTGACGGGCAGCGCCTCCGGGTCGGCCGCCCGGCAGTCGGGCCGCAGCGGGCAGGCCAGACATTTCGGCGCGCGAGGGGTGCAGATGCTGCGGGCAAGGTCCATCAGGCCTTGCGCGAAATCGGCGGCGGCAAGGCCATCGGGGGTCAGCGTCTCCAGCACTGCAGCGATCTCGGCGCGCGCGGCGGGCAGCGGTGTGTGGATGTTGGCAATGCGGGTGATGACACGCTCGACATTCCCGTCGATGACGATGGCGCGCTGGCCGAACGCAAAGGCGGCGATGGCGGCGGCCGAATAGGCGCCGATGCCGGGCAGGCCACGCAGCGCGGCTTCGGTGCCGGGGAACCGGCCGCCGTGCTGCGCCACGACGGCGCGGGCGCAGGCGAGGAGATTTCGGGCACGGGCATAATAGCCGAGCCCGGCCCATGCGTGCATCAGTTGCGCATCATCGGCGGCGGCGAGCGCGGTGATGCTCGGCCAGCGCTGCGTGAAGGTGGCGAAATAGGGGCGTACGGCTTCGACCGTGGTCTGCTGGAGCATGACTTCCGAGAGCCAGACACGATATGGCCAATCGGCATCGGCTGGTAGTGCGGCGTCGGGGGCCCGGCGCCATGGCAGCGCGCGGGCATGGTCGGCGTACCATTCGAGCAGGTGATGCGTCAGCGCCATGGGCATGATGGCCCTGCTATGGCAAGACAGCGGCGATGGCCAGAGACTCGGGATCAGACGAAACATCGCAGCGCCAGCGCCGGGCGCGCAGCGTGGCCGACCTGGTGCCGGCGGTGGGTGGCACGGCGTTCAAGCGCTTCGGCTTTGCGCAGGGTGCGCTGGTGGCGCGCTGGCCCGAGATCGTCGGCAGTGCTTATGCGCGGCATTCGCGGCCCGAGGCGTTGCGCTTTCCGCCCAACGGCAAAGGTGGCGAAAAGAGTGGCGGCACGCTCGATATCGCCATCACCGGGGCGCTGGCGCCGATGCTCAAGCATGTCGAGCCGCAGCTGATCGAGCGCGTCAATCGTGTGCTTGGCCATGGTGCTGTCGCGAAGATACGCCTGCGCCATGCCGATATCGACCCGCCGCCGGCGGCGCCGCTGCCCGGGCCGCCAGTGCCGCTTTCCGCCGAAACGCGGTCGACGCTGCGCGAGATTGCCGATCCGCAATTGCGCGCGACGCTGGAAGCGCTGGCGCAGGCGATGGCCGAGGGGCGCGGACCGCCGGTGATCAAGTGACACCACTTTCTTGGACGTCGGCTCTCTGTTAGCGTCCGCCCGAACAAGGAGTGGTGTTGATGCGGATGTGGATGGTCGCTGCTATAGCTGTATTCGGGGCATCGGTGGTGATGGCGCCGGCTGCGGCGCAAAACTGGGCGGAAACGGTGAGCGTGACGCCCAAGGGCGGGGTGTTGATCGGCAATCCGGCGGCGAAGGTGAAGCTGGTGGAATATGGCTCGCTGAGTTGTGGCACCTGTGCGCAGTTTCACAATGCCGGGCTGCCGCCGCTCAAGGCCAAGTACCTGGCCGGGGGCAATGTATCCTATGAATTCCGCAGCTTCGTGCGCAACGGGCCGGATTTTGCCGGCTCGCTGATCGCGGCGTGCCTGCCGGCCAAGCCGCAGCTGGCGATGCTCGATGCGATGTACGAAGGGCAGGGGGCATGGCTGCAGCCCTATATTAAGGCGCAGCCCGCCGACATGCAGGCGGTGGCGGCGCTGCCGATGGCGCAGCAGTTCGTGCGGCTAGCGGAGCTTGGCGATCTCTACACTTTTGCTGCGGCGCGCGGATTGCCCGAGGCGCGTGCCAGGGCCTGCCTGGCGGACACGGCGCTGATCGAGAAGGTGGCGGCAAACCGCAAGGAGGCGGTGGAAGTGTTCGGGCTGACGGGTACGCCGACCTTCATTCTCGATGGCAAGACGCTCGACGGCGTGCTCGATTGGGGTGGGCTCGATCCGAAGCTGGCAGCGGCTGCAGGCTGACTTGTCGGCGTGACGGAGAATACCCTATTCAGGGCTCTATTCAGGGCCAAACGGATTTTGACAGGAAGATTGTTCATGCGGATTTCGGTGGTTTCGGTCGTGGCGGCAACGCTGGCTCTGGCGGCGTGCGGTGACGAAAAGGCTGCGGCACCCGCGGCGGGCAGCGATGCGCTGGCGGGCGCGCCAACCGTGCCGCCGCCGGCCGGTACCAGCTGGACGGAAGTGACTGCGGTGACGCCCGAGGGCGGCTTCCGCATGGGCAACCCCGATGCGAAGGTGAAGCTGGTCGAGTTTGCGTCGCTCACCTGCCCGCACTGCAAGGATTTCCATGAAGCCGCCGCCGAGACGATCAAGAACCGCTATGTGGCGAGCGGCGAGGTGAGCTACGAATTTCGGAATTTCGTGCTCAACGGGCCGGACTATGCGGCCAGTCTGCTCGCCCGCTGCCAGGGGCCACAGGCGTTCTTCGGGCTGCTCGGCGCGTTCTTTTCGGACCAGGCGAGCTGGCTGGAGCCTTTCACGAAGCTGACGCCCGAGCAGCAGGCAGCCCTGTCGGCGCTACCGCAGGCACAGCAGATGGCCGGGCTGGCGGCGGCCGGCGAGCTTGACGACTATGTGCGCACGCGCGGCATTCCCAAGGCGAAGTTCGATCAGTGCCTGGCGGACGAGGCCTCGATCAAGACGCTTGCCGATCTGCGCACCCAGGCGACCGACAAGTACAAATTGACCGGGACGCCGGGTTTCGTGATCAACGAGCAGACGCAGGAAGGCGTGTTCGACTGGGCGACGCTCGAACCGAAATTGCAGGCAGCCTTGCGCTGAGCTTCGAAAGGGGGGCGACACATTGGAGTTCAGGCGGCTCCGGCTGGCGGGCTTCAAGTCCTTTGTCGAACCTGCGGAGCTGCGGATCGAGCCGGGGCTGACCGGGGTTGTCGGGCCGAATGGCTGCGGCAAGTCCAACCTGCTCGAAGCGCTGCGCTGGGTGATGGGCGAGGCCAGCCCGAAGGCTCTCCGTTCTGGGCGCTCCGGCGGCATGGACGACGTGATTTTTGCCGGGACGGGCAAGCGGCCGGCGCGCAGCTTCGCGCAGGTGACGCTGGGGCTGGCGGGGGCGGCGGGCGAGGAGCTTGAGGTTGCGCGCCGGATCGAGCGCGGATCGGGATCGGATTATCGGCTGAACGGGCGCGAGACGCGGGCGCAGGACATAAGGTTGTTGTTTGCGGATAGTGCGACGGGGGCGCATTCGCCGGCGATCGTGGGGCAGGGGCGGATCAGCACGATCATCGCCGCCAAGCCGGTCGAGCGGCGGGCGCTTCTGGAAGAGGCCGCGGGGATTGCGGGGCTGCATGTGCGGCGCCGCGAGGCCGAGATACGGCTGCGGGCGGCCGAGGCGAATCTTCTGCGGCTCGATGATGTGGTGAAGGCGCTGGAGAGCCAGATGGGCGCGCTGCGGCGCCAGGCGCGGGTGGCGGAGCGCTACCGGGCGCTTTCGGACCAGTTGAAGGGGGCGGAGGCGCGGCTGGTTTATGCGCGCTGGCAGGCGGCGCGGGCGGCGGCCGATGCAGCCCAGGCCGCCGTGCAGGCGGCCGATGCGGCGGCTGATGAGCGGACGCGTGCGGCGGCGGTGCTGGCGGGGCAGGCGGCGGATGCACAGGCGCTGCTGCCAGCACTTCGCCAGGCCGAAGCCGAGGCGGCGGCGGGCGTTCAGGCGCTGCGCCAGGCGCGCGCACTTCTCGATGCCGAGGCGGCGACAGGGGTGGCGCGGACGCAGGCGCTCACCGGGCAGCTGGCGACGATCGCCCGTGATGCGGCGCGTGAGGCGGGGCTGGCGGACGATGCGGCGGCGGCTGAAGCGCGGCTGGTGGCCGAGGCCGACGGACTTGAGGCGGCGCGTGCGGCTGCCGAGGCCGCGCTGCCGGCGCTGCGCGAGGCGGCGGCGCGCGACAAGGGTGCGGCGGAGGAAGCGGAAGCGGCGCTGACGGCCGCACTCGATGCCCATGCTGCTGCGGCGGCCGAGGGCCGGGCGCTCGCCGAGGCGGCGCGGGCGGCGGCGGCGCGGGTGGTGCGCGTGGAGGCGGAGGTGCGCGAGCTGGCGGTGCGCCGTAGCCGGCTGGCGCCGCTGCCCGACACCAGCACGCTGGCGTCGGCGGTGCAGGCGGCGGACGCTGCGGCAGAGGCTGCGGGTGTTTCGCTGGCCGAGGCGGAGAGTGCGCGGCCAGCGGCCGATGCGGCGCGCGAGGCGGCGGCTGAGGCGGTGGCGGCGACGCGGGGGCGGCTGGCGGGGCTGAAGGCGGAGGCCGAGGCGCTGGCGCGGCGGCTGGCGGCGGATGCGCCGAAGGGGCCCGGGAGCCATGGGCGTATTGCCGACAGGATCGAGACCGATGCTGGCTATGAGGCGGCGTTGGCGGCGGCGCTGGGGGATGAACTCGACGCGGGGCCGGCTGATTCGGATGCTGCGCGGCGCTGGGCGGGGGTTGACGGGGGGGCTGACGGGGGGGCTGACGGGGTGGCCGATGGGTCGTTGCCGGGCGGTGTGGCCCCGCTGGCGGCGCATGTGCGGGCACCGGCGGAGCTGGCGCGGCGGCTGGCGCAGGTAGGGGTTGTCGATGCTGCGACGGCGGAAGCGCTGCGGGTGCAGCTGCGCCCGGGGCAGCGGCTGGTAAGCCTCGATGGCCGAATGTGGCGCTGGGACGGGTTCCGCGAGGCGGGTGGCAAGGGCGAGGCTGCCGCAGCGCGGTTGCGGGCGCGTCGGCGTGTAGGCGAGGTGGCGGCGGAGATGGCCGAGGCCGAGGCGGCGATGGCGGCGGCAAATGCTTCGCTCGGAGCGGCAGTGGCGGCAGCGGGTGCTGCGCAGGCGGCCGAGCGCGGGGCGCGGACGGCGCGCGACGGGGCGGCGCGGGGACTGGCCGAGGCACGGGCACGGCTGGCGGCGGCGGATACGGCGGCGAGCCGGCTGGCGGGGGAGATCGCCAGCCTGGCGAGTGCGGCCGAGCGGCTGGAGGGCGAGCGGGCGCGGCTGGTGGCGGATGCCGAGGCGGCGGCGGCCGCGGTGCCCGATGCCGGGGCGTTGGCCGGGCTGTTCGAGGCGTTGGCGCGGGCACGAACGGCGGCAGATACGGCGCGCATGGCGTCTGCAGGGGCAGCAGCGGCGGTCGATGGGCGGGCGCGCGAATCGGCGGCCGCGAGCAGCCGGCTGGCGGCGATCGGCACCGAGCGCGAGCGCTGGCAGGCGCGGTTGGCGGCGAGCAGTGGCCAGGCCGAGGAACTGGGCCGGCGGCGAGCGGCGGTGGAAGCCGAGAAGCAGGGGCTCGCGGCGCGGGCGGAGGCAATCCGTGGCGAGCTGGCGGGGCTGGCGACGCGCACGCAGGAGGCCGATGGGGCGCGAAAGGTGGCGGCGGA
>JBBSPR010000118.1:0-9039 GCA_038258615.1 Sphingomonadales bacterium
CGTTCTTGTCCTTCAGCATGACATATTCGAAAGTGATGCGCCGGGCGTTGTTGGCGCCCGGGTAATCGGCGCACGCCGAAAGCAGCTCCTCGATGCCGTATTTCTTGTTGATCGGCACGATCTCGTCGCGGATCTCCTTGGTCACCGCGTGCAGCGACACCGCGAGATTGACCCCGATCTCGTCCCCGGCGCGGCCCATCATCGGCACCACGCCCGAGGTGCTGAGCGTGATGCGACGCTTGGAAAGCCCGAGCCCCTCGCCGTCCATCACAATGCCGAGCGCATCGCGCACATTTTCGAAATTATAGAGCGGCTCGCCCATCCCCATCATCACGATGTTGGTGAGCATCCGTCCCGCGGTCGTGTAGTTGGAGCCCGGGTTGTGCGCGCCGGGGATGTACGGCCGGTCCTCGTCGTCGTCATCCCCATCTTCTTCGGGGCTGTCGGGGAGCGCCGGAAGTGCGGGGCCGGAAGCACTCGGCCACTCCCCCAGCGCATCGCGCGCCAGCATCACCTGGCCCACGATCTCGGCCGGCGTCAGATTGCGCACCAGCTTCATCGTGCCGGTAAAGCAGAAGCGGCAGTTGAGCGTGCAGCCAACTTGTGCCGAGACACACAGCGTGCCGCGATAGGCATCGGGAATGAACACGCACTCGGCCTCTTCGCCATCATCGAAGCGCAACAGCCATTTGCGCGTGCCGTCGATGCTCACCTGCGCGGTCACCACCTCGGGCCGTCCTACTACGAAATGCTCGTCCAGAAACGCCCGCGTCTCCTTGCTGATGTTGGCAAAGCCGCTCACTTCCGTGGCGCCGCGCTGATAGATCCAGTGCCACACCTGCTGGGCGCGCATCTTCGCCTGCTTCTCGGGAATGCCCGCCTCGATCAGCGCCTCGCGCAGCTGCGGCTTGGTCAGCCCCAGCAGAGCGCGCTTGCCATCGGCACGGGCGGTGGCAGGCTTGCGCGGTGAAACCTTGGGATCGACGGGGCCGGGGCTGGCCATGAGTTCGGTATTCATGGGTCGGGCCTATACAGCGGATGCGCCGCTCAGGCCATCCGCACCGGAATCTTCAGGAAGACGCCACCGCGCGGGCTCGGCGCAGGAAGCTTGCCGGCGCGGATATTGACCTGGAGCGAAGGCAGGATCAGCGTCGGTGCGGCCAGGGTCGCATCGCGCGCCTGCCGCATGGCGACGAAATCATCCTCGCCGATGCCATCATGCACATGGATGTTGTGCAGCTTCTGCTCGGCCACGCTCGTCTCGAAGCGGAAGTCCTTGCGCCCCTCGGGCAGATAATCATGGCCGACGAAAATGCGCGTTGCCCCCGGCAGCGCAAGGATGCGGCGGATCGAGCGATGCAATGTGCGCGCATCGCCACCGGGAAAATCCGCCCGCGCCGTGCCATAGTCGGGCATGAAGAGCGTATCACCCACAAACGCTGCGTCGCCGATCAGATAGGTCCCGCATGCCGGTGTATGGCCGGGCGTGTGGATCATCGCGATGGTCAGTTCACCCAGCGGCAGCGTGTCCCCCTCGCCCAGCAGCACGTCGAAATCGCTGCCATCGAGCGGTGCGTCATCGGCCTCGAACATCGGCGCAAACACGCCCTGCACTTGCGTGATGTGGGCGCCGATCACCAGCTTGGCGCCAGTCCGGACCCGCAGCCAATCCCCGGCAGTGAGATGATCGGCATGCGCGTGCGTCTCGAGAATGTAGCGCAGCCGCAGCCCCTTGTCGGCAATCGCCGCCAGCAAGGCATCGGCCGACGCATGGCCGAGCTTCGCACTCTTCGGCTCGTAATCGAGCACCGGGTCGATCACTGCGGCCTCGTTGGTGGCCGGGTCCCACACCAGGTGCGTGGCGGTGTTGGTGGCAGGATCGAAAAAAGTCTGAACGATTGGGCGCATGGACGAACTCCTTGGTTGATGCCATCATATTAGCAGTTGCTAAATTAGAATCAACTCATATATTGGCGGCATGACGATGCCCATCCACCTCGATCCAGCCGCCTTCGCGGTCAGCGCCGCCGCCGCCGCCAGGTTGCTCCGCGCGCTTTCGAACGAGCGGCGGCTAATGATCCTTTGCCAGCTCGTCGAGGGCGAGCGGACTGTCAGCGCCATGCTGCCGCTCGTCGGGCTTTCACAATCCGCACTGTCGCAACATCTCCCCGTGCTGCGCGCCGAAGGCCTTGTCGCCACACGGCGTGACGGCCAGGCGATCCACTACAGCATCGCCGACCCCAATGCCGCCCGCCTGCTGGAAACCCTTGCCGCCATCTTCTGCCCACCCCAACCGGAGACGCCCGATGCTCACCCCCATCACCCCTGAAAACGCCAAGGCCCGCCTCGATGCCGGCCAGGCCAGCCTGTTCGATATCCGCGAGGGCGACGAGTTCGCCCGCAGCCACATCCCCGGTGCGCGCTCGATGCCGCTCTCGTCGCTCGGCGCCACCATCCCCGGGGACGGCATCATCTTCACCTGCCGCTCGGGCATGCGCACCGCCGCCAATGCAGCAAAGCTCGCCACGTTGGCGCCCGGCGCCGCCGTGCTCGAAGGCGGGCTCGATGGCTGGGCCAAGGCAGGCCTCCCCGTCGCCACCAACGCCCGCGCCCCGCTCGAGATGATGCGCCAGGTGCAGATCGCCGCCGGCGTGCTCATCCTCACCGGCGTGGTGCTCGGCTTCACCGTGGCGCCCGGCTGGTTCGGGCTCGCCGGCTTCGTCGGCGCCGGTCTCACCGTCGCCGGCGTCACCGGCTTCTGCGGCATGGCAAAGCTGCTGGCCGCCATGCCCTGGAACCGCGCCGCCGCCTGATGGACACGGGCCCGATCATCGCGGCCGCCGGCGGCGCAGTGATCGCACTGCTGCTCGGCATCTTCGGCGGCGGCGGCTCGGTGCTCGCCACGCCGCTGCTCGTCTATGCAGTCGGCATCACCAACCCGCACATCGCCATCGGCACCTCGGCCGCCGCGGTCGCCGTCAATGCCCTTGCCGGCCTCGCGGTGCAGGCCCGCGCCGGGCGCGTCAAATGGCCGTGCGCGCTGGTGTTCGGCGCCGCCGGCCTGTCGGGCGCGCTGCTCGGCGCACACTTCGCCAAGCAGGTCGATGGCCAACTGCTGCTCGGCTGGTTTGCACTGGCCATGGCTCTGGTGGGCGCGTCGATGCTGGTGCCGCGAAAGGCCGACGGCCTGGCAAACATCCGCCTCACCACCGGCATGGCGATCAAGCTGGCGCCCGCCGGCCTCGGCGTCGGCCTCGCCTCGGGCTTCTTCGGCATCGGCGGCGGCTTTCTCATCGTGCCCGGCCTGATGATGGCCACTGGCATGACACTGGCCAACGCCGCCGCTTCGTCACTTGTCTCGGTGGTGGTGTTCGGCGCCGCCACCAGCGTCAGCTACGCCGCGTCAGGACTCATCGACTGGCCGGTATTCGCAGCGCTTGTCGCCGGCGGCCTCGTCGGCGCCGTCGCCTCGGCGCCGATCGCGCGGCAACTCGCCGGCCGCGCTGCCCTCGCCCGCCGGCTGTTCGCGGTGATGGTGCTCCTCGTCGCCGCCTATGTCGCCTTCCGCGCCTTTGGCGGCTAAAGTGTGTTTCGGAAAAGTGGGCACCGGTTTTCCGATAAAAACACACAACCACAAAGAATTGGACCCGCGTTTCGATCACATCAAAATGCAATGGGGTCCAGGGGGTCACATGGCGCTGATGCCGCCATCCACGAACAGGCCATGGCCCGTCACCATCTTCGCCTCGTCCGACACGAGATAAACCGCCGCCCAGGCCACATCATCGGGCTCGCCCACCTGCCCCAGCGGAATCTGGCGACCGAGCTTGGCCAGCCCTTCCTCGCGCCCGAGCGCGCCCGTCAGCGCATCGAGGATCGGCGTGTCGATGAACACCGGGTGGATCGAGTTGCAGGTGATGCCGTAGCGCTGCTTGGCACAATGCAGCGCCACCGATTTGGTCAGGTGCCGCACCGCCGCCTTGGCACTGTTGTAGGCGGCCGAATTATGCCCGGCGATCACCCCGGCAATCGAGGAGATGTTGAGGATCGAGCCGCGCACGCCGGTCGCCTTCACCGTCCGCGCCATCAGCGGCAGCGCCAGCTTGCAGCCGAAGAACACGCTGTCGAGGTCGATCGCATGCACCCGCCGCCAATCCTCGAAGCTCGTCGCCTCCACCGTGCTGCCCGCCGCAATGCCGGCATTGTTGACGAGAATTTGCAGCCCGCCGAACCGCTCCTCCGCCATCGCAATCGCGGCCTCCCACTGCGCCGGGTCGGTCACATCATGGCCGATGCTCGCCGCCTTGTTGCCGTAGCGGGCCGCCTGCGCCGCCGCCCCCGCCGCATTGATGTCGGTGAACAGCACCCTGGCCCCTTCGTCGATGAAGCGCTGCCCCATCGCGGCTCCCAGTCCCTGGGCGCCGCCGGTGACGAGGGCAATCTTGTCGGCAAGGCGGTTCATCATGTCTCTCCTGTTCGGCGCCACTCTGGCAACCTGCATGCTGCGCCGCAAGCTGTGGAAAACGTGACTTTGCTACCACAGTGCCACAATTCATTGGGTGCGGTCATTGGGTGCGGCTCAAATGCCGCTCGACACGCGGGGCAAGTCGGATAGTCTGGAATTAACAAACAGGCCGCAAAGGCCATCAGGCATATTGGGGAGTCGATCGACATGAAGACCATCTGGCTTGCGTCTGCTGCTGCGCTGATCGCGCCCAACTTCGCTGCAACCGCCGCGCACGCCCAGCAAGCCGCGCAGCAACCCGCGCCGCAAGTGGCGCAAGCCGATGAGCCGTCGTCCAGCGAGATCATCGTCACCGCCACCCGCCGCGCCCAGTTGCTGTCGGACGTGCCGATCGCGGTCAGCGCCGTCTCGATGGACCAGATGCGCAATTCCGGCGCCACCGATATCCGCTCATTGAACCAGCTCGCACCATCGCTGCTCGTCTCCTCCACCGGCAGCGAAGCCAATGGCTCGGCGCGCGTGCGCGGCGTCGGCACCGTCGGAGACAATCCCGGTCTCGAAAGCTCCGTCGCCGTGTTCATCGACGGTGTGTATCGCAGCCGCTCGGGCATCGGCCTCAACGAGCTTGGTGAACTCGAGCGCATCGAAGTGCTGCGTGGTCCGCAAGGCACGTTGTTCGGTCGCAACGCGTCCGCCGGCCTCATCAACGTCATCACCGCCAAGCCCAGCTTCACGGCTGGCGGCGTCGCCCAGATCGATTATGGCAACTACGATTTCTGGCGGCTCAGCGCCTCGCTCACGTCACCCATCATCGGGGACACGCTGGCCGGCCGCATCGACGGCGTCTACGTCAAGCGGGATGGCTTCCTCACCGACCAGATTTCCGGGGACACGATCAACGATCGTGACCGCATCTTCGTGCGCGGCCAATTGCTCTTCACGCCGAACGCCGATGTCAGCGTCCGCCTGATCGGCGACTACAGTTACCGCGACGAATCCTGCTGCGCCGCCACCTACAATCCCGTGCGAGCCTGGGTCGATCCCACCCGCACCGGTGAAGCCGCCGGCACCAACCCCGATGGTGCCTTTCAGGATATTTCCAACCCCATCCTCGACGTGCTCCAGAGCTTGGGTGGTCGCATCAACCAGCAGCCGTTCGACCGGATCGCCTCGGTGACGCCGGGCCGCAGCTATCGCAACACCACGCGGGATTGGGGCGTTTCGGGGGAACTGAACTGGGCCTTCGGCGATTTCAACCTCACCTCCATCACAGCCTACCGCGGGTACAAGTCAGGCGGCGCCGGCGATCTCGATTACAACAATGTCGACATCCTGTACCGAGCCGACGATGGCACCAGCTTCCGCGAGTTCGGCACCTTCACCCAGGAGCTGCGGCTGCAGGCGTCGCTGTTCGACGACAGCCTCGATGTGCTGATCGGCGGCTTCTACGCCAACGAAAAACTCAACGTGTCGGACAATATCAAGTTCGGCAGCCAATATGGCGCCTTCGCCTCGTGCCGCCTGCTCACCTTGCTGTCGCCGTCACCCGCTCTGCGCAATCCCGCAGCACCGGGATGCCTCAGCCCGACCGGCGCTGCCACCGTCCGCGGCGCCTTCGGTCCTGCCGCAGGCGGCATATTGATCGATGGCCTCAATCGCCTGTCCACGGTCAACAGCGTCGGAGACAATGGCAGCCGCTACCGCCAGGTCAGCGAGAATTTCGCCGTCTTCACCCATAATGTGTGGAACATCACCGACACGCTGGCGCTCACCGGCGGCCTGCGCTGGACCACCGAACGCAAGAATTTCTCGGCACAGTTCAACAACAACAACACCACCTGCGTCGAACAGCAGAACTTCTTCTCGCCCTTCCTGCCCGGCGGCGCCGCTGCCTTCCCGGCAGCCCTCCAGGGCTTCACCCAGGCGATCGTCAATCTCAGCTGCCAGGGCAACAGCTCTTCGGCGCTCAACGCGCTGGGCACCCTCACCGACACGCGGCGCGAAAGCGAGTTCACCGGAACCGCCGTCGCGTCGTGGAAGCCGA
This sequence comes from Sphingomonadales bacterium, assembly GCA_038258615.1. GTDB lineage: Bacteria > Pseudomonadota > Alphaproteobacteria > Sphingomonadales > Sphingomonadaceae > Sandarakinorhabdus. The sequence continues at coordinate 6,510 of JBBSPR010000118.1, forward strand.
CCGAAGACTGGCTGGTCTATGGCAGCTACTCGCGCGGCTACAAGGCAGGCGGCTTCAACCTCGATCGCTCGGCCCTCGGCCTGCCGATCTACGCCCCCACAGACCCGCGCAACATCGTGACCGCGGGCCTCGCCGGCAATGCCGTGCAGGCCATCCCGTTCGGTACCGGCAACCTGCAGTTCGATCAGGAGATCAACGACGCCTTCGAAGTCGGCGTCAAGTTCAGCAGCCGCCAATTCACCATGAATGTCGCGGCATTCCGCCAGGCGTTCCGCAACTTCCAGCTCAACACCTTCAACGGCTCGGTATTCCTCGTCCAGACGGTGAATGGCTGCGGTGCCGATCTCGGCGGTGGCGATCGCGATCTGTCGGGGATCACCGGCGGCTGCCCGCAGGACCAGGTCAAGCCCGGCCTCGTCAGCCAGGGTTTCGAAATCGAAACGACCATGAGCCCTGTGCGGGACCTGATGATCACCGCAGGCTTCACGCTTGCCGACACCAAGTTCGCCAAGAACCTCGTCGGCACCCAGAATGGCTCGGCGCTCGATCCGGCACTGTTCCTGCTCCCTGGGCAGCAGATCTCCAACTCGCCGCGCTATGTCGTGACAGGGTCGTTCGGCTGGACTCCCGAAATCGGCACCACCGGCCTGTCGGCGCTGATGTACACCGATTTCCGCTACAGCTCGGCCTACAACACCGGCTCCGATCTGTTCCTCGAAAAGGAGCAGGAGGGCTTCATCATGGTCAATGCCCGCATCGGCCTGCGCGGCCCCGCCGAGCGCTGGGCGCTGGAAGTCTGGGCACAGAACCTGTTCAACACCAATTTCGATCAGGTCGCCTTCAACGCGCCCTTCCAGGGCGGCGGCTCGCTTGCCAACACCCAGCGGTTCGGTGCCACCGCCAACCAGCTGTTCGCCAGCTTCCTCGGCGAGCCGCGCACCTATGGCGTGACCCTACGCAGTCGCTTCTGAGGCACGCTTCTGAGGCCGGCAACTCCGGCCGCTTCCGGCCGCCACCATGTGGCGAGCGGGAGCGGCCCTGCCGGATCGGCCGGCCTTAAAGCCCGAAGCTCTGCTTGATCCCGTCCACCACGAACTGCGCGGCAAGTGCGGCCAGCACCACCCCCAGCAGCCGCGTCAGCGCGCCCTCGAACTTCGCCCCCATCAGCTTCATGATCGGCGCGGCCGCGAAAAGGCAGAGCAGCGTCAACACCATCACTGCGGCGAGGGCTGCCAGCACGGCGCCCAGTTCCAGCGCATCGCCGGCGCGCGCCGCCAGCAGCATCACCGCGGCAATCGATCCCGGTCCCGCGAGCATCGGAATTGCCATCGGAAAAACCGAGATGTCCTCCTCCTCGAGGCTGCCCGCACTCGCCACCACTTCCTCGGCGCGGTTCTCGCGGCGCTCGGTGCGCTTCTCGAACACCATGTCGATGGCAATCAGGAACACCATGACACCACCGGCGATCTTGAACGCCGCGAGGCTGATCCCCAGTGCACCCAAAAACGGCTGCCCGCCCAGCGCAAACGCCAACAGCACGCCGGTGGCAATGAAGAAGGACCGGACCGCCATCGCCCGCCGGTGCGCCGCACTCGTCCCCGCCGTCAGCGATGAAAAGATCGGCACGCACCCCGGCGGGTCGATCACCACGAACAGCGTCACGAACGCCGAAATGAAAAGCGCGATCGCCTCGGTCATGTACGCGCCAGTACTCTATCTCGCGCGGCGTCCAGCGTGTTCGCGAGCAGACAGGCAATCGTCATGGGCCCCACGCCGCCCGGCACCGGCGTGATCCAGCCGGCCCGCGGCAGCGCCGAGGCAAAGTCCACATCGCCCACCAACCGGCCTTTGCCGTCCGCACCCACCACGCGGTTGATCCCCACATCGATCACACAGGCCCCCGGCCGCAGCCAGTCCCCCTGCACCATGTTCGGAATCCCCACCGCCGCCACCAGAATCTCGGCGCGCGCCACATGCCCGGCCAGGTCGCGCGTCCGCGAATGCGCCACGGTCACCGTCGCACTCTTCGCCGTCAGAAGCGCGGCCATCGGCTTGCCCACGATCGACGAGCGGCCGATCACCAGCGCCTCCTTGCACGAAACATCGCCCAGCGCCTCCTCGATCAGCATCAGGCACCCCTTGGGCGTGCACGGCACCAAAGCCGGCTGGCCGATCATCAGCCTGCCGGCATTGACAGGATGGAAGCCATCGACATCCTTGGCCGGGTCGATCGCCGCAATCACCTTGTCGGAATCGATGTGCCGCGGCAGCGGCAGCTGCACCAGAATGCCGTCCACCGTCTCATCGGCATTGAGCGCCGCCACCAGCGCCAGCAGCGCATCCTCGCTCACATCGACCGCCAGCTTGTGCTCGACCGACACCATTCCCGCCTCGCGCGTCGCCACGCCCTTGTTGCGCACATACACGCTGCTCGCAGGGTCCTCCCCAACCAGCACCACCGCCAGCCCCGGCGCACGGCCGTACGCGCCAGAAAAATCCGCGACTCCCAGCGCCACTTCGGCGCGAAGCC
>JBBSPR010000119.1:0-8990 GCA_038258615.1 Sphingomonadales bacterium
CGTCGTTTGCGGCCGCGCGCGGGGGGGGGGCGGGGGCTTGGGGGGGGCCGGGGGCGGGGGGGCGGGGGCGGCGCCCGCCCCCGCCGCCCCCCCCGCGGCCGCCGACCCATTGGTAGCTCAAGTCGAAGGCGATTGCGGTGGGGCGCAGTCCGAAGAAGCCCTGGAGGCGCAGCAGGCCGCCGGGGACGATGGCGGGGGGTGCCGTCCAGGTCGGGCCGAGGAGCAGCGCGTTTGAGAGATCCGTGCCGCTGGCGCGCAGGCCGGAGAAAATCTGGGCGAGGCGCGCGGCGTCGTTGGCGGTCTGAAAAGACGGCGACGAGAGATCGCGCAGCACCGAATAATTGCCCGACTGGTTGGCGTGATCGACTGCCGCCAGCGTCGTCCAGATGAGTTTGGAGAGATCGAGTTCGCCGGGCACGGGTTGTGCCGAGACCGGCGGGGGTGCCGAGGCTTGCGCCAGCAGAGGTGCAGCGCCGAGGGCCAGCAGAACGGCAACTGCCGGGGCGATGAGCCCCGGCAGTGCACGAAACGAACGTGAATTGCTTACCATGCGACCTGGAAACCTCCCCGCGCACCGACTTCGCCGGTGTTGAGGCCGACACCGACGCCAGCCGAGAGCGAGGACATGTCCCCGATCCGGAAGCTGACGGCAGTCGTGGCGGCCGTGCGGTTCTGGTAATAGCCGACACCGCCGGAAATGGCGATGTTGGCCCCCGTTGGCAGGCTGGGCGATTCCATCGCGAGCGCCATGGCGACGCCCTCATTGGCCTTGCGGATATCGGCGCGGTTGATGTCGTTCAGGTTGAACAGCTGCCCGACCTGGCCATTGATGGTGTTGACCTGACCGTTCAGCGTGTTCACCGATGCCGCGGTGGCGAGGCTGGCGACGCTGGGGCCTGCCCCCAAGGTGCCCGAGCCATCGGCGGTGACGACATTGACCGAACCCGATTGGGCCAGGGTGGAGGCGGCGAGATCACCCACCGTCACCGAACTGCCAGTGCCGCCGAGCTTGACCTGGTTGGCGCGGGTGGTGGTGGCGCCGAAGCCCACCGCCGTCGAGCCATCGAAGGCGGCATTGGCGTTCTTGCCCAGCGCGTTCGCATTTGCGCCAGCGGCGACGGCCTGATGGCCGACGGCGAGCGAAAGGCCGCCGGTTGCGCGCGCCTGCCAGCCGAAGGCCTGGGCACCGCGACCCGAAGCGACCGACTCGCCGCCCACCGCCGTGGCATGGAAGCCGCTGGCGAGGGCCTGATCACCGATGGCGACCGAGTCTTCGTCCGACGCAACGGCGAGGCTGCCGATGGCGACCGAGGTGCCGAGCGATTCGGCGTTGGCGGATGCGGTTGTCGCGCCGAAGCCGAGGGCGACCGAGGAGAGGGCCGAGGCATTGGCGTTCTTGCCGACGGCTGTGGCGTTGGTGCCGCCCGCAACAGCCTGATGGCCGGCGGCGAGCGAAAGCCCGCCGGTGGCCTGTGCCTGCCAGCCAAAGGCCTGGGCACCGCGGCCCGAGGCAACCGATTCACCGCCGACCGCGGTCGAATGGAAGCCGCTCGCGGTGGCCTTGTCGCCGATGGCGACAGCGTCTTCGTCCGATGCGACGGCGAGGTTGCCGACCGCAACCGACTCGCCGAGCGATTCAGCGTTGGTGGAGGTGGTGCTCGCACCTTCACCCACGGCGACCGAGCGGACGGCGGAGGCGACGGCGAGATGGCCGAGTGCGGTGGCGCGTTCGCCGGTGGCTTCCGAGCGCCAGCCATAGGCGGTGGCGGCAGTCGCGGTGGCGAGCGCCTGGCCGCCGACGGCGACGGTGGAGGCGCCGGAAGCGACGGTGGCGCGGCCCATGGCACCATCTCGGTTGCCGCCGATGGCGATGGCATCACCGCCGCTGGCGACGGCGAGGTTGCCGATGGCGACAGCGTTGCTGCCCGAGGCGATGGCGTCTTCGGCGCCGGCGAAGCTCTGGGCGCCGGAAGCGGTGGTCTGGTGGCCGACGGCAGTGGCCATGGCGCCGGTGGCGCGGGCCTGCCAGCCAAGGGCGGTGGCGCCGGGGGTGGAAGCGATGCTCTCCCCGCCGATGGCGACGGTGGAGGCGGCGGAGGCGGTGGCGGGGGCGACGCCGGCATCATCCGAGCCGAGGGCGACGGCATCGACACCCGAGGCGATGGCACCATTGCCGATGGCGGTGGCGCCGGCGGCCGCGGTGGTGGAATTGGTGCCACACTCGGTGCTGTTGGCGCTGGCGCCATCGACACAGGGGGCAGTGGGCCCGGCGACGGCCGGGGCGGCGAAGGCGAGGGCTGCGGCGCTGGCAGCGACCGCGAGCTGAACGCGGATCGGCAAGGTGTTGTTCGTCATTCCTGGATACTCCCTGATACTGTTCGGGAGCTGCTGCCGATCACCTGGACGGGGTGCAGCCGGCGCACCGGCAGAACCCTGGCCGTGCGACTGACATGCATCTCCCCGGCCCGCCAACTGGTTGATTCCAGTCTGCGGACAACCTCGAACTACGTTTTGCACGGCGCCCGGATGCGGCTGCAGCGTGCTTTATTTTTTCGCCTTTGCGGTTTTCCTGTCGAAAATCGGAGAGTTGCGATACCGGTCATGGTGCTTTTCCGGGGAAGGCGTGTTGACCTCGGGAGGCTTGAATCGAATATTCGAGCGAGTGTCGCGAGGGAGGCCAGACATGCCGCGAACCGGCAAAGCGACACATGTTCCCATCTGTGGCATCGGGGCGTCGGCGGGCGGCGTAAAGGCATTGCAGGCGCTGCTGCGCGCGTTGCCCGAAGATCTTGGCCTCGCCTATGTGGTCATCCTGCATCTGTCTCCCGATCATCCGAGCCAGATGCGCGAGATATTGGCGGCGGCGATGCGCATGACGGTTCATCAGGTGACCGACACGCCGGTGCTGAAGGCGAATTGCGTTTATGTGATTCCGCCCGACCGCGAACTGGTGATCGAGGGGAACAAGGTGCATGCGCGCGCCTTCAGCCAGCCACGCGGGCGCAGGGCGCCGATCGACATGCTGTTCCGGTCGATTGCCGAAGGGCGGGGTGACGGGCTGGCGCTGGTATTGACCGGCGCCGGCTCGGACGGTGCTGCCGGCGTCGCGGCGATCAAGGAAGCCGGCGGCGTGATTCTGGTGCAAGATCCGGAAGAAGCCGAATTTCCGTCGATGCCGCAAAGTGCCATCGCGACCGGGCTTGCCGATTTCATTGCGCCCATCGAACGTCTGGCCGATCTGGTGGCCGATATTGCGAGGAGCAAGGATGCAGTGCGGTCCCTCGATGCGGCGGGCAGCGCCAATGACCTGCGGCGGATCGTGGGCATCTTGCGGGCACGCACGGGGCATGATTTTTCGGGGTACAAGCGCGCCACCGTATCACGCCGGGTGCTGCGGCGGATGCAGGTGCGGAAGGTGAAGACCCTGCCGGACTATGCGCGGCTTGTGCAGGAGGCTCCGGAGGAGGCCGGTGCGCTGCTGAGCGACATGCTGATTTCGGTGACGCAGTTCTTTCGTGACCCTGAAGCCTTCGAGACGCTTGCGCTTGAGGCGATCGCGCCGCTTTTCGACGATTTGTCGGAGGAGGGGATAAGGGCCTGGGTGGCGGGATGTGCAACGGGCGAGGAGGCTTACAGCATCGCCATGCTTTTTGCCGAGGAGGCGACGCGGCGCAAGGTGCGGGTGCCGATCCAGATCTTCGCGACCGATCTCGATGATGCTGCGTTGGTGGTGGCGCGGCGCGGCTATTATCCGGGCGCCATCGAAGTGGATGTGTCCGACGAGCGGCTGCAGCGGTTTTTCGTGAAGGAAGGCGAGGGCTACCGCATTCGCAAGGACATCCGCGACATGGTGCTGTTCGCCGCACACAGCGTGTTGCGTGATCCGCCGTTCTTGCGGCTCGACCTCGTCAGCTGCCGCAACCTGATGATCTATGTCGAACGGCCGTTGCAGGAGAAACTGTGCTCGCTGTTCTATTATGGTTTGCGGCAGCAGCGGTATCTGTTTCTCGGCTCCGCGGAGACCGCGGATGGGGAGCAGCAGCTTTTCACGCCGATGCACAGGGAAGCACGGCTCTACCAATCACGTGCGCAAGCGCCGCGTAGTTTGCCGATGATTGCCGAGAGCAGCGGCACAGCTCCGAGAAACCCTGCTGCGGCCGAGGTCGCGCCCGGTCCGGCCGGACGCGATGCCAGCGCCGTCATGCGTCACGAGGCAGCGCTGGAAAAGGCGGCACCGCCGAGCGTGCTGGTCGATGAAGCACACCGCATCCTGCACCTGTCGCCCGGTGCAGGCCGCTATATCATGCATTCCGGGGGCGTGTTCAGCGGCCGGCTTTCTTCGGTGGTGCTGCCCGAACTGCGGCTCGACCTTGGCCATGCTATCGAGCGTGCCACCGTGCGCAAGCTGCCGACACTCACGATCGGCGTTTCGGCCAAGGTCGATGGCATGCTGCGCCGCATTGCATTGAATGTGAGCCCGGTGCCCTCGGAGGAAGGCCCTGCGACCCATGCGCTGGTGCTGTTTCTGGACGGCGGGCCGGAGCAGGACGAGGGGGACGCGGGGGACGCGGATGAAGCCGGTGTCGGCTTCGGGCGAATGCGGTCCGAACTCAGAAGTGCGAAGGAGGCCCTGGCGCTCAGCCGTGCCGAGCATGAACTGGCGATGCAGGATCTGCGCGCGGCGAACGAGGAACTGCAATCGATCAACGAGGAATATCGATCGACCGCGGAGGAGTTGGAGACTTCGAAAGAAGAACTCCAGTCGATGAACGAAGAGCTGCACACGGTGAACGGTGAGTTGAAGAAGAAACTGGAGAGCATATCGACCGCGCATGACGACCTGCGCAACCTGACATCGGCCACCGAGATCGGCACGCTGTTTCTCGATCGACAGCTCTGCATCCGCATGTTCACGCCGCCGATTGCCGATCTTTTCAATGTAACCGACAATGACATCGGACGGCCACTGACCAACTTCACCAACCGGCTGCGCAATCGCGCGATCGATGCCGATGTGAGCCAGGTGCTGGACGATCTGACGCCGCTCGAGGCCGAGATCGAAAGCGTTGACGGCCGCTGGCTGATGATGCGGGTGCGCCCCTATCGCACGGTCGAGGACCGGATCGACGGGGCGGTGGTGACCTTTATCGACATCGGCAGCCTGCGGAACGCGCAGGCGCGCGAGCTTGAGACCGAGGCCAAGTATCGGCTGCTTTTCGATGCGATCGACCAGGGGTTCTGCGTCATCGAGATGATGATGGACGATGCCGGCAAGGCGGTCGATTACCGGTTTCTGGCGGTCAACCGCGCCTTTGCCGAGCAGACGGGAATTGCCGATGCCGTGGGGCGGACGATGCGCGAGATTGCGCCGACGCATGAAGACCATTGGTTCGAAAATTATGCGCGGGTTGCCGAGACGCAGGTTGCCGAACAACTGGAGGGACCGGCGGCAGCGTTGGGCCGCTTCTTCGAGGTCCATGACTTTCGGTTTGGTGAGCGCGGCGACCGGCAGGTGGGGGTTTTGTTCCAGGACATCACCGACCGTCGGCGCGCCGAGACCGAGCGCCAGATGCTGACGCTGGAGCTGAGCCACAGGGTGAAGAACACGCTGGCTGTGGTGCAGGCGCTGGCGAGCCAGACAAGCCGCAACATGACGTCGGTGGAGCAGTTCCGGATGACGTTCATCGGCCGGCTGCATGCGCTGGCGCGGGCGCACGACCTGCTGCTGGCGACGCAGTGGAACTCGGCCGATATCAGGAAGCTCGTCGAGACGGCGCTCGAAATGTATTCGACGGCAGGGAGCGAGGCGATTTCGATCGAGGGGAAGGGGCTAGATCTCACGCCGAAGCAAGGGCTGGGCCTTTCCCTCATGTTGCACGAGCTTTCGACGAACGCTGCCAAATATGGTGCGCTTTCGACCCCGGAAGGCCGACTTTCAGTGACATGGGACGTGGTGAAGACCGATTTGATGCGCGAAGTGGTGTTTGTCTGGAAGGAGCGCGGCGGCCCGGTGGTGAAGCCGCCTGAAACGCGCGGGTTCGGCACCAGGCTTATCGAGCGCGCCAGCCGCTTCGAAATGGGGGGCGAGGCGGAACTCAAGTTCGAGCCCGAGGGTTGTACGATGCATCTGTGCTTTTCTCTGGCCTAGGATGTGTGATGTCGCTTTATCCGGAACTGCAGGGATGCCGCGTGCTGGTCGTCGAGGACGAGCTGCTGGTGGCGATGGCAGTGGAGGACCTTCTCACGGACGAAGGCTGCGATGTGCTGGCGACTGCATCGACGGTACGCGAGACGCTGGAGCGGGTTGAAAGCGACGGGCCGTCGCTGGTGGTTCTCGACCGAAATCTGCACGGCGAGCGGACGTCGTCGGTGGCGGATGAACTGACACGCCGGCAGATTCCGTTCGTGGTGATGACGGGCTATGTCAGCGGCCTCTCGGACGACCCGGCGATGGCAGGGGCGCCGTGCATCGCCAAGCCGTGGAGCGATGCGGGGCTGCTGGCGGGGCTGCGTCAGGCGCTGGTTGAAGGGCGTGATCGGGGGGCGTGAGTTGGAGGGGCGGGGCGGGCTGTGTCTGCCGTTCTTGACGGATTGAGGCAATGCCTGGGCGATGCGGCAAGATCGTCGCACCGTTGCTGAGGCGTGTTGCAATTCGATAAATGGTCCCTTAGGCATGTGCTGCGCCGGGATTAATGTCGAGGGTATTGTGACATGATTTCAGCACTCAAGCATATTGGTATTGTCGCGGCGTTTGGTTTGGCTGCGCCTGTGGAAGCGACGATTTTCTGGTCCAACTTCGAAGTGGGGACCGTTGTGGTTCGAACGACGGGTGGGGCTTGGCCGACGGTGGAACGGGCGCCGCTCGACGATTACGACAATGGCGCTGCGCGTGTCGGGGTGAACACCGCCTATTTCTATGACACGTCTTTCCAGTTCAGCGTCGATTCAACTTTTGTGGCAAACCGGGCAATCATGGCGCTGCAATTGATCCAGTCTTTCGGAGGTCAACGAATCATCTTCGGTATTTCCGAACGAAATGATGCCACTGGCAGTTTTACATCATTGGGTTCACTTCAGATCCAAGCCAATGGCCTGAGCCGGACGGCAGGGGCCAATATTCGTGAAATCGATGCGGCATTCGGGACGAACGGTACAAGCGAAGAGCGGCTGTTCGACTTCAGACCAATTCAGTTCACCGCCGGCCGGACGTACCGGATCGGCGCTGGCCATGCGGCGGGCGCTGGCGGCGTCGTGAACTGGTTCCTGAGCGATACGGTTGCAGCCCAGGGAACCGCCACTCAGGTCTTGCGCGGAGGAACCGGCCAGTTTTTCGCAGGCAACGGGTCGACTGCACTCGGGTTTCAGCCCACGCTGGCGCTGACGGATGGTGGTGCGCTTGTGCCGGCCGTGAACGCCGTGCCTGAGCCGGGGAGCTGGGCGTTGATGATCGTCGGGTTCGGGCTGGTGGGCGCAAATGTGCGGCGTCGCCGCGCGGGCGTCGCTATCGCCTGAGCCTTCAGACAGCAGGCAGGCGCGCGAGGCCGGCTTCGAGATCGGCAATGAGGTCCGCAGGGTCCTCAAGGCCGATCGAGAGGCGAATGAGCGGGCCGGGGAAGGCCGGGGCGGTGGCGCTCCGGCAGCCCTTGAGATCGACGGGCAGGGCGAGCGATTCATAGCCGCCCCAGGAGAAGCCCATCCCGAAATGGTGAAGGCCATCGAGGAAGGGGGCGAGATCGGCGCGGGTGCCGCGCTTCAGCACGAAGGCGAACAGGCCGGTGGCGCCGCTGAAATCACGAGTGAAGAGCGCGTGATCGGGGTGCGAGGCCAGGGCGGGGTGGAGCACGCTGTGGACGGCGGGATGGGCTTCGAGCCAGCGGGCAACGGCGAGCGCCGAGGTTTCGTGGCGGTCGAGGCGCAGGCCGAGGGTGCGGAGGCCGCGCAGCGCCAGGGCGGCATCATCGGGGGAGACGTTCATGCCGAGCCGGTAATGGGCGCGGCAGAGGCGGAGCCAAAGTGCTGCGGTGGCGGTGGCGGAGCCCATCATCACGTCCGAATGGCCGCCGACATATTTGGTGAGCGCCTGGATGCTGATGTCGACGCCCAGCGCCAGCGGCTGCAGGCGGAGCGGCGTGGCCCAGGTGTTGTCGAGGATGGTGGTGATGCCGCGCGCCTTTGCGGCAGCGGTGAGGCCAAGGAGATCATGCACCTCGAAGGTGAGCGAGCCGGGGCTTTCCAGCAGGATGGCGCGGGTGGCGGATGTGAAGTCCGAGGTGATGTCGCGGGTGCGCGGGTCGAAATAGCGGGTGGTGATGCCGAGCGGCTTGAGCAGTTGGTCGGCGAAGAGGCGGGTGGGCTCATAGGCGGTGTCGGTGACGAGCAGCTCGTCGCCGGCCTTGAGGACGGCGAGAAGGGCTGTGCTGATGGCAGCGACGCCCGAGGGGTAGAGTTTGGTGCCGGCGGCACCGGGCTCGAGCGAGGTCAGCGCGTCTTCGAGCGCCCAGATGCCGGGCGTGCCGCGGCGGCCGTAGTAGAGGCCGGCGTCGGGAGTCTTGATGGCGGCATCAAGGGCAGCGAGGGTGGGGAAGAGGATGGTCGAGGCGCGCGCCACCGGCGGGTTGACGAAGCGCGCGGTGGCACGCGGTTCGCGGCCGGCGGTGGCGAGGCGGGTGCCGGGCCCGAGCGCCGACAGATCGGCCGGGGGCTGGCGGCGGGGCATCAGCCGCCGGTTACGACGGGCGTGTTCGGCGAGGCGCCCCATTCGGACCAGCTGCCATCGTAGATCGCCATGGCGGGGTGGCCGAGCATGGCGGCGGCGAAGGCGAGGGCGGCCGAGGTGACGCCCGAGCCGCAGGTGCCGACGACGGGCTTTTCGAGGTCGATTCCGGCTTCGTCGAAGGCGGCCTTGAGCTCGGGGAGGGGTTTGTAAGTGCCTTCGGGGGTGAACAGCCGGTCGAAGGGCAGCGATTTGGAGCCGGGGATGTGGCCGCCGC